>JBDTYE010000186.1:0-2848 GCA_040005895.1 Actinomycetota bacterium | reverse complement strand
GGTCCCCAGCAGCCGAGCTTCACGATGCACTTCGGCGAGCCGTACTCGGTCGCGAAGTCGCCCTGCTCGTAGTAGCCCGCCCGGTCACAGCCCTCGTGCACGGTCGCGCCGAACAACCACGTCGGCCGCAGCATTTCGTCCAGCGGGATCATCGGCGCCTGGCCGGTTGCCTGGTAGAGCAGATAGGTGATGGTTTCGGAGAGGTTGTCCGGCTGGATAGGGCAACCGGGCACGCACACAATCGGGATCCCCGCCTTGCTCTTCCAGTCCCAGCCGAGATAGTCGGGCACCCCCATCGCCCCGGTCGGGTTGCCGGCCATCGCATGGATGCCGCCGTACGTCGCGCAGGTTCCGGCCGCCAATACGACCAAAGCCTTTGGTGCCAGCCGATCCAGCCACTCGCTGGTCGTCACCGGCTGACCGGTCAGCGGATTGTTGCCGAACCCGCACCAGTAGCCCTCGTCCTTGATCGCCTCATTCGGGATGGATCCCTCGACGACGAGAACGAAGGGTTCCAGCTCGCCGCGGTCGGCCTTCCAGAACCATTCGAGGAAGTCGTCGGCGCCACCGGCCGGACCGCATTCGAAATCGATGAGCGGCCAGTGCACCGCGACCTTCGGCAGCCCGGGCAGGGCCCCGAGGGCGATCTCCTCGATGCTGGGCTGAGTTGCCGCGGTCAGGGCTACGGAGTCGCCGTCACAGCTCAGACCTGCGTTGATCCACAGCACGTGGACCAGCGTGTCTTCGGCAGCGAGGGCTTCGACGGAGAGCATTCACGCACCTCCCGACAAACTGGGCCGCGCCACGCGGCCCAGGTCGTCGCCACGGCACCGGACACTGCCGGTTTCATGGCGGCTGTTTTCGTGATAGACCGCAGGCGCGTTGGTTGTCAACGAAAGATTTTGAAGTATCACGTTGTGGAAACATGAGTGCGGTGGCTGACCCGATCGCGCCGTATCCGACTTCGTCGACGCGCGTCCTCGTGCGGGTGGCCGGCGTCGTCCAGGGCGTCGGCTTCCGGCCCTACGTCTTCGCGCTGGCCGCGCGCTTCGATCTGGCCGGCCAGGTGGGCAACGACGAAGCGGGCGTCTTCGTCGAGATCGAGGGCGACGCGGCCGCGGTCGACGGCTTCCTGGCCGCCCTGCCGGTCGAGGCCCCTCGACTCGCGTCCGTCACCGGGATCGTAGCGACTCGGCTGCCGGCCACCGGCCAGCGCGGTTTCGCCATCGTGCACAGCGCGGCGTCCGGCTCGCGCACCGCGCTGATCTCAGCTGATGTCGCGACCTGCGACGCCTGCCTATCCGAGGTCTCCGACCCCTCGGATCGGCGCTACCGCTACGTGTTCACCAACTGCACCGACTGTGGTCCGCGCTACACGATCGTCAAGGACGTCCCGTACGACCGGGCGGCCACGACGATGGCCGGCTTCCCGATGTGCGCGGCCTGCCGGGAAGAGTACGACGACGTGACCGACCGCCGCTTCCACGCTCAGCCGATCTGCTGCCCCGATTGCGGGCCGCGGCTGGCGCTCGTCGGCGCCGATGGCGCCGCGCTTCCGGGCGACCCCCTTGCAGCCGCCGCCGCGCTGCTGCGCAGCGGCCGGATCGTGGCCGTGAAGGGTCTCGGCGGCTACCACCTCGCCGCCGACGCCCTCGACGAAAGCGCGGTTTCGGCGCTGCGCGCGCGCAAGCACCGCGAGGACAAGCCGTTCGCGGTGATGGTCGCCGATCTCGACGACGCACGGCTGCTCGTGCACGCGGATGCCGACGAGGAACGCCAGCTGATCGAGGCGGCGCGGCCGATCGTCGTGCTCAGGAAACGGGGGGACACGCCGGTCGTATCAGCCGTCGCGCCGCAGCAGCCGACGCTCGGAGTTCTGCTCCCCTACACGGCGCTGCATCACCTGCTGCTAGCCGCGGTTGGCAGGCCGCTGGTGATGACGAGCGGCAACATCTCGGATGAGCCCATCGCCTCTGACGACACCGACGCCCTGCACCGGCTCTCCCCCATCGCGGACGCCTTCCTCATCTCCGACCGGCCGATCCAGACCCGGGTCGATGACTCGGTCCTGCGGCTCGTCGGCGGCCGGCCGCTGCTGATCCGGCGCTCGCGCGGCTACGTTCCGCTGCCGATCCCGCTGCTCGAAGAGTTCCCGCGGCCAGTGCTCGCTTGCGGACCGGAACTGAAGAGCACGCTGTGCCTCGGCCGGGGCCGGCAGGCGTTCGTCTCGCACCACATCGGCGATCTGGAGAACTTCGAGACCTTCCGCTCCTACCTGCAGGCGATCGAGCACCTGGAGCGCCTGCTCGACGTCAGCGCGCAGGTCGTCGCCCACGACCTGCATCCCGGCTACCTCTCGACGCAGCACGCGGTGTCCTTGACCGGTGTGACCCTTCTCGGCGTACAGCATCACCACGCGCACATCGCCTCCTGCCTTGCCGACAACGGCTTCACCGGACCTGTCATCGGCATCGCCTTCGACGGACTCGGGCTCGGCACGGACGACACGTTCTGGGGCGGCGAGGTGCTGATAGCCGACCTGGTCGGATTCACCCGAGTCGCCCACCTGCAGGTCGTCGCGATGCCGGGCGGCGCCGCCGCGGTTCGCGCGCCGTGGCGGATGGCCGCCGCGCATCTCGACGCGGCGTACGACGGGAACGTGCCCGACGGTCTCGACGTCGTACGCCGGCAAGGCCGCAGGTGGCGCGACGTGCTTGCGGCGTCGAAGGCCGGGATCAATTCGCCGCAGACGAGCAGCGTCGGCCGGCTGTTCGACGCGGTCGCGGCGATCCTCGGGTTGCGCGACTCGGTCAGCTACGAGGGTCAGGCCGCGATCGACCTGGAGAAC
>JBDTYE010000185.1:0-2982 GCA_040005895.1 Actinomycetota bacterium | reverse complement strand
GACTGGCTGGACCCGGAGTGGTGTCGCAGGCCGAGTTGGCGCGAACAACTCGGCCACGGCTGCCACCCGCGCTGCGACTGCAGCGCACGCGCCGCCGCGTCCTGGGTGGCCGCCGACGCGTTGCTCGGCAGGCCCGGGTAGCCCAGGCCGTGCCAGGTCTGCAGGTCGAACTGGTAGGCGCCGTAGAAGCCGTTGCCGGTGTTGATGGAATAGTCGCCGCCGGATTCGCACTGGCGGAGCCTGGCAAAGTCGTCGCTGGTCGCGGCGTGCGCGTTCGATGCTCCTGCCAGGATGAAAGCAGTCGAAAGCGTCGAGACGACGAGCGCGGGTTTCGCTTTGGACGGGCGGCGGTGACGGGGTCGGTAAGAACGTGCGGACATGCGGTAGCCCTTCCTCACGCCTGCGAGGTGACCTGTCGGGTTCGGGCTGGAAGTCGCCCGGCCGCTGCCGGTGATGACAGCAGCTTCACCCCGAGACGCGTCGATGGCCCGCGTCACAAATGGGTTCCCCGCTCCTGCCGGTACGTCGGTCAGACCGCGGACCCGGGGCAGGACTAGGCGTTCCGGACGCGGCGCGCCCGGGGTCAGATCCCTGGGGGCGGTAACTAGAGTAAGCACTCCACGACCGGAATCTCCAAGTCCGATACCGATCTGTGGACAGCGCGAGAGGTAAGTATCACCAGGTGCATCGCGCTGAGTGAGCGGCCGATTGCGCTACGGCGCCAGCTGCTCCGACTCGTCCACGATCGTTGCAGAGAGCTCACGGAGCTTGCCTTCGTACTGCTTGCCGTGGTGGGCGCAGAAGAGCAGCTCGCCGCCTGCGGGGAGCTGCACCTTGATGAAAGCCTGCGCGCCGCAGCGGTCACAACGGTCCGACCGCGTCAGGTGCAGGTCGGGCGTACTGAGTGTCGCTGCTGGGTTTGTCATGGTGTGCTCGTCAGCTCCTGAGTTGGACGGTGTTCGCCTGTTGCAACTACCGAAGCGGTGCCCTCGTTCCCCGTCCTCGTACAGCGAACCACGGCAGAGGGTGTGACGTGTGCAATATGAGCGCGTCGGAGCTGAACGATCAGGGTTATTGAGCCGAACGGCGGTCGGTACGCCACGGATCACACCCGACATATCGGTTACGGACTCACGTTTGTGAGCGATCTGCGAGATGATGACGAGTCACACGTGCGGAGCGGTTGCCGCTGCGCCGTGTCGACTATCGCTCACGGGGAACAACGCGTACCCCGGGGGGCGTTGGTACTTCGGCCCCCAGGCCGTCCACAGCTGGTCGGGGCCGACTGCCGGCGACCGCCGCACGATCAGGACTTGAAGGTGGAATGACAGTAACTGCGATGCCCCAGGAAGCTCATCTCGATGAGGTCAAAGAACTCGTCGCGAAGGGCAAGGAGGCCGGTTTCCTCACTGCCGAAGAAGTCGGAGTGGCGATGGTGGCCGCCGAGATTCCGCCGGAGTCGATGGACGCGGTACTCGGAATTCTGAACAACGCGGGGATCGAGATCCTCGAGCCGGAGGACGTCGACGACGACGAAGCGGTACGCCGCGAGGACCGGGAAGCGGAGCTGGCGCTCAAGGCGTCACCCACGAGTGACCCGGTCCGTATGTACCTCAAGGACATCGGCAAGGTTCCGTTGCTCACGGCCGAGGAAGAAGTCGACCTCGCCAAGCGCGTCGAGGCGGGCGTTTTCGCCTCGGAGAAACTTGCGACGACGCCCAAGCTCGGCGCCGCGATGCGCCGCGACCTGCAGGCGATCGAGCGCGACGGCCAGCTCGCGAAGAAGAAGCTGGTAGAGGCCAACCTGCGCCTCGTCGTCTCGATCGCAAAGCGTTACGTCGGGCGCGGCATGCTCTTCCTCGACCTGATCCAGGAAGGCAACCTCGGCCTCATCCGCGCGGTCGAGAAGTTCGACTACACCAAGGGCTACAAGTTCTCCACTTACGCCACCTGGTGGATCAGGCAGGCGATCAGCCGGGCGCTGGCCGACCAGGCGCGCACGATCCGCATTCCGGTTCACATGGTCGAAATGATCAACAAGTGCGTTCGGATCCAGCGCCAGCTGCTCTCCGAGCTGGGCCGGGAGCCGACTCCTGAGGAAATCGCCAAGGAGATGGAACTCACACCTGAAAAGGTGCGCGAGATCCAGAAGTACGGCCAGGAGCCGATCAGCCTCGAGACCACGATCGGCGACGAGGGCGACTCCCAGCTCGGCGACTTCATCGAGGACAGCGACGCGGTCGTGCCTGCTGACGCCGCGGCGTTCATCCTGTTGCAGGAGCAGCTCGACGCGGTGCTCTACACGCTGAGCGAGCGGGAGAAGAAGGTCATCCAGCTCCGATTCGGCCTGACCGACGGGCGCTCGCGCACGCTGGAAGAGGTCGGTCACGAGTTCGGGGTGACGCGCGAGCGGATCCGCCAGATCGAGTCGAAGACGCTCTCCAAGCTGCGGCACCCGTCCCGCTCGCAGAAGCTTCGCGACTACCTCGACTAGAAGCTCCTTCGTGGGTCGTCGGCCGCATGATTCTTGATGCGGCCGCGACCGACGACGGGGAAATTCAACCCGACGTCCGGCGCGGCATCCTGCGCGATGCTTTCGCCATATCGTTCGCGTCGGCGACCATCGGGATGTCCTTCGGTGCCATCGCCGTGTCCCGGCACTTGAGCATTGCGCAAGCGGGCGTGCTGTCCGCGTTCGCCTTCACAGGGGCATCACAGTTCGCGCTGGTCGCGGTGCTGGGAGGCGGTGGCACAACCGCAAGCGCGGTTTCCGTCGCGCTGCTGCTCGGCGCGCGCAACGGTCTGTACGCCGTCCGCATGACGCCGCTGATGGGGTGGCGGGGTTGGCGGCGGTTGATCGGCGCCCACCTGACCCTCGACGAGACGACGGCGATGGCGACCGCGCGCACGCGACCCTCTGAGTCGCGGCTCGCGTTCTGGGCGACCGGCATTTTCTTGTGGTCTCTCTGGAACGTGTCGACG
>JBDTYE010000184.1:0-3552 GCA_040005895.1 Actinomycetota bacterium | reverse complement strand
TTTCGCGTCGCCGATGATCCCCGTGTAATCGACCCGGTTCTTGTCACCGGAATCGTCGCGGCCGGCGTACATCGCCCGAACAGAGCCGGTCTGCGGATCCAGCGACACGATCGCCTGCTGCAGTCCGGGCGGCTGGCTCGCGAAGAACTCCTTGATGGCGCTTTCCGCGGCCGCCTGATCCCTGGCGTCGATGGTGGTCCTGATCCGGTAACCCCCGGTGTAGATCGCATCGTCGTCGATGCCGAGTCTGTTGCGCACCTCGGCGCGGACGGCGTCCAGGATGTAGGACCTGGGACCCTTGATCCGGCTGGTCGCAGTACGCGGCCGGGTCGGCATCGGGAACGTCGCGGTCTGGACTTTCGCGGCGTCGTACTTGCCCATCTTGACCAGGCCGCCGAGCACGTAGCGGAACCGGCGCTCGGCACCCGCCTTGCCCCTTGCCGTGTCGGGGTCATAGTTGCTCGGCGACTGAATGATGCCGGCGAGGAACGCGCCCTCCTCCTGCGTCAGCGTGCGCGCAGCCTTGTTGTAATAGGTGCGAGAGGCGGCCTCGATTCCGTAGGCGCCGCGCCCGAAGTAGATCTCGTTGAGGTATAGCTCGAGGATTTGCTGCTTCGTGTATTTCTGCTCCAGCTTGATCGCGATGACAGCCTCGCGGAACTTGCGCGCGAACGTTTTCTGCCTGGCGTTGAAGGCGTTTTTCGCGTACTGCTGCGAGATCGTCGAGCCGCCTTGCTTCGCGCCGCCGCCCTTGAGGTCGCGAAGCGCGGCGCGGGCCAGCCCCGGGAAAGACACTCCGCCGTGGCGGTAGAAGTTACGGTCCTCCGCCGCGAGCACCGCATTCTGGACCTGCTCCGGTACGTCGGTCAGCGGCACTTCGACGCGGTTCTCGGCACCCGTGAGGCGCCCCAGTTCGGTGCGGCCGTCGGCAAACTGGACGATGGTCGTCTGGTTGTTGACCGCAGCGTCAGGAACGGGAATGCGCGAGGCCACGGTGATCAGCAGCACCAGGCTGATGAAGACCAGGACCGACAGCACCGTGAACGCCAGCAGCAGTCGCCGGCCCCACACCGAACGCCGCCCCCACCACCGCGTGAACGGGTTGCCGGCTTTCGCCGGACGCGGTCGAACGGGCTTGTCGGTCGTCGGCATGCTTGAAGGGCTCCCCAGCTGGGTTGGCGCGAAAACGTCCGCGGACTTCGCATACCAGCTGAACACATCGCGTACGTCGACGTGGCGACGGGCGCGGCGGGACTCCCCACTTGTGTGAATCTCCGTACGGCAGCCACGCTCAGCCGACCGCCGTTCGTGTACGCAATTTCACACAAGTCGCGGGGGCCAGCCAGCCCAATTGGCGCGGCTCGATGATGGTGACCACCGATATGTCGGGTTCGGTCACCCGGAACACCCCGGAAAGCTGGGCTCTAATGCCGGGGACATCCTCGGCCAGCTGACGGAGGGCCTCCTCAGGACCGGGGAAGCGGTCTGCGATAGAGCCGCAGATGCCGAGCGCAGTGTCCCCGGCTCCGTACCGCGGTGTCGCCTGGTTTCGCGATGACCACAAGCCTGCGCTCCTTCACTTGTGGCGGGGACCCGAACCCGGCGATCACAGGTCGGGATCGAAGTCCGAGTCAGTGGTGCTGGCGGCCGCCGCGTTGCCTGTCGCAGGGCGGCGTACGCGGCGTTGGCGCAGTCCGTTGGTGCCGATCTGGTAGCTGGTGGTCAGGTGGTTCCAGCCGCAACTGCGGCACACCTCGACGACGTAGACCGTCAGGTCTGCGTACTCGAGCGCCATCCTCGGGAGCTCGGCGGTGCTACGCACCTGGCCGGCCGCATCCTTTAGCTCGTCGCCGTAGACGTAGTTGACGTGCGTGAGCGGGTCACGTTTGCACACGGGGCACCCGGCGGCGGTCGCCTCACCGTGGTACTTGGCGGCCCGCAGCAGGTAGGGGTGGGCATCGCAGACGTCGAGCGCCGACAGCCGGCCGGAGTACAGGCCGAGCAGCGTCGCTCGCCTGGCGAGCGAATAGTCGATGACCGACCGCTGAGTGCGCACCGGCAAAGCCTACGACGGCTCCCCGGCCCCGCAACCCCGCAGAGAACCGCAACACGGTCCAGCGGCGTGCTTGACGAACACCAGGTGTCCACCTATGGTCCGATGTATCGAAGCGATACATCAGTCCGATGTATCGTCTAAAACCGGACGAAGGGAGCGCCGCATGGAGTTCGCCATCCTCGGCCTCCTGCACGAGTCCGCGCTGCACGGATACGAGCTCAAGAAGCGCCTCGATACCGTGCTCGGTCGTTTCCGTGCGTTCTCCTACGGATCGCTCTACCCGTGCCTCGCGAAGATGGAGCGCGCCGGGTGGATCGTCAAGGAGGCGCAGGGCAGCTCCGCGATGGCCGGCCGTCGCAGCCGGGTCGTCTACAAGCTGACGGCGGAGGGCAAGGAACACTTCCAGGAGCTTTTGACTGAAGCCGGGCCCTCCACGTGGGAGGACGAGAACTTCGGCGTCCACTTCGCTTTCTTCGCGCACACCGACTCGCAGACGCGGCTGCGCATCCTCGAAGGCCGGCGGATCCGACTGGAGGAGAAGCAGGAAGGCCTGCGCGCGGCGTTCTCCCGGATGCGCGAGAAACTCGACGACTACACCCTGGAATTGCAGCGGCACGGCCTCGAATCGGTCGAGCGCGAAGTGCGCTGGCTCAACGAACTCATCCAGGGCGAACGCACCGGCGCCGGCCCGGCCCACGGCGCGGGCACCGCGCACACAGACCGCACTGACGGCACGAGCAGCGGCGCCCGAGCGCCTCTAGAAGTTTCCGGCAAGACGCGACGCCAGACCCCGGCCGCCGCGACGAAGAAGTCACGCCGAACCGGCACTCCGGTCCGCGGCACGTCCAAGTAGAGGAGCAACCCCATGGGCTCGGTCCGAGTCGCCATTGTCGGCGTAGGCAACTGCGCCGCTTCGCTCGTGCAAGGCATCGAGTACTACCGCGAAGCCGACGCGAGCGCGCGAGTACCCGGGTTGATGCACGTCGAACTCGGCGGATACCACGTCCGCGACATCGAGTTCGTCGCTGCCTTCGACGTCGACGGCAAGAAGGTCGGCCACGACCTCTCCGAGGCGATCTTCGCCAGCGAGAACAACACGATCAAGCTGGCCGACGTGCCGCCGCTGGGGGTCGAGGTGCTGCGCGGGCACACGCTCGACGGCCTCGGCAAGTACTACATGCAGATGATCGACGAGAGCGACGCGCCGCCGGTCGACGTCGTCGAGGCGCTGCGCGACGCCCGGGCCGACGTGCTGATCTGCTATCTGCCAGTCGGGTCCGAGATCGCCGCACGCTTCTACGCGCAGTGCGCTATCGACGCCGGCGTCGGCTTCGTCAACTGCCTGCCGGTCTTCATCGCGGGCACTCCCGAGTGGGCAGCGAAGTTCACTGCCGCCGGCGTGCCGATCATCGGCGACGACATCAAGAGCCAGGTCGGCGCAACGATCACGCACCGCGTCCTCGCCAAGCTCTTCGAGGACCGCGGCGTCATCCTCG
>JBDTYE010000183.1:0-3814 GCA_040005895.1 Actinomycetota bacterium | reverse complement strand
GTGATGGCCCGGCGCGGCCTGGCCGAGGCCGAACTCGCGCGCACATCGGCGGAGAGGTACGCCGCCGCGCACCTCGCCGCTCTCCGAGGCGCGGCGGCCGTGCTGGCGGCCCGGGCCCGCCCGGCCACCGCGGCGCGTCGCGGCCGGCCGCTCAGTGCCTGGACACTGCTCGTCCAGATCGCCCCTGAAATGGGGGAGTGGGCGGAGTTCTTCGCGGCAGGTGCCCGCAAGCGGGCCCTGGCCGAAGCCGGACTGCCGGGATCGGTGACCACCCGGGAAGCCGATGACCTGCTGCGCGACGCGGCGACATTCCTCGCCGTCGTCGAGACGAAGCTGGGCATCTCGAGTCACCCGCACCTTTCGCTGGCACAACGCTTATGACCACAGCAGTCATGACCGGTGCGCTCTGATGGCAGACCCTTTCGTGCACCTGCACGTCGCATCCGGCTACTCGCTGCGCTACGGCGCCTCGATGCCTGAGGCGCTCGTCACCCGCGCGGTCGATCACGGCATGGATGCGCTGGCGATGACCGACCGCGACGGCGCCTACGGCGCGGTGAAGTTCGCGAAGGCCTGCCGGTCGGCCGGGATCCGTGCGGTCTTCGGCGTCGATCTCGCCGTGCGACTGCCGAGTGCGATACCGACCGCGGCGGAACTGCGCGGGAGCGGTGCCGCCGACACTGCCCGGCGCAATCCGGCGCGCGGCGGTGCGTGGCTCGACGACAGTCATCCCCGTATCACCCTGCTCGCGCAGGACGGCGCCGGCTGGGCGGCGTTGTGCCGCCTGATCAGCGCGGTGCACCTCGCCGGCGATCGCGGCACTCCGATCGCGACGATCGAGCAGATCGCGCACTACGCGGGTCATGTCATCGCGTTGCTCGGCCCGAACTCCGACATCGGGCGGGCCGTCGCGGCCCGGCGGCCGGACGTCGCGCAGGCCCGGCTGCGGCGCTGGCAGCAGGTCTTCGCCCCCGAAGACCTGCTGATCGAGATCGTGCACCACCGCGGGCCGGGCGAGGCGGCGACCGCAGCCCGGCTGCTCGGGTTCGCCGACGAGAGCGACCTGCCTTCGGTACTCACCAACGCGGTTCGCTACGCCGACCGCTCCGACGCGCCTGCCGCCGACGTGCTCGACGCCGCCCGCCGGCTGGTGGTGCTGGATTCGCGGCACGTCGACCGGGTCAACGCCGAGGGCTATCTGAAGTCCGGCAAGGAAATGGCGCTGATCGCCGACGAGCTCGCCGCCGCGGCCGGCACCGGCAGATCGGGGCGGCGCGATCTGCTGGCGCGCAGCCGCAGCATCGCCGAACGCTGCCTGGTCGACCTCGGCATCGGGCAGCTGCATTTCCCCGAGCTCGGTGTTCCCGCCGGCCGCGAACCGGTTGCCTACTTGCGCGAGCGGTGCGCCGCGGGGCTCGGCCGCCGCGCCGTCACGGTGACCCGCGAGGTCGAGGACCGGCTCGACGACGAGCTGCGGATGATCGAGGCACTGGGCTACCCGACGTACTTCCTGACCGTCGCCGACGTCGTCGACCTCATCAAGTCGCTCGGCGTCCGGTGTGCCGCGCGCGGCTCCGGCGCGGGCAGCCTCGTCAACTATCTGCTCGGCATCTCCGACGTCGACCCGATCCGCTACCGCTTGCTGATGGAGCGGTTCCTCTCGCCGCTGCGCCGCGAGCTTCCCGACATCGACATCGACGTCGAGTCGGCTCGCCGCACCGAGATCTATCAGGCAATCCTCGAGCAGTACGGCGGCGAGCGGTGCGTGTGCGTCTGCATGCTCGACACCTACCGGGCTCGGCACGCGATCCGCGATGTCGGTGCGGCGCTGGGGCTGCCGCCGCCGGAGATCGACACGATCGCGAAGGCCTTCCCGCACATCCGCGCGAGCCAGGTGCGAGCCGCCCTCGCCGACCTGCCCGAACTGCGCGCGAGTGGGCTGCAGGCCCCTCAACTCGACCTGCTGTTCAAGCTGGTCGAGCGCCTCGACGGGCTGCCGCGGCACGTCGCGCTGCACCCGTCCGGCGTACTGCTGTCCGACCCGACCCTGCTCGACCGCACCCCGGTGGAGGCGAGCTACCTGGGCTTTCCGATGAGCCAGTTCAACAAGGACGACGTGGAAGACCTGGGGTTGCTCAAACTCGACGTGCTCGGCATCCGGCTGCAGTCGGCGATGGCGCATGCGATGAACGAGATCGAACGCGTCGACCGGGTGCGGGTCGACATCGACGCGATCCCGCGCGACGACCCGGCGGCGTTCGCGCTGATCCAGTCGACGCGCACCCTCGGCTGCTTCCAGATCGAGTCGCCGGGCCAGCGCGAGCTGATCGGGAAGTTCGCGCCGGAAACGTTCGAGGACCTCATCATCGACATCTCGCTGTTCCGGCCGGGACCGGTCAAGAGCGACATGGTGACGCCGTTCCTGCGTGCCCGGCAGGGCTGGGACCCGCCTTCCTACCCGCACCCCACCCTCCAGCCGGCGCTCGAAGAGACCTACGGCGTCGTGGTGTTCCACGAGCAGGTGCTGCGGATCGTGTCGATCACCACCGGCTGCTCGCTGGCCGAAGCCGATGAGGTACGCCGCGCACTCGGCAATCCCGACCTCATCGACGAGGTGCGGGTGTGGTTCTGCAGTGCCGTGCTCGCCCGCGGCTACGACGCCGAGATCACCGCGCGGATGTGGGAGATCCTCAAGGCGTTCGGGTCGTTCGGCTTCTGCAAGGCGCATGCCGCCGCGTTCGCGTTGCCGACCTACCAGTCAGCGTGGATGAAGGCGCACCACACCGCTGCGTTTCTCGCCGGGGTGCTGACGCACGATCCGGGCATGTACCCCAAGCGGTTGATCCTCGACGACGCGCGGCAGTTCGGCATCGCGATCCTCGGCCTCGACGTCAACGCCTCGGCCGAGGCATTCACCGTCGAGCGGGTCGCGGTCCACGACGAGCCGCCGCCGGCGATCCTCGGCGCGCCACCGCGGCCCGAGCCGGAGCAGCCGCCGGACGGCCGCCGCTACGGCATCAGGATCGGGCTCGCGGATGTCAAGGGCATCTCCGACGCGGAGGTGACCCGAATCGTCACCGGCCGGCCCTATGGTTCGCTCGCCGACTTCTGGCACCGGGCCCGGGTGTCCCGGCCCATCGTCGAAAGGCTTGTCGTCGCCGGCGCTTTCGACTCGATCTACGGCCTGGGATCCACCACTCCGGTACGCCGCCGGGGCCGGGTCACCCGGCGTGACCTGCTGCTGCAGACGGTCGAGCTCGACCACTGGTCCCGCGCCACTGCTAAGGCCGCTCGGGCCACCGCGCCCCGTGCCGTTGGAAGGGGCAGCGCCGTTGGAAGGGGCAGCGCCGTTGGAAGGGGCAGCGCCGTCGGAGGGGGCAGCGCCGTCGGAGGGGGCAGCAGGGGGCGCGGCGGCGAGAGCGCGCACATCATCATCGACGCGGCCGGTCCACTGCCCGACGGTTCGGGCACCCCGCGGTTCTCGGTTCGTGAGGCCGCGGCACGGCAGTCGCAGGCGTCGGCGCCTGCCGAGCCGGTCGACGTACAGCTGGCTCTCGACCTCGGTGACGACCCGGGCAATGTCGCGCCGACCGGGCTGCCGGAGATGACGCCGGGGGAGCGGGTCCGCGCCGAGCTCGAGGTGCTGGGACTCGACTCGAGCGCACACGTCCTGAGCTTCCACGAGGACCTGCTCACCGGCCTCGGAGTAACCCGCTCGCGGGACCTGCTCCGCTGCCGCAGCCGGCAGCAGGTCGTCGTCGCCGGGGTCAAGGTCGCGACCCAGACACCGCCGATCAGGTCGGGCCGCCGGGTC
>JBDTYE010000182.1:0-3814 GCA_040005895.1 Actinomycetota bacterium | reverse complement strand
GGCCGCGTGGATGAGAGCCGACGCCGGCGTCGGACCGGCCATGGCGTCGGGAAGCCATACGTGCAAGGGGAATTGGGCACTCTTGCCGCACGCGCCGAGGAGCAGCAGCAGGCAGATCGCCGTCAGCGTCCCCTTGCTCATGTCGGCGGCTCGGGCGAAGACCTGGTCAAAGCCGAGCGCCCCGACGGTGGCGAACATCGTCATGACTGCGATGCCGAGGCCCACGTCGCCGACCCGGTTGACGACGAACGCCTTCTTCGCGGCCGTCGCGTTGGCCGGCACGCCTCCCCAGAAACCGATGAGCAGCATCGACGCCAGCCCCACACCCTCCCAACCGACGTACAGCAGCAGGAAGTTGTCCGCGAGTACCAGCAGCAGCATCGCGGCGATGAACAGGTTGAGGTAGGCGAAGAAGCGCCGCCGGCCGGGATCGTGATCCATGTAGCCGATGCTGTAGACGTGCACGAGCGTCCCGACGAACGTGATCAGCAGAACGAAGCAGATCGACAGCACGTCGAGCCGGAGTCCGAAGCGCACGTGCAGCGACCCGATCGGGATCCACTCGTAGCCCTTGCTCGTCAGCAACCGCTCGCCGTCGAGGCCGCGGAGCTTGCCGAACAACGCGATGGCGAACCCGAAGGTCACGGTGGAAACAGCCGTCGCGAGCAGATGCCCCCACGAGTCGCTGCGCCGGCCGGCGAGAAGCAGCACGCCTGCGCTCACGAGCGGTACGACGACGAGCAGCCAGAGGAGGTGGTTCACCCGGTCACCACTTCAGCAAGTTGGCGTCGTCGACCGAAGCGGATTGCCGGGTCCGGAAGATGGTCACGATGATGGCAAGGCCGACGACGACCTCAGCTGCCGCTACGACCATCACGAAGAACGCCATGATCTGGCCATCGAGCGTGCCGTTGATGCGCGAGAACGTCACCAGGGCGAGGTTGCTGGCGTTGAGCATCAGCTCGACACACATGAACGCGACGATTGCGTTGCGGCGCAACAGGAAACCGACCGCGCCGATGCTGAAAAGAGCACCGGAGAGGAACAGGTAGTAGGCCGGGTTCAGCGTCACTCGTCCCCCATGTTGTACGAGCCCGAGTCTCGTGAGTCGGTCGCGACGGCGACCGGCTCATTGGCGTCGTCAGCCGTCGCGTAGACGCCTGGCCCGGGTTCCGGAGTCACGTGCCCGCCGGCGAATCGACGCATCGACAACTCCCGCTGGGTGCGCCGCGGGCCGGTGCGTTCCTTGTGCGCCAGGACCATGGCCCCTACGGCAGCGACGATCAGTAGGGCGCTGGTCACCTCGAACGCGAACACGTAGTCGGTGAAGAGCAGTCGCGCGATGCCAAGAACGTTGCCGCCGTTGCCGTTGGCCTCGGCGACGCCCCGGCTCGGCAGGTCCCAGATGGCCGGCCCGACGCCCGCTCCGAGCAGGGCTGCGAAGGCCAGCCCGAGCAGCACAGCGGCAGGCCGCTGGCCGCGCAGCGTCTCCACGAGCGAGTCACTGCGGTCGACGCCTACGAGCATCAGTACGAACAGGAACAGCACCATGATCGCGCCGGTGTAGACGATGATCTGCACCGCGAACAGGAACTGCGCATCAAGGAGCAGGTACATCACGGCGAGGCAGAAGAAGTCAGCGATGAGGAACAGCGCGGCGTGCACGGCGTTGCGGGACGTGACCATCGCCAGTGCCGCGATCAACGCGATCGGCGCGAGGATCCAGAAGACGACGGCCTCTGCGGTTCCGCCGCCGCCGGCATGCGCCGCGGCAAGGACGCTACCCATGCGCCTCACCGCCGGTCACGTCGGAGCGCGCGTAGTAATCCTGCTCATTGTCGCCGAGGCGCATCGGGTGCGGCGGCGACTCCATGCCCTCGGCCAGCGGCGCGAGCAGCCGGTCCTTGGTGAAGATGAGGTCGAGCCGGCTGTCGGAAGCGAGCTCGTAGTCGTTGGTCATCGTCAGCGCGCGCGTCGGGCAGGCCTCGATACAGAGCCCGCAGAAGATGCAGCGCAGGTAGTTGATCTGGTAGTTGATGCCGTAGCGCTCACCCGGGGAGAACCGGGCTTCCTCGGTGTTGTCCGCGCCCTCGACGAAGATCGCATCGGCGGGGCAGGCCCATGCGCACAGCTCGCACCCGATGCACTTCTCCAGGCCGTCGGCGTGCCGGTTGAGCACATGCCGGCCGTGGTATCGCGGCGCGGTCGGCTTCTTGACCTCGGGGTACTGGACCGTGTTGACCTTCTTGAACATCGTGCCGAAGGTCAGGCCGAACCCGCGCAGCGACGGGGGCAGGAAGTCACGCATTCGGAGCGCCTTCCTTCTTTTCGTTTGAGACGGGCCAAGCGAACACGACGAGCAGCACGAGGCCGACGACGATGAACACCCAACGGAACCTGCTCAGGTCGCCGTGGAAATTCTGCTGGAAGGCCCGCGCCGCCCCGACCAGCAGGACCCAGGCCAGGCTGACCGGCACCAGGACCTTCCAGCCCAGCTTCATGAACTGGTCGTAGCGCATCCGGGGCAGGGTCCCGCGCAGCCAGATGTAGCCGAACAGCATCAGCATCACCTTCAGCGAGAACCACAGCAGCGGCCACCAGCCGGTGTCGAGCCCGTTGCCGATCCGCGAGAACGGCCAGAACGGCCGCCAGCCGCCCAGGAACAACGTGGTGGCGACGGCGGAGACCGTGATCATGTTGATGTATTCCGCGAGGAAGAACATCGCGAACTTGATCGACGAGTACTCGGTATGGAATCCGGCGACGAGTTCCGACTCGGCCTCGGGCAGGTCGAAAGGCGCGCGGTTGGTCTCCCCGACACCGGATACGGCGTAGATCACGGCCGACACCGGCAGCAGCACTATGAACCAGCCGCCCTTCTGTGAGTCGACGATGTCGGAGGTGGACAGCGAGCCGGAGTGGATGAACACCGCGGCGATCGACAGGCCCATCGCGACTTCGTAACTGATCAGCTGGGCGGCTGACCGCAGGGCGCCGAGCAGCGGGTAGGTCGAGCCGCTCGACCAGCCGGCGAGCACGATGCCGTAGATGCCGAGCGAACTCATGGCCAGGATGAAGAGCACCCCTACCGGCAGGTCGGTCAGCTGCAGTGCGGTCTTGTGACCCGCCACCGAGACGACCGGCCCGAACGGGATGACGGAGAACGCCAGGAATGCCGGGATCATCGAGATGATCGGTGCCAAGAGGTAGACCGGCCGGTCGGCGTTCTTCGGGCGCACGTCTTCCTTGAGGAACAGCTTCAGGCCGTCTGCGAGCGCCTGCAGGATGCCCATCGGCCCGACCCGGTTGGGACCCAGGCGCTGCTGCATGCGCGCGACGATGCGCCGCTCCGCCCAGATCAGCACGATGGTCGTGACCATCAGCAGCCCGAAGATGATGACGGCCTTGACGACCGTCAGCCACCAGGGTTCTGAGCCCATGAGCGATTCGTTCACATCGACACCGCCGGCGATGATCACGAGGCCGCCCCGGTGGCAGCGCCAGTAACGGCTGCGGTATCGGCGGCGCCCGAGTCCTGCTCCGCGGTCGCGCTGTCGGCAGGCGCGACCGTGACGACGGTCCCGGGTACGCCGAGCTGCGCCAGCGCCCGGCTGCCGACGGAGTTGAGGGGCAACCAGACCACGCCGTCAGCGACCTCGCCGATGGCCACCGGCAGCGTTACCGCACCGCGGTCGGTGGTCACCGTCAGCCGGTCACCTGCGGCGACGCCTATGGTGCGGGCGGTCTGGTCGTTGACAACCGCCCGCGCGACCCGGGCGGTCGCCGCGAGATGCGGCTCGCCGTCCTACAGCCG
>JBDTYE010000181.1:0-3939 GCA_040005895.1 Actinomycetota bacterium | reverse complement strand
ACAACACCGACTCGGCCGGCAACTCCTACGGCTGCCACGAGAACTACCTCGTCGGCCGGCACGGGGAGTTCAGCCGCTTGGCAGAGGTGCTGATCCCCTTTCTCGTCACGCGTCAGATCATCTGCGGGGCCGGGAAAGTTCTGCAGACCCCGCGCGGCGCGGTCTACTGCATCAGCCAGCGGGCCGAGCACATCTGGGAAGGCGTCTCGTCCGCGACGACGCGCTCGAGACCGATCATCAACACACGGGACGAGCCGCATGCCGACGCCGAACGCTTCAGGCGGCTGCACGTCATCGTCGGCGACAGCAACATGAACGAGACCACGACGCTTCTCAAGGTCGGTACGACGGACCTCGTCCTTCGCATGATCGAAGCCGGTGTCGTGATGCGGGACCTCACACTCGACAACCCGATCCGTGCGATCCGCGAGGTGAGCCACGACATCACCTGCCGGCGCCGGGTGAAGCTCGCCAACAGCCGCGAGGCGAGCGCGCTGGAGATCCAGCGGGAATACCACACCAAGGCGCTTGACTTCGTGACCCGTCGCGGTCCGGACCCGCTGGCCGAACGTGTCCTTGAACTCTGGGGACGGGCGCTCGACGCGATCGACTCGGGCAATCTGGAGACCGTCGGCCGCGAGATCGACTGGATCACCAAATACCAGCTGATCGAGCGTTACCGGGCCAAGAACAACCTGCCGCTCTCCTCGCCGCGCCTCGCATTGCTCGACCTTGCCTACCACGACGTCAACCGGGAGCGCGGCCTCTACTACCTGCTCGAACGCAAGGGCATGGTCGACCGAGTGACCGACGATGTGACGATCACCGAGGCGATCGACATCCCGCCGCAGACGACCCGCGCCCGGTTGCGCGGCGAGTTCATCCGCAAGGCCAAGGAGAAGCGCCGCGACTTCACCGTCGACTGGGTGCACCTCAAGCTCAACGATCAGGCCCAGCGCACCGTGCTCTGCAAGGACCCGTTCCGCTCCCAGGACGAACGCGTCGACAAGCTGATCGCCAGTATGTAGACCGGCTCCGGAGGGATCAGCGAGGCGGGCGCGGTACTTTCCGGGGGTGACCGTCGAGAAGCCTGCGCCTTCACCCGCCCTCGTTCAGGCGCTC
Source organism: Actinomycetota bacterium (assembly GCA_040005895.1). Classification (GTDB taxonomy): domain Bacteria; phylum Actinomycetota; class Actinomycetes; order BP-191; family BP-191; genus JBDTYE01. The sequence goes on along the minus strand of JBDTYE010000181.1, from coordinate 2,817 downwards.
GCCGGGCGCCGCGACTGGCAGCGGGGGGCCGCGTTGCTCTGGGCGGCAGCTGGACTGGTGGGCGTCACTCTGATCGCTGCGACATTCGCATTCGGCGACCTCGTCGAGCGCGCGCACCTGGCCGGCTGGACCCGCACCAAGGGCGAGATCGTTGCCGGCACCGGCGGTGATCCGGCAATCCGGTACGTCGTGGCCGGCGACGAGCGCGAACGCGTGCTCGACCCCACGATCAACCCCGATCACAAGGAAGGCGAGCGGCCCGAGACCTGGTTCGACCCGACCCACCCGGACCATTTCGTGCTGGCTCCCGACACGCCCTTGCACGACTTTCCGGTTGCGGGTGGCATCGGTTTGGCGTCGCTGCTGGCCGGCCTCACACTCTTGCGACTTGCCGCACGGTCGCGGCGCACCGCCCGGATGGCCTACCCGCCCGCAGCACAACCTGCCGCGGCGGCGTACCCGGCACGGGAATGGTTGCTCGCCGCTTGCGTGCCTTTCCTTGTCTCAGTCAGCGCCCTTGGCTGGGTGGTCGCGCATCCCGAGATCGAAGGCAGCGATCAATTGTCGCTGGCTCTGCTCTGCTACCTGCTGGCGATGTACGGGGTAGGCAGATGGCTGCGCGGGGAGCTCACCGCAATGCTTCGCGATCAGCGCGGCAGCTCCGCGGCATAGCGGCCGGCGGCTGCCGCCGCGATGAAGTAAGCCGGGTCCTGATTCAGATCCCGGCCCATCGTCGACAGCGCGAGGTTGCTGTCCCGCAGAGCGGTAAGTAGCCCGGTGGCGTCGTACCGGATCACGTCGTGCCGGTCCGCGATGCCGGACTCACGCAGGTCGGCTTCGACCGCGGCGCCCAGCGGATCGGCCAGCAGCGGTACGACGATGCGCGCCCGAGCGAGCGCCACCCGTCCGTACGCAGTCCGGCTGTGGTGGCTGATGCCGCGGTGCCTTTCGCGCGGGTCGGCGTCCGAGATGCGCAGCGACGCCACGGGAGTGCCGTCCAGGGCGGCGACGGCGTTGATCGCGTCGCCCGCAGCGACGCCGGAAAAGCCCCACGGCATCGCCACGCCCAGGTTGCCGGGTCCCTGAGTCACCACGACGACGTCGGCATGCTCGACGGCGTACGCCGCAAGGAGACCCGAGTGCAGGCTGACCGTCTCGTGATCGCCCCCGAATGCCTGCCCGACCGTGACCGTGGCGGCAATCAAGGACCTCGAGCGCAGCGCAGCGACCGAACGGGAGAACCAGATCGGCAGGGTTCCTCCGTCGGTCATGACGTAGACGATCCGGGCATCCGGCCGGGCGGCCATGATTCCGACAACCACTGCGGGAAGTGCTGAATGCAGGTCGGCGACCACCACCGGGAGGCCATCCAGCGACGCGGCGCTCTCCATGACGGCACGGTGCGGCGACGCTTCCTCGTCGACGCCCAGGACGGTCGCCTGCAAGGGGGTGTAGCGCGCTTTCACCAGGTGTCCCGGGCCGGCGAAGTCCGCGGGTGGCCGGGCCGGGCAGGCGACGACCAGGTGGTAGCCGCCGGTCCCGAGCCCCAGTGACACCGCAGTCGTGTTGAGCACCACGTCGTCGCCCACTTCGGGCGACCCCACCAGCGCCGGGTAGGCCAGGGCGAGACCGGGCGCACCCTCGACGACCACGTCGAGTTCGACGGCTCCGTGCCAGCTGCGCCCGATGCCGGTGACACGCCCGGTCCTGATCCTGATCACGACCGGCAGGCTACCTGCCCGCAGTCTTGCTAACGTGCCTCGCGGACGCAGGACGAAGGGTGCTCATGTCGGCAAGGAAGCTGGAACGGCTGGTCAACCTGACCATGTTGCTGCTCTCGACTCGTCGTTTTCTGACGGTCGAGCAGATCCATGAGTTGATCCCGGCCTACGACCAGCCCGATCCGGAGGCGTTCCGGCGCATGTTCGAGCGCGACAAGGAAGAGCTGCGCGAACTCGGCATCCCGCTCGAGACCGGCTCGGAGAGCGTGTGGGAGGACGAACCCGGCTACCGGATCCGCCGCACCGAGTACCAGCTGCCGATCATCGACCTGGACCCCGAAGAAGGCGCGGCGCTAGGCCTGGCCGCCCGCCTGTGGCACTCCGCCGGGCTAGCTGATGCCAGCCGGAGCGCGCTGCTCAAGCTCCGCGCCGCCGGCATCGAGGCCGAACCCGTGTCGGGTGCGGTGATCGAGCCGCGGGTCGACGCGCCGGATGCCGCGTTCGGGCCGATGCTCGCAGCCGTCCGGGCCGGGACCCCGGTCGGATTCGACTACCGGCGGTCGGGCGGCAAGGCTCCGGTGCGCCGCACGCTCGAGCCGTGGAGCGTCGTACACCGCCGGGGCAGGTGGTACGTCGTCGGCTTCGATCGCGATCGCAGTGCGCCGCGGGCCTTCCGGCTCTCGCGCGTCGTCGGCGACGTCAGCGTCGCGGCCGGCGCGGTGACGCCACCGCCGGACGACCTCGACCCGCTGGCCATGGTGGGGTCGATGGACGACGAGTCGATGTCGGGTGTGGCGATGTTGCGGCTCGCGAACGGTGCGGCGTGGAACCTGCGCCGCGCAGCGTCCAGTGAGCAGCCCGACGAGCTGGACGGCTGGACCAGCTGCAAGCTCGCGTACGGCGACACCGAGCGGTTCGCGGCCTACCTCGTCGGCTTCGGGCCGGACGTGCAGGTCTGCGAGCCCGCCGACCTCAAGGAAGCCGTCGTACGCCGCCTTCGGGCGCTGGTCGGGGAGCTCACGTGACCGACGACCCCAAGAAGGCGAGCACTGCGGCCGCCAGCCGGCTCGGGCGGCTGCTCGCGCTCCTGCCGTAT
>JBDTYE010000180.1:0-4264 GCA_040005895.1 Actinomycetota bacterium | reverse complement strand
AGGGAGCCGTCGAGCTGCTCGATGGTGCGCGGGCCGATGATCGGCGCGGTCACGGCCGGCTGCGCCAGCAGCCAGGCGATGCCCACGTCGGCGGGTTGCTCGCCCAACTCGTCGCAGAACGCCTCGTACGCGGTGATGGCCTCGCGGTTGGCCTCGAGCGCTTCGAGTGCGCGGCCTTCGTGGCGCCGGATGCCTTCGCGTTCCTTGCGGAGTACGCCGCCGAGCAGGCCGCCGTGCAGCGGGCTCCACGGGATGATGCCGAGGCCGTAGTCGAGGCAGGCCGGGACGACCTCGCGCTCGATGTCGCGCGTCAGCAGGTTGTAGATGGACTGTTCACTGGTCAGGCCTAATCTGTTACGTGCGTGGGCCCGCTCCTGTGCCTTGGCGATGTGCCAGCCACCGAAGTTGCTGCTGCCCGTGTAGAGGATCTTGCCCTGCGTGCGCAACACGTCCATGGCGTCCCAGATCTCCTCCCACGGTGTGTTCCGGTCGACATGGTGCATCTGATAGAGGTCGATGTAGTCGGTCTGCAGCCGCTTGAGCGAGGCGTCACAGGCGAGCCGAATGTTGCGCGCGGACAGGAACGTGTCGTTGGGCCAGTCGCTCATCGAACCGTAGAGCTTGGTCGCGATGACGACCTTCTCCCGCCGCTCGCCGCCCTGGGCGAACCAGCGGCCGACGATCTGCTCGGTCCAGCCCTCGCCCTTCTTCCAGCCGTAGACGTTGGCGGTATCGAAGAAGTTGATGCCGTGCTCGAGGGCGCGGTCCATCAATGCGTGACTGTCGGGTTCGGTGGTCTGCGGGCCGAAGTTCATTGTGCCCAGGCAGAGCTTGCTGACGGAAAGGCCGCTGCGACCCAGCTGTGTGTAGTCCATACCGGAAAGCCTACGTCGCGTCTTGGGGGTGGCTCCAACTGAGCAGGAATTGGGCCCCCCGCCGGCTCGAGCTAGGAGAGGCGGGCGACCACGTGCTCGATGCAGGCGATGAGCGCCTGTACGTCGGATGGCTCGATCGCGGGGAACATCCCGACCCGCAGCTGGTTGCGCCCCAACTTCCGGTAGGGCTCAGTGTCGACGATCCCGTTGGCGCGCAGCACTTTCGCCACAGCAGCGGCGTCGACAGAAGGGTCGAAGTCGATGGTGCCGACCACGAGCGACCGCGACGCAGGGTCCTTCACAAACGGCGTCGCGTACGCCGACGCCTCAGCCCAGTCGTAGAGCGCGGTCGACGACTCGGTCACCCGGGCGGTCGACCAGGCCAGCCCGCCCTTGCCGAGCATCCAGTCGAGCTGGTCGGCGAGCAGGAACAGCGTCGCTAGAGCAGGGGTGTTGTAGGTCTGGTCGGCGGCGGAGTTGGTGCGCGCGATGGTCAGGTCGAGGGAGGCCGGAATCCAGCGGCCGGAAGCCTTGACCGCGGCGATCCGGTCCAAAGCCAGAGGCGAGCAGAGCGCCAGCCACAACCCGCCGTCGGAGGCGAAAACCTTCTGCGGCGCGAAGTAGTAGCAGTCGAATTCGGACGCGTTGACCGGCAGCGCGCCGGCCCCCGAAGTCGCGTCGACGGCGACCAGGCCGGCGCTCGAAGGACGGCGGACAGCTGTCATCACGCCAGTCGAGGTCTCGTTGTGCGTCAGCGCGTAGAAGTCGACGGAATCGTCCGCCATGGCCTCGGCTGCAGTGCCCGGGTCGGCTTTGATGACAAGGGGATCGGCCAGGAACGGAGCGGCTGTCGCGGCCTCGGCGAACTTGGCGGAGAACTCTCCGAAAACAAGGTGTTCGGAGCGGGAAGTGATCAGTCCGAGAGTCGCGATGTCCCAGAAGACGGTCGACCCACCGTTGCCGAGCAACACCTCGTACCCGTCCGGCAGCGAGAACAGCTCGCGCAGGGAGGCGCGTACCCGCCCGACGACGGACTTCACACCCGGCTGGCGGTGCGACGTACCGAGGAAGGTGGTGCCGGTCGCGGCGAGCCCGGCGAGTTGTTCCGGGCGAACTTTGGACGGGCCGCAACCGAAACGGCCGTCGGCGGGCAGCAGGACTGCGGGGATCACGATCTCGGGCACGGTGCGATTGTCCTTACCAGGCGCTAGAGGGACAACGAGGTTTGGCCAGGTGGCCAGGCGGTTCAGATGGAATCCGGTACGTCGGACCGGGGCCTGGGCGCCGGACCGATGTACGTCGCGCTCGGGCGTACGAGTCGTCCGGTGCGCTTCTGCTCGAGGATGTGCGCCGACCAGCCTGCGGTGCGGGCGCAGGTGAACATCGAGGTGAACAGGTGCGCCGGCACCTGCGCGAAGTCGAGCACGACAGCGGACCAGAACTCGACGTTGGTCGCCAGCACCCGGTCGGGCTTGCGCGCGTGCAGCTCGGCGATCGCGGCCTTCTCCAGTGCCTCCGCGACTTCGTACCGCGGCGAGTTGACCTCGCGCGCCGTACGCCGCAGCACCCGCGCCCGCGGATCCTCCGCCCGGTAGACCCGGTGACCGAAACCCATCAGCCGCTCGCCGCGGTCGAGCACGTCCTTGACGTAACGCTCGGCGTCGCCGACCTTTTCGACTTCGTCGAGCATGTCGAGCACCCGGGACGGAGCGCCGCCGTGCAGCGGCCCGGACAGCGCGCCGACGGCCGACGACAGGCATGCGCCGACGTCGGCACCAGTTGAAGCGACGACGCGGGCGGTGAAGGTAGAGGCGTTCATGCCGTGTTCGGCGGCGGAGATCCAGTAGGCGTTGATGGCCTTGACGTGGGTCGGGTCGGCTTCGCCGCGCCAGCGGGTGACGAACCGTTCGGGGATCGAGGTGGCCTTGTCGATCTCGCTCTGTGGCACCGGCGTCGCGTCACCTCGCGCCGATTGGGCCACGAAGGACATCGCCGTCACCGAACAGCGCGCGAGATCCTGGCGAGCCTGCGCGTCGTCGATGTCGAGTAACTGGCCGAGGCCCCACATCGGGGTGAGCTCAGCGAGCGCGGCCTGCACGTCGACCCGTGCGTCGCCGGAGCGCAGCGGCAGCGGGCACGGCTCGGCCGGCGGCAATCCGGGCTCCCAGCAGCCGTCCACCAACAGGCCCCACACCTGCTCGTAGTTGACCGATCCGACCAGATCTTCGATGTCGACGCCCCGGTAGCGCAGGGCTGAGCCTTCCTTGTCGGGTTCGGCGATATCGGTCTCGAATGCGATGACGCCTTCGAGTCCGGCCTTGACCTCGGACATGCACGCCTCTTCCCCTGCGAATGACCAGCGGCTTGCGCGGCCCTCGACGGCAGCGCACGCCTCCCGTGCACCGCGGCCATTCTGTCGCGGCGGACCGCGTGTTGTGGAATCCGTCAGGTGCGGGCGGACTGCGATCATGGGGCCTGGAGGTGATTGGTGGCCGAGACCCTGAGTGTGCGCCTGGCCCGGCTGCGACGCGAGTATTCTGCCGCCGGCCTGGCTGTATCCGACCTCGATCCCGACCCCGTCCCGCAGTTCACGGCATGGTTCGACACCGCTGTTGAGACGGGAATCAGCGAGCCGAACGCCATGACGCTCGCGACCGCATCCCGCGCCGGAGTTCCGTCGGCCCGCACCGTCCTGCTCAAGGGCTACGACGAGCGCGGCTTCGTCTTCTTCACCAACTACACCAGCCGCAAGGGCTCCGAGCTGGCCGCGAACCCGCAGGCCGCACTGGTCTTTCCGTGGATCCAGCTGCAGAGGCAGGTCATCGTCATCGGCGCCGCGAAGCGTGTCCGCCGGGCCGAGTCGGCGGCGTACTTCGCGACCCGCCCCCGCGGAGCACAGATCAGCGCTTGGGCCTCGGCGCAGAGCGCCGTGATCACCGGCCGCTCCGCCCTACTCGCCGCTCGCGACGAGATCGAGCAGCGGTACGCCGACCGCGCCGTCCCGCTGCCACCCACCTGGGGCGGTGTGCGCGTCGTACCGCGGACCATCGAGTTCTGGCAGGGCCGGGCCGACCGTACCCACGACCGGCTGAGGTACCGGCGCTCAAAGGGTGGCTGGGTGATCGAACGGCTGGCTCCATGACCGGGTTGGGTCTGATAACAAATGTCGGCTCTGTCACGCACTACAGCGCCCGCCACCCGCACACCTGATCCGCGTGCGCCGTCGGCGAGGTCCGCGCCGGGCGCCGGCCCGTGAAACAGTTGGCCCCTGACAAGGGAGCCGAGCTTGCCCACTGAAGACACCGAAGACGTCATGGCCGAGGTGCCGGATGGCGACCTGAACGCGACCGAGACCGGGACCGCGCCGGCGGAGAAGAAGAAGTCCGCCT
>JBDTYE010000179.1:0-4714 GCA_040005895.1 Actinomycetota bacterium | reverse complement strand
GGGGGCAATGATGCGCGACAAGACTTCAGCACCTTCCAAGCAGGTCAGCCGTCGCTCGTTTCTCGGGGGTGTAGGCGTTGCAGGCGCCGCTGCCGCGGCGAGCAGCATCGCCGCCCCGCTGGTTCATGCCGGCAGCGCGAACGCGTCCCCCGGCCCCATGTGCGCTCACGCCGGCGCTTCCTCGTTCGGCCGGCTCTTTCCTTCGCTGCCGCCGTTCGCGATCGACTCGCCGCAGCTGCGAGCCGCGCTTCTCGACATCGGCAGGCTCGGCGGCATGCTCGATGCCAAGGACGACCTGGCGGCCGGGCCGGTCAGGCTGATCACCGATCCCACTCTGTCCCTGGTCAACCGCAACAACCCGACGCACACCGCGGGCGTGACGTTCATGGGTCAGTTCATCGACCACGACATCACCTTCGATGCGGCGAGCAAGCTCGGAGTGGCGACGCCGCCCGAGTCGGCGCGCAACTTCCGCACGCCGATGCTCGACCTGGAGTCGGTGTACGGGCTCGGACCGGTCGCGCAGTCGGAGCTCTACAACCCCCGCGACTCGATCCTGCTCGACCTCGAGTCCGGTGGCTCGTTCGAGGACCTGCCGCGCCGCGCTGACGGCAGCGCCATCGTCGGCGACCCGCGCAATGACAGCAACATCATCATCTCCGGCCTGCACGCGGCTTTCTGCGCGTTTCACAACGCCGCGGTGGCACGTCTCCGGACCGCCGGCTCGGACCCGATGGACGTGTTCCTCGAGGCCCGCCGGCTGACCACGTGGCACTACCAGTGGCTGGTGGTCAACCAGTTCCTCCCGCTGTTCGTCGGGCGGCAGCTGGTCGACGACGTGCTTCGCCGCGGCGCCCGCTTCTATCACCCGCATGGCGCGGCGTCGTTCATCCCGGTTGAGTTCTCCGGTGCGGCCTACCGTTTCGGCCACAGCATGGTTCGACCGTCCTACCGGGCCAACCTCGCCGGCGACGGCGGCCACCCGTTCTTCGGACTGGTGTTCGATGCCACCGGCGCGACGACGCCGAGCGGTGAGCCCCAGGACCTGCGCGGTGGATTCCGGTCATCTCGCCGGTTCGTCGGCTGGCAGACCTTCTTCGACTTCGGCGACGGAGCGGTACGCCCCAACAAGCGCGTGGACACCATCATCTCGACGCCGCTGTTCCAGCTCCCCGCCAGTGCCATCGCCCATCTGCCGGGAACCGACCCAGGACCGATCGCGCTACCTCAGCGCACCTTGTTGCGGCATCTGACCTGGTCGTTGCCCTCGGGGCAGGCGGTCGCGGCGCGGATGGGCCTCCCGCAGCTGGCGTCCAACGACCTTGCCGACCTGGCGGCGTACGACCTGGGGCTGGAAAGGAACACGCCGCTCTGGTTCTACGTCCTGCGCGAAGCCGCGGTCATGAGGGACGGCCTGACGCTCGGTCCCGTCGGCGGCCGAATCGTCGCGGAGACACTCATCGGCCTGCTCAAGGCCGACCCCGCCAGCTATCTGTCCGTCGAGCCGAGATGGGCTCCCAGTCTCGGGGGGTCGGCCGACTACGACATAACGAATTTCCTCACGTTCGCCGGGGTCGACCCAACCAGCCGCGGCCAGTGACGCCCGGCTAGACCCTGACGTGGTGCTTGCGCAGGAAAGGCAGCGGGTTGACCTGCACTCCGTTGATGCGCACCTCGAAGTGCAGGTGCGGCCCGGTCGAATGACCGGCCGAGCCGACCAGTGCGATCAGTTCGCCAGCCCTCACATGCTTGCCTACGTGCGTCCGGTACGCCGACATGTGGCCGTAAGCGGTGACCAGCGAGCTGCTGTGCCGGACGAGCACGAGCCGGCCAAAACCGTTCATCGGGCCGGCATAGATGACGACGCCGTCCGCGGCGGCGTAGATCGGCGAGCCGGTGGGGGCGGCCAGGTCTATGCCCTTGTGCATGTGACCCCAGCGCCATTTGAAGCCCGAGGTGAAGCGGCCGGTCCCCGGGCGGACCCACTTGTCGCTGTTCCACAGCGACTTGGGCTTTCGCCGAGTCGGAGCCGTCTTGGCGGCCGGGCGGCCTGGCCGCTCCATCGAAATGACCGACTCGCGCCCGCCGGCCCCCGGGGTGGTCCGGACCGAGTCGCGGCTGGCGCGCGCGAGGCGGCGACCGGACAACGCCGCGATCTCGCCGTCGTCCAGACGTGCCGAACTCGGCCGGTCGAAGCCGTTGTCGAGGGTGAACGCCGATCGCAGGGCAACCGCTTGGACCTGCGCCGGCGGCTTGGCGGCGACCACCGCCGTCGGCGCGGCGAGTACCGCGGGCATTGTCAGGACGAGCACGCCCGCTATTGCACCGATGCTGCGCCGTCGCGAAAGCGGCTGCCGTTGACGCAGCCGGTCGAGAACGATGTCGGACGGTGCAGTGAGCAATACGGCCTTTCGGTCGCGGGCATCGTCAAGCGCCTGATCCGTGAGTCACGACTTCCGCACGCCCAAAGGCGTTCGGGCGGCCAGCTGGGGGAAGGGCGCGGCGTTGCACTCGAGCTGGCCTCGTGGCGACGGCGCAAAACGTACACCCACTGGCACGCTTGGCAATAGTTCTAGGGGGCATTGGGGCGGGCCGCCGGGCAGCTTGGCAGGTCGGCGCCGGGTGATCCCGGCGCCTCGGTCGAACGCGACCGGTCGACGTACAGGTGCCCGCGGGCGACCTTCGCGTCGGCGTACCGCAGGTTTGCCTGGCCGCTCCCGGCGCTGTGGAGGATGCCCTTCGAGTCCCAGCGGACCGGCCCGGCGCCCCACCCGCCGTCGGCTTCGCAGTAGGGCTCGGAGGTCAGCCAGAGCGTGAGCGCGATCCTGCGGTCGACCCAGCCCGCGCCGGTATTCAGTGGCGTGACGGCACCGGCCGGGTACGCCGCGAGGGTCCCCAAATCGGCGTACCGCGGCGCCGGCCGGCCTGGGTCCGACAGCAGGAACGCCGCTCCGGCGACGCCGATGAGCAGCGCCGCGCCGAGTGCGGCCAGCATCCAGTGCAGCCCCAGCCTGCGGCGAATGATGATCTTGCGCCGCGCCGCCTTGCGTGGCAGGTAGCCGAAGCGCTCACCCGTCTGCGGGTCGACGGGTACGCCGCCACCGACGGGAACCGCCGGACCCTGGCCGTCCTGAACCATCGACTCCGCCGCCTCCTCGTACCGGCGGCTAGCATCGCATCGACAGCGTCGTCGGCGGCAACTCGGGAGGTCGCAGTGAAAGCAGGGGGCCGGATCCGGGTTGTCGTGGCGAAGCCAGGTCTGGACGGCCACGACCGCGGCGCGAAGGTCGTCGCCCGCGCGCTGCGTGACGCGGGCATGGAGGTCATCTACACCGGACTGCACCAGACGCCGGAGCAAATCGCCGACACTGCGATCCAGGAGGACGCCGATGCCGTCGGGTTATCGATCCTGTCGGGTGCGCACATGGCCTTGTTCCCGCGGGTGATAGAGGTGCTACGCGAGCGCGGCGCCGGCGACATCATCGTTTTCGGGGGCGGCATAGTGCCGGCCGGCGACATCGAGGAACTGTCGGCTCTCGGCGTCGCCAAGATCTTCACGCCGGGCGCGAGCACGCGCGACATCGTCGACTGGGTGCAGGCCAACGTCGGCGACCAGGCCACCTCGCCGGCATGAGCGTCGCTCCTCTGCCGTCGCAACGGGGGCTGTTCGAAATCCCGGACGACGTCGCCTACCTCAACGCGTCCTTCTTGTCGCCCCAGCTGCGTTCGGTGACCGATGCGGGCTTGGAATCGGTGCGCGCCAAGGCATCGGCCTGGAAGGTCACTGCGCCGGATTTCTTCACCCTCTCCGAGCAGTTGCGGGCCGAGTTCGCCGCGCTGATCGGCGCGAATGCGGAGTCGATTGCGCTGATTCCATCGGTGAGCTACGGAGTAGCGACGGCCGTGGCCAACCTGCCGATCGGGGCCGGGCGAACGGTCGTAACCCTCGCCGAGGATTTCCCCAGCGACATCTACGGCTGGCGCGCGGCGGCCTCAGCTCAGAGCGGCGAAGTGATCACCGTTGCGCGGCCGCTGGACTTCGATTGGACGCCCGCGGTGCTTGCGGCGATCACGGACCGGACGGCGGTCGTCGCCGTGCCGCACTGTCACTGGACTGACGGGACGATCGTGGACCTGGTCCGGGTCGGCGAGGCGGCGCGGGCAGTCGGCGCGGGGCTGGTAGTCGACGCCAGCCAGTCGCTCGGGGCCCTGCCGCTCGATCTCGCCGCGGTCCGCCCCGATTTCCTCGTCGCGGTCGGCTACAAGTGGCTGCTGGGCCCCTTCAGCCTCGGCTACCTGTACGCCGACGAGTCCCGCCGCGAGGGCCGCCCGCTGGAGCAGAACTGGATCGTGCGCGCGGGCAGCGAAGACTTCACGCGGCTCATCGACTACACCGAGGAGTTCGAGCCGGGCGCCAGGCGCTACGACGTCGGCGAACGCAGCAACTTCGTCCTCGTGCCGATGGCGCTCGCGGCGGTCCGGCAGTTGGCGTCCTGGACCGTTCCGGCGGTGGCCGCGACGATCGCTGCGCTGACCGAGCGGGTGGCAGCGGGCGCCGAACCCTTGGGCTACATCGCGTCGCCCAGCCGGTTCCGCTCGCCGCACATGGTCGGCCTCCGGGGGGTCTCCGGCCTACCTCCTGGGCTGGCGGGGCGGTTGGCCGAGGCGCGGCGTCGAAGGTGACTTTGAGCGTGTCGCTTAAGGCCAGGGCTGC
>JBDTYE010000178.1:0-4846 GCA_040005895.1 Actinomycetota bacterium | reverse complement strand
GCGGGTGCGGCCGGCCGGCTGGCTCGCCGGCTGCAAACCGGCATGGCTCATCAGTATCTGCTCGGAATTGCGGGCGGCATGGCCGCTCTCATCGTGCTCGCCCGCGCCTGGAGGTAGTCCGTGCTCACTGCCGCAATCTTCGTCCCGCTCGCCGGAGCGGTCGCCGTACTGCTGCTGCGCGGTCTCGACGCCCGCATGCTGCGGGTTGTTGCGACGATCATTGCGAGCCTGCCGCTGGTCATCGTCATCATCGCCTGGATGCGATTCGACACCGGCCAGGGCAGTTTCCAACAGATCGAATCCGCGCGTTGGATCCCGTCTCTCGGGGCGAGCTACCGGGTCGGCGTAGACGGACTTTCGCTGCCGCTCGCCGCTCTCACCGCGGTGCTCTTCCCCGTGGCTATCGCCTATCCCACCGACGACAAGGGCAGGCTGCGCGAATACCTCGGTTGGTTTCTGTTCCTCGAGTCGATGTCGCTGGGCCTGTTCCTCGCCCTCGATCTCTTGCTGTTCTACGTGTTCCTCGACCTGAGCCTGGTCGGCATGTATTTCCTCATCGGCCAATGGGGGCACGGCGACGCGCGGCGATCCGCACTCAAGTTCTTCCTCTACACGCTGGCCGGAACGTTGCTCGTGCTGCTGGGCATCTTCGGGCTGTACCTGAAGATGTCGCCGCGCACCTTCGACATGGCTGAGATCATCAGGGCGCAACCACTCGCCGGAAATGCGTTCGCCGGCGGCCTGGTGTTCCTCGCGTTCATCGTCGGTTTCGGGATCAAGATCCCGATCGTCCCGTTCCATACCTGGCTGCCGCCGGCGCACGTCGACGCACCAGGTCCTGCGTCCACGATCCTCGCCGGTGTGCTGCTGAAGATGGGCACCTACGCCTACATCCGGATCGTTCTTGCCATGCTGCCGGAGGCGTTCGCGCGGTACGCCGTCTGGGTCGGCATCGCCGCCGTGGTGAGCATCGTGTACGGGGCCCTGGTCTCGCTCGGGCAGACGAATCTCAAACGACGCATCGCCTACACCAGCGTCAACCACATGGGGTACGTCGTTCTCGGTGTCGCGGCCGCAGCCGCCATCGGCAAGGGCAGTCTCGGGGCGCGGCAGCTGGCGCTGACCGGTGCCACGGTCGAGATGGTCGCGCACGGTCTGATCACCGGGGCACTTTTCCTGCTGACCGGCTCGGTGTGGAACCGCGGCGAGGACTACGAACTCGACGCCTACGGCGGTCTCACCTCGCGCGCACCGGCCATGGCAGGCATGACGATTCTGTTCGCCTTCGCCAGTCTCGGCCTGCCGGGACTCGCCGGCTTCGTCGCGGAATTCCAGGTGTTCGTCGGCACGTTCGACGTGTTCCCCTGGCTCGCCGGCATCGGCCTGATCGGCATCCTCATCACCGCGGCCTTGTTTCTGCAGACCTTGCAGAAGCTTTTCTTCGGCGATCTTCCGCAGCGATGGCGCGCCTGGCCCGACCTGCGGCCGGTCGAGGTCGCTGCGCTCGTGCCCCTTGCCGTCCTGGTCGTCATCATCGGCGTGGCCCCCGCGTGGCTGCTCGACGTCGTCAACACGGCGTCCGCGGCAATCCTCGCCGCCGCCAGGTCGGCCGTCGGCTGATGGAGGCCATGAGCCTTCCGCTCGCCGACGTCGTACCGGAAATGGTGCTCGTCGTGGGCACCGTGGTCACGTTGCTGTGGGCGTTGTTCGCGCCGCGGCGGCTGCAGTCAGCTACCGCGCTGGTCGCACTCGCGGTGCTCGCCGTGACCGCCGTTGCCGCGGGGTTGTCACTCGCCGACCCGCCCGGCGCAACGTTTTTCGGCACGTACGCCGCCGACAGCACCGCCCAGTGGGCGAAGCTCATCATCATCGTCGGGACGGCGATGACCATCGGGCTTTCGGTCGAGTGGTTCCGCACCGACCCGCGGCACGGCGAGCTCTACACCCTGCTGCTCTTCGCCGCGCTCGGGTCGATGCTGATGGCGGGCGCCACCGACCTGATGGAACTCATCATCGGCGTACTCATGTCCTCCGCCAGCGCGTTCGCCCTCGCCGGCTTCCACCGGCGCTCGGCCGCAGCAGGCGAAGCAGCGCTCAAGTTCTTCCTCGTCGGCGGCCTCGCGACGTCGTGCCTCATCTACGGCAGCGCGCTGCTGTTCGGCCTTGCCGGGACGACGGTCTACGGCGGTTTCGGGGCGGCATTGCGCGGTGCGGACTCGAGCGCCCTCGCCGTCGCAGTAGCCCTTGTCGCGATCGGCCTGGCGTACAAACTTGGCGCGGCCCCGGTGCACACCTGGGTGCCCGATGTGGCGCAAGGATCGCCGGTGCCCATGGCAGGGTTCCTGACCGCCGTACCGAAGGTCGGGTCGCTGATCGCCCTCGCGCGCCTGGCCGCGGCGCTCGGCAGCAGCCCAGTCGGCTGGCGACCGCTCGTCGCCGTGCTCGCCGCCGTCACGATGACCCTCGGCAACCTCGCGGCGTTCTGGCAGCACGACGTGCGCCGGCTGCTCGGCTGGTCGGCTGTTTCGATGACCGGGTACGGGCTGATGGGCGTCGTCGCGGTCGGACGCAGCAACCTCGCCGTGCCCTCGATCCTGTATTTCCTGCTGGCGTACGTCGTCGCGAATCTCACCGCATTCGCCGTCGTCACAGAACTCCGCGGCCGGGCCGACATCACGTCGTACGCCGGTCTGGCCCGCAGCAGACCGCTGCTCGCGACCGCGCTCGTCGTGGCCTTTCTCTCATTCGTCGGCATTCCGCCACTCGCGGGTTTCGTCGCGAAGGTGCAGCTGTTCCTCGCAACCATCGACGCCGGCTACACCTGGCTCGCGGTACTGGCGGTCGTCAACACGGTGGCCTCGCTGTTCTACTACCTGCGCGTCCTCGGGCCGAGCTACTTCGAGGCCCCACCACCGGTGCCGCTGCCCGTGCTCGGCAGGTACGCCGCGTGGGTCACCGTCGGCGGCACCGCCGCACTGGTAGCCCTGGGTTTGGTCGCACAACCGATTCTCGACGCGTTCGGCCGGGGCCTGCTGCTGCCGCGGTGACTTAGCGGGAACGAGTCAACGTACCGCGAGTGCTCGCGCGGTACGTCAGGCAGACGGCGAGCCCTAGGACGAGCAGCCAGCTGAGCCCGACGAACAGGGCGCGCGTCTCGTCGAAGCCGACGGTGAGCGCGCCGTCGAGCAGTACGCGCGACCCGCCGTACCCGGGCAGGAAGCGGGACAGCGTCGTCGGGTCGGGGTGCAGCATCGGGCTCTGCACGATGCCGATGTCCAGGAACGGCAGCAGGAAGGCGACGAACACGCCACCGACGCGGCCGAAGATCGGGGCGAGGAGCGCGCCGACGAGCCCGTAGGTAAGGGCCAGCAAGACATTCGCTGCCGCGTACGTCGGCCAGTTAGTCGCGTCGAAGACGACAGCCGTCGTCAACAAAGCCGCGCCCGTTGCAGCCATCGCGGCGGCGGCGAGCACTCCTAGCCGTGCCGTCAGCAGCGAAGCGGAGCGCAGGCCCGCGAGGGTGACTCGGCGGTCACCGTCGCGGCTGTCGAGCATCGTGAACAGGCCGACAAGCGCGGCGAGGGCTGCGACCGCGATGGGAGCCATCGTCGCGCCGTGCACGTCTGGCATGCGTACTTCGCTCGTGATGCGATGGCCGTGCTCGCGCAGCGCGACGGTGATCGGCTTGTCGGGCGTGACAGCTGCCGCACCGAGGATGAAGACCACGGGGACGACGATGAAGAGCACCCAGAGGGCGGGGTTGCGGCGGGCGTCGCGCCAGGCGGCGCGTCGGGCAGCCGCGAGTTGTCCGCCAGAGGACCGTCGCTGCCGAACGCGAGCGACACGCGGGCGCGCCGTTCGCGTCCGCGATGCGGTGACTGCCCACGCGGCGATTGCCGCGGCGAGCGTCCACCCGAGCGCCCAGCCGAGATCGCCGATCCGGCCACTGTGGTGGGACGGGACATCCACCATCCAGAGCGTGACGAAATGGGTCGGGAACCCCCGGGTGGCAACCCGATCCGCCGCGCCCATCGCGGGGCCGAAGAACACGTCGACGATCCAGACGAACAGCACAATCACGGTCCCGTTCACCGGGTTCGCAACGAACGACCCGACGACGGCACCCACCGCGATATAGATGAGCGCGAACATCATCGTCCCCACCACGACCCGCACCGGATTGCCGATTCCGGTGCGGACGGCGAGGGCCACCAAGGCAGCGATGCTAGCCATGACGGCTAGGGCGACGCCGCTGAGCAAGCGCGCAAGGACCAGCCGGGCAGCGGAAAACCCGGTGGTGACCACGCGCCGGTCGACGTCTCGCGTCGCCGCGATCTGGAAGTACATGGCGTTGCCGGCGACCAGTGCGGCCGCCCACCCCGCAGTGACCGTTTCCACGTGCAAGCCGCTGCCGAGCAGTTTGGCGAAGTTGGCAAGCGAGTTGGCCACGACACCGACGAAGACCACCGGGACGACGACGAGCAACAGCATGTTGACGCTGGTGCGCGCATAGTCGACGACGAAACCGCGGGCGAACCTCAGCGTCGTCATCGCGGCACTGCCTGACCGTCCTTGAGGTCGATGATGCGGTCGAAGCGCTCCTCGTCGACGAGGAAGTGGCTGATGACCAGCACGGCGCGGCCGGCCGTCCGCCGGTCCGCGACCAGCGTCCAGAACCGCTGGTAGGTATCCCAGTCGAAGCCGGCGTACGGCTCGTCAAGGAGCAGCACGTCCGGGTCTGCCCACTGCGCCAATGTGAGGTTCAGCTTCGCCAGCGTGCCGCCGGAGAGCTGGTCGGCTCGGGTGCGGGCGTAGCGCGCAAATCCGAGCGCGTCATACAGCTCGG
>JBDTYE010000177.1:0-4921 GCA_040005895.1 Actinomycetota bacterium | reverse complement strand
GCGCGTTGTATGGGCATGACGACACAGACAGCACATCTCGTGTACGACGGAGTCCCGGCTGCCACTCTTCGCTCGATTCGCGCATCGGCATGCGATCAATTCGGCAATGTGCTCTTCGTTCGGACAGCAGCTGGAGGTGAGCCGCTCCGGTGTTGCCTGCGGCTCGCGCGCGCCGGCGACTCCATCGCGCTGATCGCGTTCCAACCGGCGGGCACGGGCGGGCCGTACGCAGAGATCGGTCCCCTCTTCATTCACACCGAGCCGTGCGCCGAGGAGCCTTCGCGAACGGAATTTCCGGCCGACTTCCGCGACAGGCGAGCTGTGTTGCGGCCGTACGACGCCGACGGACAGATGCTCGACGGCGTACTCGCCGAGTCCGGGGAAAGCGAACGCCTGCTGCCTGAGATGTTCGCGGATCCTGCGGTGCAGACGGTGCAGGTGCGCAACGTGATCGCCGGCTGCTGGAACTTCACTGTGCGACGGGCGGCCGACGCCGAGGCGCCTCCCGACAGCGATCAGACGCGCAAGTAGCGCCGTAACGAGACGAAGGACGCGATCACGGAGAGCGCGACGCCGGCCAGCATGACGAGCGGGAACACGGACAGGACCTCGTGCCAGCCGATCCAACTGGTGAACTTGATGGACGCTTTCAGCTGGTCGATCACGTACTGCTTCGTGAGTGCGAGCAGGCCGATCGCCAGCAGTCCGCCGATCGCGCCTTCAACGGCGCCTTCGAGCAGGAAGGGCAACTGGATGTAGAGGTTGGACGCGCCGACGAGACGCATGATGCCGGTTTCACGCCGTCGGCTGAACGCCGCGACCTTGATGGTGATCCCGATGAGCAGCGCCCCGGCGAACAGCTGGACGATGCTGATTGCGGTCGCGGTCCACTGCAATCGGTTGATCATCTTGAACAGCGGCTCGAGCAGTGCCCGCTGGTTCTTGATCTCGTCGACGCCGGGGCGGCCGGAGAACTCGCTCTGCACATCCTGGAACTTCGTCGGGTCCTTGAGCTTGACGCGGAACGACTCGGGCATCGTCTGGACGGTGGCGTCCTTGACCAGGTCGGGCGAGTCCTTGAAGTCCTCCTTGAACCGCGTGAAAGCTTCCTCGCGCGATTCGAAGAACAGGCTCTTGACCTGTGGGTTGCCCTGCAGGTCCGCCTGCAGCGTCGAGCGCTGCTCCTCGGTCACGGCCTTGTCCAGGAAGATCGACACCTCGACTTTGTCGTACCAGTAGCCCTTCATCACGTCGACCTGCTTGCGCATCAGCACGCCTGCGAAGGCGAACCACAGCGAGATCGCGACCGTGATGACAACGGCGATGACCATCAAGGTGTTGCGCCGCAGCGCATTGAAGAGCTCCGACGTGACGAACTGCGATCGCACTGCTGAGCCCCTCGTCCTATTTGGAGTAGCCGTAGACGCCGCGCGACTGGTCGCGCACGACCTTGCCGTTGTCGAGCTCGACGACCCGACGACGCATCGAGTCGACGATCACCGCGTCGTGGGTGGCCATCATGACCGTGGTGCCGGTGCGGTTGATCCGGTCGAGCAGCTTCATGATGCCAACGGACGTCGACGGGTCCAGGTTTCCGGTTGGCTCGTCGGCGATCAGGATCATCGGCCGGTTGGCGAAGGCTCGCGCGATCGCGACTCGCTGCTGCTCGCCGCCGGACAGCTCGTCGGGCAGCCGGCCGCCCTTGCCCTGCAGTCCGACCAGCTCGAGCACTTCCGGCACGACCTTGTCGATCAACTGGCGCGGCTTGCCGATGACCTCGAGCGCGAAGGCGACGTTGTCGAACACCGTCTTGTTGGGCAGCAGCCGGAAGTCCTGGAACACGCAGCCGATCTGCCGGCGCAGCGCCGGCACCTTCCAGTGCGACAACCTGGCCAGATCCTTGCCCGCGACGTGCACGCTGCCTGAAGTCGGGGAGTCCTCCTTGAGAAGGAGACGCAGGAACGTCGATTTGCCCGATCCCGACGAGCCGACGAGAAACACGAACTCACCCTTGTCGACGTCGACCGTCACGTCGCTGAGTGCCGGCCGGTTCATGTTCGGGTAGAGCTTGGACACGTTGTCGAGGCGGATCACAGGTGCTTATTCACCTCGAGTCGGGGCGGCAGGTGTCCCTCGGTGCAGGGCCGGGACCGGGTAGTGGGGACGTGCCCCAGGCCAGCGAGTCTAGCTGCCGGGCGTCGTACAGCGGCGGAGTGCTGCTGCCGACACCAGATGTGGGAAAGAAATCCTGGGCTTTCCCGCGCTGAGGCTGTGATCGAGCGCGAAGCCGGCTCGCGAGCGACAATGGACGGCAGATCGAAGGGAGCGACCATGTGCTGCGAAGGACTGTTGTGCGCCGCCTGCACCGGCCCGGTGAATGAGGGTCGCTGCGCCACCTGCCGGTCCGCGCGGGCCGAGCTGCACGATCACCGAGGCGGCCTCACGTTCGAGATGATGGGGACGCTCGCGATCGTGATCGCGCTACTGGTCGTGCTCGCCCAGCGCTGAGCCCCAGGAATTGCGCCGCTGGATCCTTGATCGGCTGGCAGCAAGCAACGCCACCCCGCTCGCCACCAAGGCTGCCGCCAGGCCGAGCAGAAGTCCGATCGAGGCGCCCGTAGCCGGCAGCGCCGGTCTCGCCGGCACAGACCTGGCCCTGATGACCTGGCCAGGGTGGCCCCGGACAATCTTCCGGCCGAGTACGCCGACCACGACGGTCGTGACCGCGTTAGAGGGTGTCGCGGGGGTCACCGTCGACGACGCGAGGGCCCGGCCGACCACGATGGTTCCCGGCAGCGAGCCGTCGGCGTTGGCGATCAAGCCCTTGATCCGGACCCGGAAGGACAGGGCGCCGGCCGTCTCGCCGGCCGCGAGCGATCCGACCTTCCACGTCAGCCGCCGCGGGCCGGCATCGTACGCCGCGACGCAGTCGACCGCCGCGCACCCGGCCGACCCGGCGACGTACTCCGCGCCCGTCGGCACCGATTGCGAGACGACCACGCCGGACTGGTCCGCGGCGCCGGTGTTGGTCACCTCGATCGCATAGCCGACGACCGCCCCCGGCGACGCGCTGCTGATGTCGGCACCCAACGTGACCCGCAGTCCGCCGGCCGGCACCGCTACCCGGTGCAGAACCGCGCCGGATCTGTTGTTGCCCGGATCGATGGTGGCGGCGGCGCCGATGACGTCGCCGTCCGCTGCGTCTTCGGCGACCCGGACGGCGTACGAAACCGACCCTGTCGCCCTGGCAGGCACCGGCATCGCGAACCGGATGCGGCCGCCGGCCGGGACCGCGGGCCGGCTGCACTGCCGGTCGCAGGTGGCGTGACCGGCGTACGTCGTGCCGGGCGCGATCTGGTCGGTGATGGTCACGTCCGCGGGCAGATCGCCGGAGTTGGTGTACGTGAGGATGTACGTGATCAGCGCGCCACGCTGCACGGCCGGCGGTGTCGAGCCGTCGGTCGAGGCGCCGGCCGGATCCGAAGTCTTGACGACGCTGAGCGACTGGGCGGCCAGTGCGGTGTGCAGGAACTCGACCATCGTGCCTCCAGCGGATGCCACGGCGGCTTGTGGGTTGTCGGTCTCGATCCGCCACCCCGCCGGCGCCCGATCGATCACCAGGCACGCCATGTCGACAGGTATGCCGGCGACCGTGGTGGTGCCGGAGCCCCCAGAGGTCGCGACAACGACGGTGCGCTCAAAGGGGCTGCCGTCGCCTGTACAGCTGACGCCGAAGCTGAACCGCGCCCGGGCGTCAGCAGGTGTGGTGAGGGCGCGAATCACCAGCGAGCCGGTCGTCTCTTCGGCGAACGCCGGTGCGACGAAAGTGGTCACGCACAAGCCGGCTACCAGCGCCGCGCAGAACGCCATGCGACGTGCTGACACGTGGGACCGACCTCGTAACCCCTTGCCAGGCAAGGACAGCGGTTCGAGTCGGTTTCACCATTGGCTAGCCGCGGCCATATGCGGTGACCGGACTTGCCGGCCGCGGATCGACGCCTCTCGCCCGGCTGAAATTAACTGCCGGTACGACGCACGGTGACAGTCCGCCAACGGGCGGTCAACGCGATCGGCCTAGCCGGCCCGGAAGATCACCCGCTCGGGCTAGGCGCGAGGTTATGCCTGATCGTCCGTTCAGCCCGCTGTGCGTCTGGCCTGGCTGGCGTGGCTGTCGTGGTTGTCGTGGCTTTCGTGGTCTGCGTGGCCCAAGATTACGTTCGATCGATGGCGACCCAAGCGGGCTAGTTCCGGGTTTTCCACAGATTTCGCGCGCCGCCGTTTCTGGCAGCCCCAGCCGGTAAAGTCGAACACATGTTCGAATCAACTCAGTCGTCATTGGCCACGGTGCCACCAGCTCCTGGAGCTGGCGCGCCCCGCGAGCGGTTGCTGTCGCTGTCCACCGAGGTGCCGTCCGCGGCTGGGGTGGCCTATCTCGCCGGCCTCGACCTCGGGGCCTGGGATGCTTTCGACCGGGTGCTGGCGCTGACGGCGTGGGAGCGGCACCGGTCCTGGTTCGAGGGGTGTTTGCAGCACGCGCTGGTCGCTGTCGGCGGTCCGGCGCCAACCGACAGCCGCGATGACGACTGGGCCCGCAAGGAAGTGGCGTGCACACTGCGGCTTTCCACCACGACCGCCGGGATGAGACTCGGCGTGGCACGCGAACTGACCGGGCGGCTGGCCCGGACCGGGCGGGCGTTGCAGGACGGCGCGATCGGCTACCGGCACGCCCAAAGCCTCACCGACGCCCTCGCCGGGTTCGACGACGCGCTCGCCCGCCGCGTCGAGGCTGCCGTCCTGGTCGGCGGGCACCCGCAGGAGACCCTCAGCGAATTCCGCAAACGCCTCGCCCGCGCGGTGATCGCCGCCGACCCGGCCAGCGCCGATGAGCGGCACGAGACCGCGGTCGGCACCCGGCGGGTCA
>JBDTYE010000176.1:0-4930 GCA_040005895.1 Actinomycetota bacterium | reverse complement strand
CGCCGAACGGCTGCTGGCCGACGACAGCCCCGGTCGGCTTGTCGTTGACGTAGAAATTGCCGGCCGACCAGCGCAGCGCCTCCGAGGCGGCAATGATCGCGGCCCGGTCCTGCGCGATCACCGATCCGGTCAACGCGTACGGCGCCACGTCGGCCGCCTGCCGCACGGTCGCTTCGTAGTCGGCGTCGTCGTAGACAAAGACGCTGAGCACCGGGCCGAAGTATTCGGTCGTGAACAGATCGTGCGCCGGATCGCTGCCCCGCAGGATCGTCGGGCGGACGAACCACCCCTCGCTGCTGTCGACGCTGCCACCCGCCACGATCTCGATCGACGAGTCGTTCTTCGCCCGATCGAGTACGTCGGCGAGCCGGTTGAAAGCCCGCTCGTCGATGACCGCACCCATGAAGTTACTGAGATCGGCTACGTCACCCGAGGTCAGCGACTCGGTCTCGGCGGCAAGATCGGCCGCGAGATCGGACCACAGAGAACGCGGGATGTAGGCACGAGACGCGGCCGAGCATTTCTGCCCCTGATACTCGAAAGCACCTCGTACCAAAGCGGTTTTGAGCACTGCGACGTCAGCGGATGGGTGTGCGACGACGAAGTCCTTGCCACCTGTTTCACCGACGATGCGCGGGTACCCGCGATAGCTGTCGATGTTGTCCGCGACGCCACGCCATAGGCTACGAAACACCTTGGTGGAGCCGGTGAAGTGGATACCGGCAAGGGAGCGGTGCGCAAGGGCAACGTCGGAAACCGCGATGCCGTCGCCCGTCACCATGTTGACTACGCCGGCCGGCAGGCCGGCCGCCTCGAGCAGCCGCATCGTGAAGTGCGCGGCGAACTGCTGAGTCACGGCGGGCTTCCACAACACGACGTTGCCCATCAGCGCCGGCGCCAATGGCAGGTTGCCCGCGATCGCCGTGAAGTTGAACGGCGTGATCGCGTAGACGAAGCCTTCGAGCGGCCGGTAGTCCAGGACGTTCCAGACGCCGGGCGAACTGATCGGCTGCTGCTCGAGGATGAAGCGCCCGAAGCTCACGTTGAACCGCAGGAAGTCGATGAGTTCGCAGGCCGCGTCGATCTCGGCCTGCTGTACGGTTTTCGACTGGCCGAGCATCGTCGCGGCGTTGAGGGTGTCGCGCCACGGTCCGGCGAGCAGGTCGGCGGCGCGCAGGAAGATGGCGGCCCGGTCGTCGTACGACATTGCGGCCCACTCAGGGGCGACCGCGAGCGCCGCTGCGATTGCAGTCTCAGCGTCCCCGTGGGTCGCCCCGCCGAGCGTCCCGAGGACGTGCGCGCGCCGGTGCGGCGCTACGACGTCGATCCGGTCGCCGCCGCCGAGCCGGCTGACGCCGCCGATGGTCATCGGCAGGTCGATGGGAGGCGCGGCGACGAGTTCGGCGAGCCGTGCCTCGAGGGATCGTCGCTCAGGGCTGCCGGGGGCATAGCTGCGTATCGGCTCGTTGACCGGCACCGGTACGGAAGAAACGCCGTTCATCGCGGTCTCCTCCCTCAGGACAGCAGCTGATCGAGCTCCTGTCGCGCAAACCACATCAGATCATGCGCGGTGGCCTCGTCGAGCTGGAACAGCGCGTCGTCGTCACCGGTCTGCGCGGCCGACCACGCCTCGGCGGCGCGTTCGACCACGTCAGCGGCGTCCGGGTCGTCGACCAGGATGGCCTGCACGTCAGAGATGGGCACGGCAGCACCGACGGTCACCGAGCTCTCGTCACCGTCCTCGGCGCGGACCACCGATTCCTCCGGCACCTCGACCGCGAGCACGACGCGCCGGCGCGGCACCGATTGGTCCTCGTGCAGCAGCGAGATCGAGTCACTGGAGGCGGCCAGCTGCGCGACGTGCTCGAGCTCCTCGGTGTCGCCGACGGCGTACGACTCGCGCAGCGCCGGGGTCACCGCATGGCCGTGCAGCGGCGCCGGACCGATCACGTTGTTGGTACGCAGCTCGTGCAGCCCCGCGAACGTCGACGGCAGGTAGACGCGCATCAGAGCGCCGCCGGTATGCCATCGAGAGCGAGCGCAGCTTTTACTGCAGCCGCGCTCGTGCGCAGCGACGTGTCGAGCACCCGCTCGCGCCGCCGTGGATCCATCACGTTTGCTCCGATCGCATCGAGGTCTTCTGGCCCTGGACTGAGCAGCACGACCTTCGTGCCGGCGGCCCGAACGGTGTCTGCTTCCCTGCGCAGCCGGCGACTGACCCCACGCCGGATGAGGTGTTCGACCCGGCCGGTCGCACTCGTAGGACGATCCCCCAATGCCGCCATGGGAGCGAGCGCGAACACGATGTCCAGCCCTTCGCCGGCCATCAGATCGAGGTTGGTGCGCGAGTAGGTGCCGCCGTCGACGTAGCGCCGGCCGCCGATCATCACCGGCGCGTACCACCCGGGAATCGCGCAGGAAGCCATGACAGCACTGGCGAAATCGCTTGCGGGCGCACCCTCGGCTCCGAAAGCGACCCTGGCTCCACTCTCGAAATCCATGGCGACAATTCTGGTATGCGGACGCCGCGGCCACTCGCCCGCCGGAACCACCTGGTCGACGACCGAGCCGATGTGGTCCAGGTTGCCCCGGCCCTCCAGCATCCACGCGCTGACGGTCGCCAGGGGGCCGATCTGCCTCGGGTGCAATGCGCCGCGCAGCACCAGCGCGCGCGAGCCCACCCGCAGCTTCGGCAGCGGCGGCCGCGCACGTTCGGCCTCGTAGTCGTACTCGAACGGCACGTCGTCGGTCTGCAGACCGCGCTGGCTGTTGAGCAGGGATCCGACGCCGACACCGCCGGCCAGCATGGCGGCGACGACCGAGCCCGCCGACGTGCCGACGACCCTTTCAGCGGTGCGCACGTCCCAGTTGAGTTCACTCTGCAGCGCGGCCAGAACGCCGACGATCCAGGTGGCACCGAGCGCGCCGCCGGCCCCGAGGACCAGCCCGCGCCGTGTCATCGGACGGTCTCGAGGAGTTCCGCCAGAGACTCGGTCATGCAGGTGGCCAGCACATCGACATCGGGCAGTACGTCGCGGTCGGCGTTGATGCCGAAGAACACCCCGCCGTTGTACGACGCCAGCCCGATCGCGAGGGCCTGATTGGTGACCAGCGGCACGACCGGATACATCTCGAGCATTCGCGCGCCGGCGGCGTACAACGGGATCTGCGGCCCCGGGACGTTGGTGACGATCACATTGAAGAGGCGCTTGGACAGGGCTGCGGCGGCTCGGGCGCCGAGCGCGACAAGTGTCGGCGGGGCGAAGCCGCCGAGCCCGATGAGGGCTTCCGCGCCGATCGATTGGCCCGACTCCTTGAGGCCTGTCATCGAATGCGTCACCTGGCTGAGCCTGATCACCGCGTTGCTCTCGCCGACGGGCAGGTCGACGAAGTAGGTCGAAACCCGGTTGCCGAGAACCGCCCCTGGACTGTCGCCGCGGACACTGACGGGCACCATGGCACGCAGGGTCATCCCGCTTGCGACATTCTCGCCGCGCGTCTGCATCCAGGCGCGCAGGGCGCCGGCAACCGTGGCGAGTACGACGTCGTTGACCGTCCCGCCGTGCGTCTTGCGGATGCGCTTGTAGTCGTCGAGGTCGGAGCTGGCCATCGCGAACCTGCGCGCCTGCCCGATCGGGACGTTCCACGGAGTCTCGGGCGCGGACCTCGCGGTGGTCACCGCGTAGGTGAACAGGCCGCCCGCGACACCAGCCGTGCGCCGCGCAAGCGCCTGCAGGCTCGACGCTTCGGCCCGCACGGATTCGGCGATGTCGGTCGGCTTGCGCAGCCACTCGCCGAGCACGCCGGTGACGAGTTCGGCGCCGGAGGGCTCGGGCTCGGGCGTCCAGTCGTCTGCCTGTACCGGCGGCGTGTCAGGCGAAGCGTCCAGAATGACCTGGCCCATGTCGATCGCGCCGATCCCGTCGACCATCGCGTGGTGCGTCTTCGTCATCACGGCCAGCCGGCCGGCGGCCAGCCCCTCGATGACGTAGATCTCCCACAGCGGCCTGGCCCGGTCCAGCGGCCGGGACTGGACGCGCGCGACGAAGTCCTTCAGCTGCTTGTCGGTGCCCGGCTTCGGCAGGGCGGAGCGGCGTACGTGGTAACTGAGGTCGAAGTCGGAGTCGTCGATCCAGACCGGGTTGCCGACACCGCCGGGCACCCAGCGGACCTTCTGCCGGTAGCGCGGGACGAGCGGGATGCGGGAGCGGATGAGCTCGACGAACGCCTCGTAGTCGAAGCCGCGAGCGGGCGCCTCGAAGATTGCGACCCCGCCGACATGCATCGGCATGGACGGGCTCTCGAGGTGCAGGAAGGAAACGTCGAGGTGGCTCAGCCGGTCCGGCATTGCCTCACCTCCGCGGTTGCCTGCACTGTTACATCGTCCCACGCGAGCGCAATCCTGATCTTCAGCAACTGGCCGGCAGCAACTGGGCGGCAGCAACTGGGCGTCAAGCGGCGGGCCGTCAGCGGCGCAGCGCCAATCGCCGCCGCCGGCGCTTGCCGCCGCGGCCGAGCAATCCGAGCGCGTAGCGCGCAATCGCCTGCCGCGCAGGGGAATCGGCCGCTGCCTCGGTCAGCGAGCGCCCGGCCATCAGCGCAGCATCCACTGCCTTGAGGTCGAACGGCACGAAAGCGGCAGGTACGACGCCCGCGTACCTGTCGAGCGCCGCCGCGATCTCACGCTCGGGATTACCCGCGAGCAACGTCTTGCGCACCTTGTTGACGACTACCGCGGGCGCCGCTCCGGGGACCGTTTCGGCAAGCTGAGACAGGCCGCGTACCAGTCGCTGGAGGGAGACCGGGTCGGCGGCACCCACGGCGACGATTGCGTCCGCGTCCGACAGCACCGCGATGGTCGCGCCGTTGCGCCGCGGCGCCATCGTGTCGAACGAGATCTCCTCGTCCTGCTCCAGGCAGAAACCGCAGT
>JBDTYE010000175.1:0-4985 GCA_040005895.1 Actinomycetota bacterium | reverse complement strand
CCGCGTCCCCAACGTCTGACCCGCCGGGGCGGCTCGCGGCCGGCGTGGGCGGTCGCCGTAAGCCGGTTTCGGGGCACGCGATCGGCTCCGTAGGATTTGCCGCGTGACCACCGCCGACGACGCCCCGACAGCCGCCCTCCCGACCCAATACACCCCCAAAGACGTCGAGGGGCCCCTCTACGAGCGTTGGGTCGAGCGCGGCTACTTCACCGCCGATGCGGGCAGCACCAGACCCGCATACACCATCGTCATCCCGCCGCCCAACGTCACCGGCTCGCTGCACATGGGCCACGCGTTCCAGCACACGCTGATGGACGCGCTGATCCGCCGCAAGCGCATGCTGGGGTACGAAGCCCTGTGGCTGCCGGGTATGGACCATGCCGGCATCGCCACCCAGAACGTCGTCGAGCGCGAGCTAGCGGGCGAGGGCCTGTCGCGCCACGACCTCGGCCGCGAGGCCTTCCTCGAGCGGGTCTGGAAGTGGAAGTCGGAGTACGGCGGCCGCATCCTCGGCCAGATGCGCAGGCTCGGCGACGGGGTCGACTGGTCGCGCGAGCGCTTCACGATGGACGAGGGCCTGTCCCGCGCCGTTCGCACGATCTTCGTGCGGATGTACGCCGACGGGCTGATCTACCGGGCCGAACGCATCATCAACTGGTGCCCGCGGTGTTTGACCGCGTTGTCCGACATCGAGGTCGAGCACCGCGATCTCGACGGTGAACTCGTGTCCATCTCCTACGGTCCGGTCACGGTTGCGACCACCCGGGTCGAGACGATGCTCGGTGACACCGCCGTCGCGGTGCACCCCGACGACGACCGCTACCGGCACCTCGTCGGCACCGAGGTCGAGCTTCCGTTGACAGGCCGGCACATCCCGATCATTGCCGACGAGC
Organism: Actinomycetota bacterium; assembly: GCA_040005895.1. GTDB lineage: Bacteria > Actinomycetota > Actinomycetes > BP-191 > BP-191 > JBDTYE01. The sequence goes on along the minus strand of JBDTYE010000175.1, from coordinate 4,092 downwards.
ATGTCGACCCCGAGTTCGGCACCGGCGCCGTCAAGGTGACGCCCGCGCACGACCCCAACGACTTCGCCATCGGTCAGCGACACGGGCTCGCCAACATCACGATCATGGACGAGCGCGCCGTGATCACCGTGCCGGGACCGTTCCAGGGACTCGACCGTTTCGAGGCGCGTCCCGCCGTCACCGACGCGCTGCGTGAACTCGGCCTGATCGTCGCGGAGAAGCGCCCCTACCAGCACAGCGTCGGGCACTGCTCGCGCTGCGGCACCGTCGTCGAGCCGCGGCTGTCGCTCCAGTGGTTCGTCAACGTCGGGCCGCTGGCGAAGAAGGCCGGCGACGCCGTCAGGGACGGCCGGACGAGGATCGTGCCGGGGGAGTTGGCGAAGCGCTACTTCGACTGGGTCGACAACATGCACGACTGGTGTATCAGCCGGCAGCTCTGGTGGGGCCACCGCATCCCGGTCTGGTACTGCCCGGACGGCCACATCACCGTGCCGGAGACCGATCCGACGTCGTGCGGGGTCTGCGGCGCAGCTGAGCTGACCCAGGACGAGGACGTGCTCGACACCTGGTTCTCCTCCGGACTATGGCCGTTTTCGACGCTGGGCTGGCCGGACCAGACCCCGGATCTGTTGAAGTTCTACCCGACCGACGTCCTGCTCACGGGTTACGACATCATCTTCTTCTGGGTCGCGCGGATGATGATGTTCGCCCTCTACGCGATGCCCGACACCCCGTTCACGACTGTGGCCCTTACCGGCCTCGTGCGCGATGGCCGCGGCCGGAAGATGAGCAAGTCCTCCGGGACCGCGGTCGATCCCCTGGAGTGGATGGACAAGTACGGCACCGACGCGCTGAGGTTCGCGCTCGCCCGCGGCGCCAACCCGGGCTCGGACGTCCCGATCGCCGAGGAGTGGGTGGAGGGCGCCCGTAACTTCACCAACAAGCTCTGGAACGCGACGCGATTCGCGCTGATGTCGGGGGCCACCATCAACGGCGAGCTGCCGGCGTACGTCGAGTTGTCGACCGCCGACCGCTGGATCTTGTCCCGGCTCGGGCAGGTCGTGGCCGAGGTCGACCGCGCCTACGACGGCGACGAGGCCGCCGGAGTTAGGGAGGGATACGAGTTCGGGGAGGTTTCCCGAACCCTGCAGGCCTTCGCGTGGAATGAGGTCTGCGACTGGTACATCGAGCTGGCGAAGCTGCCCATCAACCGCGGCGGCCGCGAGGCAGAGGTGACCCGGCGGGTGCTCGGCGAGGTCTTCGATGTGTTGTTGCGGCTGCTGCACCCACTGATGCCGTTCGTCACGGAGCAGCTCTGGACGACCCTGACGGGCGCCGAGTCCGCGGTGATCGCGGCGTGGCCGAACTCCTCGTACGCCGTCGATCCCGGCTCCGAGCGGGCGGTAGGGGCGCTGCAGGAACTCGTCACGGAGGTCCGCAGATTCCGCTCTGAACAGCAGATCAAGCCGGGCGTGAAGTTGCCGGCGGTCATCGTGGCGGGTGCCGAGACTGCCGAACTGCTCGCTGCGCACACCGCGGAGATCGGGGCACTCGCGAGGCTCACGGACGTGACGATTGCGGCGGTCATCCCGGCCGGCTGGGCCGAGGTCGTCGTCGCCGGTGCCCGGGTCGGTCTCGACCTTTCCGGCACCATCGACGTCGCCGCCGAGCGGGCGCGGCTCGTCAAGGACCTCGCTGCGGCGCGGGCCGAACAGGAGCAGGTGGCGGCCAAGCTCGCCAACCCCAGCTTTGCCGACAAGGCCCCCGCGCCGGTGGTCGAGAAGACCAAGGCAAGACTCGCGGCCGCTGCGGCAGAGATCGCCAGGGTGACGGCGCTGCTCGACGCGCTGCCCGCGCAGTGACGCCGGACCCGGCACCGACGGCGCGGCTCGAGAAAGCGCTTGCCGGCCGCTACCCGAGCGAAGACCTGATGGCCCCCGATCTGGACCGCATCAGCGACCTGCTCGACCTGCTCGGTTCGCCGCAGAAGACCTACCAGTCCATCCACATCACCGGCACGAACGGCAAGACCTCAACCGCCCGCATGATCGACGCGTTGCTGAACTCGTTCGGCGTCCGGGTGGGCCGCTACACCAGCCCGCACCTGCAGTCGGTCACTGAGCGGATCTGCATCGACGGCGATCCGATCTCCCCGGAACTCATGGCGGCGGCGTACGACGAGTTGGCGCCCTATGTCGACCTGGTCGACAGCCGGCACAAGCAGCGCATGACGTTCTTCGAGCTGCTGACCGGGCTGGCCTTTGCGGTGTTCGCGGATGCGCCGGTCGATGTCGCCGTCGTCGAGGTCGGGCTCGGCGGCGCCTGGGATGCCACCAACGTGCTGCACGCGCCGGTCGCGGTCGTGACGCCCATCAGCCTCGACCATCAGCAGTACCTCGGCGACACCGTAGCCGCCATCGCCGGTGAGAAGGCGGGCATCATCCATCCCGGCGCCCGTCTGGTCACGGCGGCGCAGCCGGCGGACGCGGCAGCCGCACTGCTGAGCCGAGCGGTCGAAGTCGGCGCGGAGGTCGCGCGGGAAGGCATCGAGTTCGGCGTCCTGACCCGTGAGATCGCGGTCGGCGGCCAGCGGCTCGCGCTGCAGGGACTGGCCGGCGTGTACGACGACGTGTTGCTTCCGCTGCACGGCCGTCATCAGGCGCACAATGCCGTCTGCGCGCTCGCGGCGGTCGAAGCGTTCTTCGGCGCTGGGGCTGACCGTCAACTAGAGATCGAGGCTGTGCGGGCCGGCTTTGCTGCCGTCCAGTCGCCGGGTCGCCTCGAGGTGGTCCGGCGCGGCCCGACCATCCTGCTGGACGCGGCACACAACCCGGCCGGGGCGGCCGCGCTGGCGATCGCGATCGCGGAATCGTTCACCTTCGATCGGCTCGTCGGAGTCATCGGCGTGCTCGCTGACAAGGACGTGCGCGGCATCCTCGATCAACTGGCGGAAACCCTCGACCAGGTCATCGTCACCCAGAGCTCATCCCCGCGGGCCCTACCGGCACGTGACGTGGCCGACATCGCCATCGAGGTGTTCGGTCCGGAGCGCGTCGCGGTCGCAGACACCCTGCCCGATGCCATCGAATCGGCTGTCGAACTCGCCGAGGGCGCCGAACTCGGGGGCGGCGGCGTACTCATCACTGGATCGGTCGTCACTGTCGGTGAGGCGCGCGCGTTGCTGCTCGGCCGGTAGGCTTCGGCGCGCTTCTCATCCCGCTTCCTCAGCAAGGAGTTTCGCGTGTCCGAGCGCAGCCTGGTCCTCGTCAAGCCCGACGGCGTACGCCGCGGCCTCGTCGGCGAAGTCATAAACCGCCTGGAACGCAAGGGTTTGACGCTCGTAGCGCTGGAGCTGCGGACGATCAGCCGGGAGACGGCGGGGGAGCACTACCAGGAGCACACTGAGCGGCCGTTCTTCGGTGATCTTGTGGATTTCATCACTGGCGGCCCGCTCGTGGCGATGGTGGTCGACGGTCCGCGGGCGATCGAGGCGGTCCGCACCTTGATGGGCGTCACCGACCCGGTGAAGTCCGCTCCGGGTTCGGTTCGTGGCGATTTCGCCTTGGAAATAGGGGAAAACATCGTCCACGGCTCCGACTCGCCGGAGTCCGGTCTGCGCGAATCGAAGCTGTTCTTCCCGCAGTTGTAAGGCTGATGCGCCGGTCACCTGTGTTTCCGCGGTAAGCCGTCTGAGGTTACGATGCCTACGCCAGTCGGGCTACCGCCCCGCAATTGGCGCGTCCAATCCCATGCGTCGATGAACCGCGCATGCCAGTTCTGCCGGCTACTCGGAAGGTCCTCCATCTGCGATGGCAGCCAACAGCCTCTCGTTCCTGGGCCGCGACATGGCGGTCGACCTCGGTACGGCGAACACCCTGGTCTACGTCCGCGGCAAGGGCATCGTGCTCAATGAGCCGAGCGTTGTCGCGATCAACACCAACACCAAGGGCATCCTTGCCGTCGGCACCGAGGCGAAGCGCATGATCGGCCGCACGCCGGGCAACATCGTCGCGATCCGCCCGCTCAAGGACGGCGTCATCGCCGACTTCGAGACCACCGAGCGGATGCTGCGCTACTTCATCCAGAAGGTGC
>JBDTYE010000174.1:0-5016 GCA_040005895.1 Actinomycetota bacterium | reverse complement strand
CAACGGCGCGGTGCTGGAGGCCTGTGAAGTCGTCGGTGCCGAAGTGGCAGTCACCGTTGTCGCGAGTGGCGCAACCGTATTCGACCTGCGCGCGCAGGCCAGCGCGCGGGCCGGGCCGGCCCGGTGACGCCACCGGGGTGCGTACTTCGACGGCCTGCGTGAGAAGCGTTGCCGGCCGCTACTTGCTGCGCCGGCCGAAGACCCGGTTTCCCTGGTGCCGTGCCGTCGCGTCGAACGCGGGAGTCGTCTCTGCGCGCGAGGGGCGCACGCGGTCGTCCGGGTAGACGTCGTGCACCTCGCTGCTGCGCCCGGAAGCCTGCTGCAGGTCGACGTCGGCCGCGTGCGCCCGCTCCGTGCCATCCCGCTGGATCTCGCCCTCGCGGTCGACCACGGAGTCGCTGGTGGCCACGTATTCACCGCTGGGCACAGCGCTCGTCGACGGTTCGGCTTCCCGGCGTCCCGCGACCTTACGCAGGCGGATATTTTCCTCTTCCAGGGCGTCGACGCGCGAGCGTGTTTGTTCCACTTCTTGCCGCTCCGCAGCGCGGTGCCGCTTGTTGCGAGCACTGCCGACGCTCATCAGCCACATGCCGAGAACCGCTGCCACGCCGAGGCCGATACCCACCAGCATCAGACCACCGGGGGACAACGACGTGACCGTCTGACCGAACACCTCGAACGACGTGCTGTCGGTGTTGCTCACCGCGATCGAGACGGCAGCACCGACACTCGCCGCCAGCAGAAGGAGACCGAGCACCACCATGGCTTACCTCCGAATGTTGTGAGCCTGCTCCCCCGGCACTACCCCGGAAGCGGTGTCGAGAACCGCGTCGAGCAAACGGACCGCTCCCGCCTTGTCGAGCGGATGATTGCCGTTCCCGCATTTCGGCGACTGGACGCACGATGGGCAGCCGCTCTCGCAAGAGCAGTCGCTTATCGCGGTTCGCGTCGCCAGCAGGTGTTCGAGGCCAGCCGTGAAGCCGCGCTCGGCGAAGCCGGCGCCGCCCGGATGGCCGTCGTAGATGAAGATCGTGGGACGGCCGGTGTCCTCGTGCAGTGCCGTCGACACACCGCCGATGTCCCAGCGGTCACACGTCGCGAACAGTGGTAGCAGCCCGATCCCGGCATGTTCGGCAGCGTGTGCCGCGCCCGGCACGCAGGCCCACGGAACGTCGTACCGCTCGAGCAGATCGAGCGACGCTGTGTACCAGAGCGCTCGGGTACGCAGCTGACGTGGCGGCAGGTCCAGGGGCTCCTCGCCGATCACCTCGCCCGTGAAGATCCGCTTCTTCAGGAATCCGATCACCTGGTTGGTCACGTCGACAACGCCGAAGTGCACAGACGCACTGCCCCAGTCGGTGGTCCGCAGGGTCTCGACGATCCGGATGTCGGTGAGTTCGCGTGCCGACGTGCTGTAGTCGGGCTCCTCGGCGCGCACGAGTGCAACGGAATCGGCAGAGTCGAACTTCTCGACCAGGAATGCCTCGCCGCGATGAAGGTAAACCGCGCCTGTGTGCACCTGCGAGTGCGCCGCGGCGGCATCGACGGTGCCCAGCATCCGGCCGGTCTCAGACTCGACGATGCGCACGGGCGGGCCGCCGCTGCCGCGAATGTCGGCGAGATCGCTCGCCCGTTCGCGTCGGGTCCAGAACCACCCGGCCGGCCGGTGCCGCAGGAGCCCGCGACGTACCAGGTCGGCGAGGACAGCAGGTGCCATGGGCCCGAAAATCTCCACGTCGGCGTCGGTGACCGGAATCTCCGCGGCGGCCGCGCACAGGTGCGGGCCGAGAACGTAGGGATTGTCAGGATCGAGCACGGTCGCCTCGACGGGCCTGCCGAAGAGGGCAGCCGGGTGGTGCACGAGATAAGTGTCCAGCGGGTCGTCACGGGCCACGAAGACTGCCAGCGCTCCCTGCCCGCCGCGGCCGGCCCGGCCGGTCTGCTGCCAGACCGAGGCGACCGTGCCCGGGAAACCGGCGAGCAGGACCGCGTCGAGCCCGGAGATGTCGACGCCGAGTTCGAGGGCGTTGGTCGCGGCGACGGCCAGCAGCTTTCCGGACTGCAGCTGGTCCTCGATTTCGCGGCGTTCCTCAGGCAGGTAACCCGCGCGGTACGCCGCGACCCGGGCCGGCAGCGACGAGTCGACGTCGGCGAGGTGCCGCTGGACGTTCTGCGCGACTATCTCCGCGCCGCGCCGGGAGCGGACGAAAGCCAGGGTCCGTACCCCTTCGATCACGAGGTCGGTCAGCAGGTCGGCCGTTTCGGCGAGGGCCGACCTGCGCGCTGTCGCCTCGCCGCCGCCGGCTGCTTCGACGAGTGGCGGTTCCCACAAGGCGAATTCGGTGCCTCCGCGCGGCGACCCGTCGACCGTGACCGCCTGCACGTGGACGCCGGTGAGGCGCGACGCGGACAGTTGCGGCGAGGCCACTGTGGCCGACGCCAGGATGAACACCGGCGAGCTGCCGTAGCGGGCGCAGACGCGCCGCAGCCGCCGCAGAATGTGCGCGACATGCGACCCGAAAACGCCGCGATAGCCGTGGCATTCGTCGATGACGACGTAGCGCAGACCTCGAAAGAATGCCGACCAGCGTTGATGTTGCGGGAGTAGGGCGCGATGAACCATGTCCGGATTCGTCAGCATCAGGTTGGCGTGCGCACGGACCCAGTCACGCTCGTCGGTCGCGGTGTCGCCGTCGTACGTCGCCGCGCGGACCGACATGAGAGCGAGGCTGCGGATCGACCGCAGTTGGTCCGCGGCCAGTGCCTTGGTGGGCGACAGGTAGAGCGCCCTAGCAGTGTCGTCCGCCAGCAGCGAGGTCACCACAGGCAGCAGGTAGCCCAGCGACTTGCCCGACGAGGTGCCCGTCGACAGCACCACGTGCGAACCGGCGTGCGCGAGTTCGGCCGCCGCGACCTGATGGCTGTAGGGGGCCGGAATCGCGCGCGCGCCGAGCCGATCGACCAGCAGCGGAGCCACCCAGTCCGGCCATTCGCCTAGTTGCGCGGAGCGCGCCGGTACGCGTTCGACGTGCGTGAGCTGACCGGCGTACCGCGGGCCTGCGGTGAGGGCGGTCAGGAGTTGCGCGGGGTCAGTCATGGCGTACGCCGATCGTCGCACAGCGCTCCGACGGCGCCAGCCGACCCTGGCACCCTGTCGCCGTGGTTAGATCGGCAAGCTCTGGGTAGCCAGGCGGCACTGTCCCTACGTGGGGCTCGACCGCCGGGCCCCCAGGGGAAGCCGGTCACTCATGTTCGCAACAGCAGGAGGAGCGCGTGGACCTGTCCCTTTCGACCCGTACCGAAGGCGATCGGACGATCGTCGTTGTCGGCGGGGAGATCGACGTCTACACGGCCCCGAAGCTGCGTGAGCAGCTCATCGACCTGGTGTCGAGCGGCGCCTACGACCTGGTGGTCGACATGGAAAGCGTCGACTTCCTCGACTCGACCGGGCTCGGCGTACTCGTCGGCGGCCTGAAGCGAGTCCGCGCCCATGAAGGTTCGCTGCGCCTGGTCTGCACGCAGGAGCGGATCCTCAAGATCTTCCGGATCACCGGGCTCACCAAGGTCTTTCCTATTCACGCCAGTGTCGAAGAGGCCGTCGCGGCGACCGACTGACCCTCATGGCCATAGTGGAATTGCGGTTCGGAGCCTTGCCAGCGCATGTGCGCACGGCACGGCTGGTGGCGGCCGCCGTGGCGCGTCGCAGCGGCGTCGATGACGGATTGATCGACGAAGTCAAACTCGCGGTGGGCGAGGCCTGCGCGCGGGCGCTTGCGCTGCACGAGGCGCACGCGCCGTTGGAGCAGGTGATTGTCGAGTTGAGCGAGAGTCCGAGCGAGTTCGTGGTCACCGTGCGGGACTGCGGTCCTCCCGACGCGGCCGTCCAGATCCCGGCGGCGCGGACCGAGGACATGTCCGCGTTGCTGGAGTCCGCGATCGGTGCCGACGACGGGGCCGCTAGCTCCGCTCCCCTGCAACTCGCGCTCATTGCAGGTCTGGTCGACGAATTGTCGGTTGATCGAGACGGCGATCACACCAACGTCCGCATGCGCTGGTCCCTCAACCATGTGGCGCATGCATAGTCTGTTGCCGTGACGATGCGAACGTGGGCGAGTCGTCCGCTACACTCCCGCGAGCGTGTGACGCAGGTCACAGTGCAGCCCTAGCATCGCGCGTGCCAAATGGGTCGCGGCGCACCGACGCGTCGCGGCTGAGCACGTTCGGGCTGGTCGCCGAGGAGGACACGGATGCCCCTGAATCTCGCAGCTGAAGGCGGGAAGATCCCGAGCATCGAGGGTGGCAACCACGCGCTGCTTCTCGTTGTTCTTGCCACGTCGTTTCTCGCGCTCGCGGTTGCCTACTACTTCGTCCGCGAAGTGCTCGCGGCCAGCCAGGGCAGCGCGAAGATGCAGGAGATCGCGCTGGCGATTCAGGAAGGCGCGTCGGCCTACCTGACCCGACAGTTCCGCACCCTCATCGTGTTCGTCGGCCTCGTCTTCGTCGTGCTCTTCGCGCTGCCGGCAGACACCACCGGCGTCAAGATCGGCAGGTCGGTCTTCTTCGTGGTGGGGGCCGCCCTGTCAGCCATCACGGGCTACGTCGGGATGGGACTTGCCGTTCGCGGCAACGTCCGGGTCGCCGCCGCCGCACAGGAGTCAGGTCTCAAGCGCGCCCTGCGCATCGCGTTCCGGACGGGCGGCGTCGCCGGCATGTTCACTGTCGGTCTCGGCTTGCTGGGCGCGACCGTCGTACTCCTCATTTACAACGAGCAGGCGCCGAACGTCCTGGTCGGCTTCGGCTTCGGCGGCGCGCTACTCGCGATGTTCATGCGGGTCGGCGGCGGCATCTTCACGAAGGCGGCCGACGTCGGCGCCGACCTGGTCGGCAAGGTCGAGAAGGGCATCCCAGAGGACGACCCTCGCAATGCGGCGACGATCGCCGACAACGTCGGCGACAACGTAGGCGACTGCGCCGGCATGGCCGCCGACCTCTTCGAGTCGTACGAGGTGACGCTGG
>JBDTYE010000173.1:0-5081 GCA_040005895.1 Actinomycetota bacterium | reverse complement strand
CGACGAGTGCGATGAGTAGCCCTGGCACGATGACTACATGCGCCCCGTAGATCCTGACCAAGATGGGTACCCGATCCGCGAATTGCGGCGAGAACCACACCCCCGCGCCACCGATGAGCTTGCCGACCTCCAGGTTGTGGCCGAGCGCTTCGAAGCCTTCCTGATCCCACTTCAAAACCGTCCCGGTGAACAAGCCTAGAGTCACCAGCCCGAACATCCCGACGCCGATCAGCCAGTTCGCCTCACGAGGCTTCTTGTAGGAGCCGGTGAGGAAGACGCGCAACATGTGGAGCAGCGCCGTCACATACATCGCCTGTGCCGCCCAGAAATGCACACCGCGAATAAGCCAGCCGCCTGACACGCCGGACACGATGTGGCGCACCGATGCGTTGGCCGTCTCCGGGGTCGGGCTGTAGAACTGCACGAGGATGACACCGGTGCCGATCAGTATCGCGAGCGCTGCTGCCGTCACGCCGCCCAGGCTCCACGCCAGATTGTTGGCGTGTTCAGGGACCGGGTACTCCAGCGCGCTGATACCAAGCCGGTCGTCGATCACGTCGAGCGCCCGGCGAGCGCGGCCGGCCGGGCGCACCGTGGGAGTAAGCGATTCTTTGACCGAGGTCACGACTCACCGTCCGCACTCGTGTCCGAAGACGTGACTGCGGGCGCGACCGGGATGGGGTCGAGACGCCGATGCAGTTCGTGCATGTTCTCCCGCGGCCTATACCGATACGCCAGAGCCACGCCAACTACCAACAGCAACATCGACAGGACGAGGACGCTCCACTCGCCGCCGGCGAAGCTGCCCCTCACCCGTAGCGGTTCAAGCACCACGGTCGTTCCGGTTTCTTCACCCGTTGCGGGCTTGAGTTGGCTGATGGCCTCGCTGATCGAATGCTGAAGGAGGGTCCGCCCCCGAGGGACGTCTGCGGACTCGAGCGCCGCCTTCGCTTGTTCGACCTCCGCGACGTTCACGCCCTCCTGGTCCTTGGTACTGAGCGTGTCGGAAATCTTCTCCATGGCGAGATCGATGCCGCTGGCACTCGTGTCGTGCGCGAGATGGCCGAGGGCCTGCTGCACAAGGAGGTAGCCCTCCTCCGTTTCGCCACCGCCGTGCGCCCAGGCGACCGACGCTGGCATAACGGCCGCAGCTGTCATCACGCAGGTGAACAGAAAGGTTGTCCAGTGCCGACCGATGTGAGCAGATCGAGGCGTCCGCATCGAAAGGCCTTTCTGATGATCTGCTCGGCCAATAGCGCGCGGATTTGTCTGCCGCCCAGCGGTCCGCAGTCAACGTACACCCGACATGGCACAGGCGCGAGAAGACTTTTGCTAACCCGCGGGTTAACCGCGGGCCGCAATCAGCTTGGGACTCTTGCCGCTTGGAACGGGGACTTTCGGTCCTGTTGGCAAGCGATCGCCGTACGGACGATGTAGGTGGAGGCCTCGTATTTGCGAGACCAACGACATTGACGTCGTTCCCCTCTACTAGGAGTAGCCATGAAGGCTCTCGTCTACCACGGACCCGGCAACAAGGCCTGGGAAGAAGTGCCCGACCCGCGCATCATCGACGCCACCGATGCGATCGTCGGCGTTGACGCCGCGACGATTTGCGGCACCGACTTGCACATCCTCCGCGGCGACGTCCCCGCCGTGACGGACGGCCGCATCCTCGGCCACGAAGCGGTCGGCACCGTCGAAGCCGTCGGCCCGGCTGTCACAGCCGTGCGCCCCGGGGACCGGGTGCTCATCTCGTGCGTCAGCGCGTGCGGAAAGTGCCGCTACTGCCGTGAGGGTGCCTTCGGGCAGTGCCTCGGTGGCGGCGGCTGGATACTTGGCAACACCATCGACGGAGTGCAGGCGCAGTACGTCCGCGTGCCCTTCGCCGACACTTCCACGCACCCAATCCCGGCCGGCATCAGCGATGAGGCGATGCTCATGCTCGCCGACATCCTGCCCACCAGCTACGAGGTAGGTGTGCTCAACGGGCGTGTGCGCCCGGGCGACACCGTCGCCATCGTCGGGGCCGGACCGATCGGGCTCGCCGCTATCCTCACATCCCGGTTGTACTCCCCCAGTCACATCATCTCGATCGACCTCGCCGACGTGCGGCTCGAAGCCGCCAAGCAATTCGGCGCTGACGTGCTGATCAATTCGGGCCACGACGACGCCGTCGAGCGGGTACGGCAACTGACCGACGGACTCGGCGCAGACGTCGCGATCGAAGCGGTCGGCGTACCGGAGACCTTCGAGCTCGCCACCCGCCTCGTTCGACCCGGCGGTCACGTCGCCAACATCGGCGTGCACGGCCAGCCGGCGACGCTGCACCTCGAGGACCTATGGTCGCGCAACGTGACCATCACCACAGGGCTGGTCGACACGAGATCGACACCGACCTTGATTCGACTGCTCAACAGCGGCCAGCTCGACACCAGCAGGTTCGTCACGCACAGGTTCGCGATGGACGACATCCTCGAGGCGTACGACGTCTTCGCGAGAGCCACCGACACCGGAGCTCTCAAGGTCGTACTGACACAAAGCTAAGACGGCGGGAGGGAAACCCCTGACGGGGCTGCGCGGGGTGAACCCAGACAGCCGATGCTCGATCTGCAGGACACGAGGCGACCACCGTTGATGTGGTCGCCTCGATCCCGTTGCTGTAACGCCTGGTCGCCGATTCGGCACGTGGCGAGCGCCTGGCGTGGGGCTAACTGTTTTCGGAATCACGTTCTCGCCATCTAAGTTCGTCTTGGGCCCCGCGATTAGCGGTGCTGGCCGTTCGGCTACCCCATGATTCCTAGCGGTAGCCACCACTCCCACCACACGGGCCACTCACGCGGACGTGCCGGCGGGGTGACAGCGCAGGACCTTTGGCCCTGTCGCGGGGCGCATTCGAAGGCGCACTCTTGTGCGAGGCGAATCTCTGCGATGCAACGCTTCGTCAACAACCATTGGCTTTAGAGGCCGCAATGAAGAGCAAGCCGTTGCTGCTGTTACTGCTCGCCCTGCCTACCGCGGTCGGCCTACTGCTTGCGACGCCGGCGGTCGCCAGTGCGCGACCCGCATTCGCTGGCCCGGCCTTCGGTCAGCACGTGTCTGACTGCGCGCAAACCATGGGCTTCAGCGCTGAGCACAACCCTGGGACACACCGCGGTGCGTCGGGTTGGGACGGCGTGCCCTGCTGAGTCGCGGCCACGCCGTCGACGTGGAGTTCGAATACCCGCGCTGGCGGAAATGTCCACGGGGTGACGTCGACCCATCCCGTGTCAAGCCAACTCTCCGCGCCTAGGCTGCCCGCGACGGCTTCGATTCCAGGTCGCACAGCATGCGGCTCGTCGGGCAGACAGCGACAACTAAAGCGCACACAAGTCGGGATCCGCCGCTCGGTCCGTCTCTCCTGCAGCAAGATCCACAGTGTCACACCCTTGCATTGACCAATGCCGACCCCCACCAGCGCGGTCGGTGACGGGGTCGGCAACGATCCCGGCAACCCTCGCGGCGATGCTGCGCGGGTGCTCAGCATTGGCAAATTGGCGGTCGGGCAGGAGAACTACTACCTGCACACTGTGGCGCGCGGCGTGGAGGACTACTACCTGGGTTCCGGTGAGGCGCCTGGGTACTGGCTCGGCGCCGGAGCGGTCGACCTGGAGCTGTCGGGACGGGTCGACGCGGAGCAGCTACGCGCCATCCTCGGCGCGGCCGCCCCCCACTCGGGCGACTTGCTGCCGGTGACGTCGCGGCGACGCAATCGCCTGCCAGGGTTCGATCTGACGTTCAGCGCGCCGAAGTCGGTATCGCTTCTGTTCGCGCTCGGCGGTGATGATCTCGCGGCGACCGTTCGCGCCGCGCACGACAGCGCGGTCGCGCAGGCACTCGACTACCTGGAACGGCATGCCGGTGAGGTCCGCCGCGGCACGAACGGGGTCTACCGCCAGGCGGGCGGCGGGTTCGTCTCGGCGGGGTTCCGGCACCGCACCTCGCGTGCCGGCGACCCGCACCTGCACACCCACGTGCTGACCGCGAACCTGATCAAGGGCGAGGACGGCCGCTGGTCAGCGCTCGACGGCCGCGCGCTGTACCGGGAGGCGAAGACCGCCGGCACGCTCTACCGCGCGGCACTGCGGCACGAGCTGCGTGACCTGGGCCTTGCGTGGGCGATGCGGGGGAACGGACTAGCCGAGATCCACGGAGTGCCGACGGCTGTGCTGCGCGAGTTCTCCCGCCGCCGCATCGAGATCGAACACGCGCTCGAGGCACGCGGCGTGTCCTCCCCGCGCGCAGCGCAAGTCGCGACACTGGCCACCCGGAACGCGAAGGACTACGGCGTCAGCCCCGAGTCACTCGCGTTCGGCTGGCACCAGCGCGCCGACGCCCTCGGCTTCACCGGCCGGAATCTCCGGTCGCTTCTCGCACGCGCCCGCCCCCCGCGGCCAACAGCCCGCCAGCGTCAGGCCGCGGCCGACGCAACCAGCAACCGTCTGCTGTCACCGGCCGGTTTGACCGCGCACCGCTCGACGTTCGGGCGGCGTGAGGCGCTGCAGGCGTGGTGCGCCGAGCTGCCCGCCGGCGCGCCCGTCACCAGCGTGGAACATCTCGCGGACGGCCTGCTCTCGTGGGCCGAAGTGGTCCCGCTGTGCGAGGCCGACACGGCGCACGCCGACCGGCGGTACACCACAGCCGAGATGCTCAGCGCCGAGCGCGCGGTCATCGACGGGGCGGTCGCGCGACTTGCCACGCACACCGGCGTCGTTGACGAGACGGTCGTCGACGCCGCGTTGGAGCTCAACGCAGCGCTGGGCTGCGAGCAAGTAGCGATGGTCCGCCAGCTGCTCCGGTCCGGCAACGGCGTCGACGTTGTCGTCGGCGTCGCTGGCTCCGGGAAGACCAGCGCACTGCGCGCCTGCGCGCACGCTTGGCAGGCCGCTGGGCACGCCGTGATCGGCGCAGCCCTCTCCGCCCGCGCGGCCAGTGAATTGCACGAGGCGACGGGTATCCCGACGTTCACGGTCACCCGGCTGCTGATGGACCTCGACACCAACCGCACCCGGCTGGCGCCGGGCAGCGTCCTCGCCATCGACGAG
>JBDTYE010000172.1:0-5236 GCA_040005895.1 Actinomycetota bacterium | reverse complement strand
ATCGGTGCGTCTTGCGCGGCCGCGGCGGCCGCGCAGACAGAGCTGCGGTGATCGGCACCCGTGCCACGGCGCGGGCCGGCATCCACGCGGCCGCCGTCGCGGTGGCGAGAGCCAGCGCGGTCATCACCCCGATGGTCCACCACGGCACATTGAGTACGTCGATCCGGTGCTGCGCAGTGGGCTCGAGCCGGGAAGCACCGACAACCCACAGGACGAGTCCGAGCCCGATCCCCAGCAGCGACGAGACGACTCCGATGACGAAGCCGGTTGCCACCATGACCAGTCGCAGATGCTTCTCGGTGGCGCCGATCGCCGCGAGCATCCCCAACTGCCGCAGGCGGCGCCGGGCGATGACCGTGAAGCTGGCTGCGGACACGAGTGCGACCAGCAACAGCACCAGGGTCGAGATCGCGACCACGCCGGCTGCGGCTGCGGCTTTGTCACCGCGACCGCGGGTCGACCTTCGCAGGAAGTTGGTGCCCGGCAGGTCACGCCGGCCGAACTCGCTGAAGTGATCGGCGCTGCCGCCTACCAAAACGGTGACCGATTCCGGGTGGACGCCGCTGCCGGGAGCCTCGAGAGCGAAGCTGTCACCGAGGTCGCGCGGGTTCTCGACCAGGCCGACAACCTTAAACGGCCCACCGGCAATCGCGAGGGAACCGCCGACGTTCGTACCGAAGGTCGTCGCGACGTCCTTGGTGATTGCAAGTTCCCCTGCAGCAACGGGATAACGGCCAGACCGCAAGCGAATCATCGAGGCTCCGAACTGACCGGACGGATCCTGACTGCGAACTTCGAGTTGTTCGGTCGAGCCCGGGATCGGCACCGTGCGATGAGTGATCGGCTCGACCGAGCCGAACCATTCCTTTACCGCGGCCAGATTGGTCGCGAGCTGCTGCGGATTCGCGCGCTCGGCGCCTTGCAGGACGACCGCGTGAGTCGCGCTGCCCAGATTGGTGTCATACAGCGGCGTGATGTTGTACGCCGCGGAAGCGCCGCTCACGGCTGCCGCGACAGAGAACGTGAGGAGAGCCAGGATCAGCAGTTGTTGCCGCCAGTCGCGGCGTACGAGCCGCCAGGCCCACCGGACGATCGCTCGCCGGGCCGGTCCGCCGCCGTTGCTCTTGGCACCGGAGGCGGGGCGTTCGACCAAGGTCGTGGTCACTGGGTCGAGCGTTCGGTCAGCAGCGACTCTGGACCAGGCCGGCCCGCCGTCTGGTCGACGATGCGACCATCGCGCAGGAAGACGACGCGGTCGGCCCAGGACGCAAGCTGCGCATCGTGCGTGACCATTACACCGGCGACGCCCTTGTGGCACGCCGCGCGCAGGAGGCGCATCACTGCCTCGCCGTTGACTGAGTCGAGTGCTCCGGTCGGTTCGTCGGCCAGCAGAAGTTGGCGCGAGCCGACCACCGCGCGGGCTATGGCGACCCGCTGGCTCTCGCCGCCGGATAGTTCGTCCGGGTAGTGGTTGGCCCGGTCGAGCAGACCCAGGTCGTCGAGTGCGGCCAGGCCGGATTTGCGCGCCACCTTCGCGGAGATGCCGTCGAGTTCTAATGGCAGCGAGACGTTCTCAGCGGCGGTGAGCCCGGCGAGCAGGTTGAAGTCCTGGAAGACATAGCCGATCGAACGCCGTCGTACCCGGGCCCGGTCGTTTCCCGACATGACCGCAACGTCGGTTCCGGCGATGAGAACCTGCCCCTCGCTTACCGCCTCCAGGGTCCCCGCGATGGTCAGCAGCGTGCTCTTGCCAGACCCGCTCGGACCCATGATCGCTACGAGCTCGCCGCCTGCGACGGTGAGGTCCACGTCGAGCAGCGCACGCACTTCAGTAGGACCTGAGCCGTAGATGCGCGATACGCCCCGCAGCTCCAGTGCGGCGCTCATGACGAAACCCGATCACTGTTGTCGGGCTTTGCCGCGGCGGGCACAGCGACTGCTTTCCCCGATGCGAGGGCTGCAGCAGCCGGACGGTGGGCAGGCACCCGCATCCGCTTGAGCCGCGATCCCGTCGCGTCGAGCCAGCGGACTACTGCCTCGAGCCGGAACAGTTCGGCGTCGACGACGAGCGCGAGACCGATGTCGTCCGGGGACGCGTCGCTCTTGAGATGAGTGAAGTGCTGCATCATCTCGACGAGATAGCGGCGGTGCACCTGCAGCAGGTCGTCGATGTCGACACCTGGTAGCCGGAGGGCGACGAGCACCTTGATGACGAGTTCGTCGCGCGGCGGCGTACCCAGGTCCGGGGGCGTGCGCAGCCAGGTGTCGAGTTCGCGCCCGCCCTCCGGCGTGATCCGGTACGCCTTCTGCGGGCCTTCGGCTCCCTCGGAGACCACGAGTTCGTCGCGCTCGAGGCGCTGCAGGGTCGTGTAGACCTGGCCGACGTTGAGCGGCCAGACGTCGCCGGTGCGCTCTTCGAATTCCTGTCGCAGCTGCAGGCCGTACTTCGGGCCTTCGCTGAGCAGGGCGAGCAACGCGTGTCGAACACTCACCGGGCGCTCCTCAGTTGATGGGGATACCGCGTATGATACCCAGTATACCCATCAGGTCAACACTACCTGATCGCTCAACCGGGCAGACACCTGTGATCCACGGCGGGTGATCATGATCCTGGGCATGATCAGCTGCCGTGGATCACCGGGTCGGGCGCTCGGTGACGGTCGGTGGCTGAACCGGCTTCGCGGGTTGCGGTACGAAGTGGCCGGTAACGACGTTCAGCAGCACGAATACCACGACAACGGCGAGCACGATCAGTGCGGCGAGCCGGCCGCTGTAGGTGCGCGACGTCTGATTGTGGGAGGGACCGGTCACTAGGGGAGGTCGGCGACGATCTCGGCGATCGGCTTGGCGACGCCGGTGTAGAACGGCAGCTCCTCGCGGGTGTGCCGCCGGGCCGCCGCGCCGCGCAGGTGCCGCATCAGGTCGACGATGCGGTGCAGTTCGTCTGCCTCGAAGCCGAGCAGCCACTCGTAGTCGTTGAGGCCGAAGCAGGCGACGGTATTGGAGCGCACGTCCGGGTAGTCGCGGGCCATCTGGCCGTGCTCGGCCAGCATCGACCGGCGCTCCTCGGGATCGAGCAGGTACCAATCGAGGGAGCGCACGAACGGGTAGACGCACAGGTAGCGGCGCGGTTGCTCGCGGCGTACGAATGCCGGGATGTGGCCTTTGTTGAACTCCGCGGGCCGGTGCAGGCCCATGACCGACCAGACCGGTTCGAGTACGCAGCCGAGCCTGGTTTGGCGGAAACGCTGGTAGGTCTCCTGGAGGCCGTCCGGGTCGGGGCAGGTCCACCACATCAGCACGTCGGCGTCGGCCCGGTAACCGGACAGCGAGTAGGAGCCGCGGGTGTAGACGTCCTTGCCGGCCATCGACTCGAACAGCTGCTCGGCCTCGGCGACGGCGGCATCGCGTTCGCGCCCGGCCAGCCCCGGCACGTCGGTGCGGACGCGGAACACCGCGTACATCAGGTAGAGGATCTCGTCGTTGAGTTCGCGGGCGGTCTTTGACGACTCGGTCATCGGTGCTGTTCCTTTCGCCGGCCGTCAGTATCCCACCGCGAAAGTTGCTCCACGATCCGGGCCGCGGCGTGCTCCCCCGACTCGATGCAGGCTGGAACGCCGATCCCGAGGTACGCCGCGCCGCAGGCTGCCAGCCCGGGCACGGCTTCGATCGCGGACTCGATGCGGGCGACCCGGTCCAGGTGCCCGACGGCGTACTGCGGCAGTGCTCCACCCCAGCGCGTCACCTTCGACATGACCGGCTTGGTCCTGATGCCGGCTATCTCCTGCAGGTCCCCGTGCACTGCCTGAACGAGGTCGTCGTCGTCCCGGCGCAAGTCGTCGCTTTGACCGGCCCGCCCGACTGAGCACCGGACGATGTCGAATTCGCCGTGCAGGTGCGCCCACTTCCGGGACGTCCAGGTGCCGGCCTTGACGACGCGCCGCTCCCCCGCCGCGACGAGAAATCCGCTGCCCCGCTGGTCCTCGGTCGTGTTGGGCGGATAGGCGAGGGTGACCAGGCCGACACTGGCGTATTCGATCCCACTCAGATCGGCAGCCGCTTGTGGGGACAGCTCTTTCAGCAACTTCGCGGCCGGCGAACCGGGCAGGGCAAGAACGATGGCTTCTGCTTCGAGCTCGCCGCTGGTTGCACTGACCCCGTCGCGATCGCCGGTGCGCACCCGCCAGCCCTTCACTGTCCTGGCGATCTCGGTGACGCTGACGCCGAGTCGTACCTCTACGCCGCCGGCTTTGAGGGCTTCCACCAGAGCGTCGACGAGTACTGACGTGCCGCCGTCGAACGAATGGAAAACCGGACCGGACTGCTGGGGCGCCCTGTTCTTCCGCAGCCCGAGCAGCAGGCTCCTTGACTCATGGGCGGCCTTCGAAGTCGCCGGTGACGTGGCGTCGAGGCTGAGCTTGCCGGACCAACCGGCGTACACCCCACCGAGGAGCGGTTCGACGAGCCGGTCGCGGACCTGCGTGCCGAACCGCCTCGCGACCAGGTCGCCGACCGCGAGGTCGCCGACCGTCTTCTTCCCCGGCAGCAGCGGTTCCGCGGCGGCTCTGAGTAAACCCGCAGGAGTGAGGAGCCGCGATTTCGCCAGCGGCCACAGGTCCTTCGGCACGCCGAGCGCGGTGCCTGACGGCAGGGGCCGGAGCGCACCGGCGGCGTACACGAATGCCGAGGACGTGGTCGGGCTGATCAGCCGGTCGGCGAGTCCGAGTTGGCCGGCGAGTCTGATGCCGGCAGGCACCCGCGCCAGGAACGCATCAGCTCCGGCGTCGATGCGAAGGCCGGCAAATTCCTCGGTACGCAGCTTGCCCCCGGCTCGAGCCCCCGCCTCGATCACGGTGATGCGCGCACCGCCGGAACGAAGCAGCGAGTACGCCGCCGCGAGGCCACTGATGCCGGCGCCGACGACGACGACGTGCGGCCGGGTTGGTTCCACAAATCGAGATCATCCCGTGTCGCGGCCGCGACCTGCGACTCGAGTGGAACCGAGATCATCGGTGGCGCGTCAGAACCACACCTGACTCCACTAGGGGGACCACATGCGCCGCCAACGCTTCGCCGCACTCGCCGCCATCACGCTGCTGGTCACGACCGCCGCCTGCAGCAGCTCGAAGGACAAGAAAGCCTCTTCGGCTTCCTCAGCAGAGACGAGTTACGCCGCAACGGCTGCGGCCGCCAGTAGCGCTCCGGCTGCTGCGGGCGACGCGTTCAACGTGCAGCC
>JBDTYE010000171.1:0-5332 GCA_040005895.1 Actinomycetota bacterium | reverse complement strand
CGCCGTCGATGACGGCACGCACGACGGCCAGGATCCTGTCCTCGTCGTTGCCGGCGCTTCCCGGCGCTCCACTGACGAGCATCACCTTGCCGCCGTCGACGCCCACGTCGGTCTCCCAGAACGTGACGTGGTGGCGCTGCGCCGCTTCCTGGCAGCCACGGATGACATGCTCGATGGCGTCGGCGGCTGCCTCGGCGCCAGCCTTCGCCAGCACCTCCCCCACCCCCGAGTATTCGACGAAGGCGATGGCCACGATGCGATGCTCGCCGTCGCTGCCGCCGGCGAGCAGATGACTGCGGGTTATGTCGGGCAGGCAGCTGCCGACGTCGACAATCACCTCCCCCGGCATCGATTTATTGGGTCGGCCGGGCGTGCGCGGCGACCGCGCGAGGAGATAGCCGCTGCCCTTGGCCGCGCCCACGGATCGCGGCGGAAGCGCGGCAGCAGTCGCCGGGCTGATGACGATGTCCCCCGCCTGCGCGACCGTCTCCATCTCGACGGTCGTGCTCGCCGCGGGTCCGGTGATGACCAACTCGTGGTGCAGGCTGCCGACGAGGAAGAAGTCGAAGGCCCCGCTGTGTACGCCGATCGACATCCGTAAGGCAACGGCCCCCACGGAGGTCCTGAGCCGGCCGACGCTGCGCATCGTCGTGCGCATTTCGTGGGACGCCGTGCAGGCGCGGCCGGCATGGTCCTCGCCCTCGAACAACAGGAGTACGGCGTCGCCACCCCACTTCACCAGCCAGGCGCCGTAGTCGTAGGCGACGCTGAGCAACGCCGCGAACGTCACGTCGAGGAGCCCGCTCATCTCCTCCGCGCCGATCTTGCCTTTCGCGGCCAGCCGCTCCGTCAGCCGCGTGAAACCGGAGATGTCCACGAAGACGAGGCTGCCATCGGCGACCCGATGCCGTTCGTCCGGAGCGTCCCGCAACCAGTCGAGGACAAACCAGGAAACGAAAGGAGTGAGCCGCTCGGAGGCCTGCATCCTGGTGCGCGCCCCCTCTGCATGCTGTTCCGGCGCAACCCGCAGGTTAGAGCCCAAAGCCCTGCGAGGTAAGCGTTCGACGACCCGATGACGGCCAGTTGTGGGGAATTGCCCGAAATATCGGAGTGTACGTGGCGGCCGAGGAAGTGCGAACGATGACGCCGGACGACACATATGCAACGGTGAGCGAAGTTCAGGCCGATGGAGGAGGGGCCGCGGTGCCGCGCCAGGGCAATTCCTACCGCAAGGCACTGCGACACCGCGATTTCCGCCTCCTTGTCTCCGCCCTGTTGCAGTCGTCCATGGGCGACTGGGCCTACAACGTCGCGCTTATCGTCTATGTCTACGACCAGACGCATTCAGCGGGTTGGGTCGCTGCCTGCACGGTCGGCCGGATGGTGCCGCGATTTCTCGCCAGCCTTTACGCCGGTGTGGTCGCCGAACGCTTCGAACGTGTGCGCGTGCTGGTGACGGCGGACCTCTCGCGTTCAGTCGTGATGGGTGCGATGGCGGTCGCGGCGGCACTGCACGCTCCTGCTGCCGTGATGATTGCGCTTTCCGGAGTCGTCACGATCGCGAGCAGCGTGTACGACCCGGCGACAGCGGCCATGCTGCCTCAGTTGCTGGGTGCGGAAGACCTCGCAGCCGGGAACGCGTTGACGGAGACCATCAACAGCGTCGCAATCGTCGCCGGACCCGCTGTCGGCGCCGTCGTCCTTCTGCTCGGAAAGCCGTGGGTCGTCATGACTCTCGACGCTCTGACGTTCGTGGTGTCCGCTCTCCTCGTCCGAGCGATGACTGCGCGCAGCGTTCCGACGGACGTGGCCGCTGAAGGCGGCCCGCTGCGACAGGTGCTCGTCGGCGTAAACGCCGTCATGCAGTCGTCGAGCGCGGCGATACTGGTCGGCTTCACCGTCGCGACGACAGCGCTCTATGGCGCCGACACAGTGCTGTTCGTCGTACTCAGCAAGGACAACCTCGGCACCGGTGCGACCGGTTACGGCTACCTGTTGGTAGCTCTTGGCATCGGCGGCCTCGTGGCATCGTCATTCGTCAATCGACTGGCGGCCCTGCCGAGGCTGTCCATGGTCCTGGCCATCGGCATGATCGCGTACGCCGCCCCCACCGCACTGCTCGTTTTCGTGCACGCGCCTGCCGTTGCCTTCAGCATCCAGGTCGTCCGGGGCGGCGCGACGCTCGTCGTCGACGTTCTCGCGATGACCGCGCTTCAGCGATCGTTGCCTCCTGAACTCATCTCGCGTGTCTTCGGCGTGTTCTGGGCACTCGTGATCGCGGGGCTGGCCATCGGGGCGTCCGTCACACCCTTGCTACTGAACGGTTTCGGACTCAATGGCTCGCTCCTCATAGCTGGACTCGTGACGCCGGTCGCAGTAGTCATGGTCTACCCCCGCCTCGATTCGATCGACCGGCTGGCGGGCGCTCGGGCGGAGGAACTCGCGCCGCGGATGCAGGTGCTCGAATCACTTCACATCTTCGCGGGCGCCGGCCGGGCGGTGCTGGAACGGCTGGCCGGAATGGCTACCCACATCAGCACCCAGGCCGATCACGTGGTGGTCTCGGAAGGACAGACCGCCGACGCCTTGTACGTCCTCGTCTCCGGCCGCGTCGAGGTGCACGCACAGGGCGAATCCAGCGGTGGGTCACGCCACATCCGCTTCATGGATGCGCCGGCCTACTTCGGCGAGATCGGCTTGATCGAAAGAATTCCGCGGACCGCTACAGTTCAGACCGTGGGCGATTGTGAGCTGTTGCGTATAGACGGTGACGTGTTCCTCGACGCCCTGAACGAGAGCTCCCCGTCGCGCCTGCTGGTCCAAGGCCTGGCCGGCCGGCTTGCCGCCACGCATCCTTCCCGAGCCGCGTCGCTGGCCGCCATCGGCGATCTCGATCCCGCTGCGAGAACGGATTGAACATCATGGTTCACGAGTGAGGGCCTACCTGTGCGGCGTACGCGGTTCCACGCAGGCCCCCGAGCCTGCGTTCGCGCGGTACGGCGGCCACACCTCGTGTATTGCGCTGGCGCATGAGGGCGAATTGCCGAGTCTGATCATCGATGGAGGCACCGGCCTGCGCCATGTGACAGACCTGCTCGACGGTGAGCCGTTCCGGGGCAGCTTGCTGTTGAGCCACCTCCACTGGGACCACGCCCACGGACTGCCGTTCTTCGTGGGGGGAGCGCGCACTGGGCACCGGGTGGATGTGCTGCTGCCGGCGATCGACGGTGATGCCCTCGCGACCTTGGCGCGCGGCATGTCGCCACCACACTTTCCGATAGGGCCTGCCCAGCTCGGCGTCGATTGGACCTTCGCGGCATTGGAACCCGGCACGCGCAATCTCGAGGGTTTCGAAGTCACTTCGCTCGAGATACCGCACAAGGGTGGCCGGACGTTCGGCTTCCGGATCTGCGCCGAGGGGAACTCCCTCGCCTACCTTTCCGACCACCATCCACTGGGGTTGGGCCCGGGCCCCGACGGGTTGGGGGCACATCATCCGGCAGCGATCGAACTCGCACGCGACGTCGACGTTCTCGTACACGACGCGCAGTTCCTGGCCAGCCAGTTCCCCCGGGTCGCCTACCTGGGTCATTCGGCAGTCGAGTACGCCGTCTCGCTAGCTGCCGTGGCCGGGGCCCGCTCGGTGACGCTCTTCCACCATTCCCCCGACCGCACCGACGACGAGATCGACGCCATCGTCGCCGCCTGCGCCGATGCACCGGTGCCGGTGACTGCCGCCGCCGAAGGTGGCGAGCTGTGCTTTACTCCAGTCGCTGTAGGACGAAAGGGTTCAGCTGCCCCGTGAGCGGCACACCGTCGGGCGACACTCGGCGGTATTGCTCGGGCTTCCAGGGACCCGATGTTGCGTGCGTGTTTCAGTGAAATTTCCCTCGCGTGTAACGCCATCGCCCGAGGGCCGCATCGACGAGCTGCTGACGATCGAGCGGGTCGCGGTCCTGCAGCGCGCCGGCATTTTCAGCGGCATACCCGGTCACACCCTCGCCGCTGTTGCCCGCATCGTCGACGAGGTCCGGTTCAATCCCGGCGAAGAGATCATCACCCGAGGCGCGGTCGAGGACTGGCTGTTCGTCGTCGCCGAGGGTCGAGTCCGCGCGCACATCGGCGACCGGACGCTGACAGAGCGCCTTCCTGGGGATGTCGTCGGCGAACTTGCCGTGCTCGCACCTGCCGCCCGGTCCGCATCCGTGACGGCAATCGAGCCGACACTGCTGCTTCGCCTGCGGCGCAAGGCTTTCGACGAGCTTCTCGATGATCAACCTGACATAGCCCGCAGCGTGATCGCCGCGCTCGCGACTCGGCTGCAGGAACTGGCCGATGACGAGGCCGGGCCGGAGTCGCCATGATGTTCGGCGGCGGTCACGCAGTGCGCACGCGCATGCTGACCTCCCAGGCGTTCCTGCTCGGCATCATGATCACCTGGATCCAGGTCCCCAGCAGCGCAATATTTCTCAGCGCCTACGGATCGCGACTGCTGCCTGTCACCTATGTGGGCGCGGCAGTAATCGGCGCCGCCGCAACCACAATGATGGTGCGAGCCATGCGGCGGCGGTCGTTGGTGTCTATCGCCGTCGGCCTGCTGCCGGTCATCGCGTGCGCACTCGCCGCGGCCTGGGCGGCACTCTGGCGGCTGGAGTTGGACGAAGTCGCGTTCGCCCTGCTCGTCATCGTGCCGATCCTGGTTCCGATGGGCTTCGTCTTCCTGGTCGGTCAGGCGGGCGCACTGTACGACGTTCGCGAGCTCAAGAGGCTGTACCCACGGGTGATAGCCGGTTTCGCCGCAGGTGCCATCGTCGGCGGACTAGCAGCCCCGTTGCTTCTCTCGCTGTTCGGCCGTACCGAGCACTTACTGCTGGCCGGGGCGGTAGCCGCCCTGCTTCTGTTGCTGACCGTGCGACTGACGCGTCACAGATTCTCCTCGGAACTGTCCGTGGTCCAGTCCTCCGAACCGGGCGAGCGGCCCACACTGCGGTCGCTGCTCTCAAATCGCTTCGTGGTTCTCATCATGGGTTTTCAGATGCTGTCGGCCGTCGAGAGTCAATGGCTGGACTTTCTGATGTGGAACCGGGCCGCGCGCCGATACCCGGATACACACGCGCTCGCGACTTTCGCGAGCCGCGTAATGTCGATCGAGTACGGCTCGAACATCCTGTTCCTACTGTTGCTGGCCGGTTTCCTGCTACGGCGGTTCGGGCTGCGCTACGGCCTAACGGCAAATGCCGGCATCGTCCTCGCCCTGATCGCAGTGATGCTGGGCACCGGGGCTGCGCTCGGATCGGGCGCGACGGTCGTCTTCGTGCTGATTGTCGCGACG
>JBDTYE010000170.1:0-5658 GCA_040005895.1 Actinomycetota bacterium | reverse complement strand
CCGTGATCCACGGCGGTTGATCATGGCCAGGACCATGATCACGTGCCGTGGATCACCGGCATCGGGAGATTGTGCTCAGGCGGTCAGGCGGGCGTGCCAGGCGACTGCTGAGGCATCGGTCAGGCTCGCGACCTGATCGACAACAACCCGCAGCCTCGCCGACTGGTCGTCTGCGTCGGCGTACGCCGCTCGCAGTTCGGGCGTGAGCCTGGCCGGCGCCGCGGCCGCCACCGCTTCGACCAGTTCGGTCACCAGCACCCGCTCGGCGTCCTGCAGCTCCACCGCACCGGGCCGCCGCATCACGAACAGGTGTGTCGCCGCCTTGAGCAGGGCGCATTCGGCGCGGATCGAGTCGGGCACGACCAGGTCGGCGGCGTACCGTGTCAACGCGCTTGGGCCGTACGCCGCCCGCGTCGCCCTGACCGCAGCGAGGCAAAAGCGCGCGGTCAACTCACTCATGGTCGCCTTGAGCGCGACCTGGTCGCGCAGGCCGCGGTCGAACGAGGCAACCCACCACGGCTGCGCCAGCAGTTCGTCCAGAGCAGCGCGCAGTACGTCGACCGGCTCGGCCGAGTAGATCTCTGCAGCCAGCGCCGCAAGGGAGTCACGGGCGCCGGTGTCGGCAAGGGCGTCGAGAGGGATGAGGCCCGCGTGGACGCCGTCCTCGACGTCGTGCACCGAGTAGGCGACGTCGTCGGACCAGTCCATGATCTGCGCCTCGAGGCAGCGTTCAACGCCCCGGTTGCCGGCGCGCAGCCACTCGAAGACGGCGAAGTCGTCGGCGTAGACGCCGAACTTTCCTGACGGCGGGGCCCCGGCGCGGGTCCACGGGTACTTCGTCGCGGCATCCAGAACCGCTCGCGTCAGGTTGAGTCCGTGGCTCACTCCGTCCGCGTCGATGATCTTGGCTTCGAGCCTGGTGAGCACCCGCAGGCTCTGGGCGTTCCCTTCGAAGCCGCCGCAACTGGCCGCAGCCACGTCCAGCGCGATCTCGCCGTTGTGGCCGAACGGCGGATGGCCCAGGTCGTGTGCGAGGCAGGCGGCATCGACAACGTCAGGGTCGGCGCCGAGGTCAGCGGCGAGTTCGCGCCCGATCTGTGCGCACTCGAGAGAGTGCGTCAGCCGCGTGCGCGGAAAGTCGGCGACCCCGGGACCGACGACCTGCGTCTTGCCGGCCAGCCGGCGCAGGGCCGCGGAGTGAAGGACGCGGGCCCTGTCCCTCTCGAACTCGGACCGGTCGACGGCGGAGGCCTTGGGCGCCTCGAAGGCGTAACGCTCGCGGGCGGAGGCGTCGTACGTGATCACCTGGCAACCATAACGACACGTAATTGCGTTCGCGATCCGCGATGCTGATGGCAGAGTGCGCCCATGCCGTCGCTCCCAGCTGTGCTCCCGTTGCGCTCCGGCGCCGAGCTGCGCAGGTGGCAATTCGGGGATCGCGATGCCCTGATGAGCGAGGTCAACGAGAACCACGAGCATTTGCAGCCGTGGATGCCGTGGGCCGCGCAACCTGCGACCGTCGAGTCCATCACGACGTTCCTGGATGAGGCGATCGCGGCATTCGACGCGGACCTCGATTATGCCTACGGGCTGTTCGGCGACGAAGACCGCGTGCTCGGAGCCGGCGGGGTGCATCGGCGCGATACCGCCGAAGTACTCGAGATCGGCTATTGGATCGCGCAGGCGCAGTCCGGGAGGGGGTTGGGGCGCGAGGTGGGTCGTGCTCTTACGGTTGCGGCGTCGAACGCACCAGGCATCGTCCGCGTCGAGATCCGCTGCGACGAAGCGAATGTGCGCAGCGCGTCCATACCACGCGCGCTCGGCTACGAGCTCGTCGAGGTGTACGAGCGGCCACGGGAAGCGCCCGCGCACACGGGCCGCGGCATGGTCTGGTCGATCCCGGCGGAGACCGGTCGCACCATCTAGACCGCGCCGGGAACCTTGCGGTGCGGCACATCCCCGAACACGCGGTAGACCAGGTAGCCAACGGTTTCGCGCACGATGTAGCGCGCCTGGGTCGCGCGGGTGCGTACCGCCGGACCGCTGCGGACCGGCGAGACCTCCGCGTCGAAGCCCAGGTCGCGCGCAATCGTCCTCGAGCGCAACGAGTGCCAGGGATCGGTGACAAGTACGACGCTGCGTACCGAGGCGGCGACCAGCGGCTGCACGGCGGCGGTCAGGCTGTCGAGCGTGTTGCGCCCGCTGCCGACGACGATCACGTCGCTACGCGACACGCCGTGTTCCTGGAGCCAGCTCCCACCGGCCTCCCCTTCGGTGAACCGGTCCCCCGGCGCCCCGCCGCCGACAATCGCGACCCTCTTCGCCACTCCTGCCTGGTAGAGCTTGAGAGCGTGCTGGAGCCGAGCTGTGAAAACAGTCGAGGGCCGGCCATCGAACTGGGCAGCGCCGAGTACGACGATCGCGTCGACCTGCGCGCGGTGGTCCTCGCGGGCGACCCGCCAGACCCGGAAAGCGGTCCAGCCGAAAACGGCCACCAGCAGAAGCGCCACAACCAGAACGGCGGCGACCACGCGGCGTACACCACGACGCAATCGGCCGGCGTGCACAGGCGCCGGCCGCGCGTCCTCAGCGTGTGTCGCTGCCCTTGCTCTCGAGCGCAGCACGCCCGGCCTCCAGACGAGCAACCGGGATGCGGAACGGCGAGCAGCTCACGTAGTCGAGGCCGACCTCGTGGCAGAAGTGCACCGAGTCCGGGTCGCCGCCGTGCTCGCCGCAGATGCCGAGCTTGAGGTCGGGGCGGGTCTTGCGCCCTTCCTCGCAGGCGATGCGCACCAGCCGGCCGACACCCTCGCGGTCGAGGGTCTCGAACGGGCTGACGCCGAAAATGCCGAGGTCGAGGTAGCGGGTGAAGAAGCTCGCCTCGACGTCGTCGCGGGAGAAACCCCACGTCGTCTGGGTGAGGTCGTTGGTGCCGAAGGAGAAGAACTGCGCCGACTCGGCAATAAGGCCTGCAGTCAAAGCTGCCCGAGGCAACTCGATCATCGTGCCGATCATCGCGTCGATGTCCGTGCCGGTCTCCTTGGCGACCGTCGCGAGGATCGCCTCCGACTCCTCCTTGATGATCTCGAGCTCCTGCACTGCGCCGACCAGCGGGACCATGATCTCGACGACGGCGTTGACGCCGCGCTTCTTACATTCGGCGGCGGCCTCGGCGATCGCGCGGACCTGCAGGGCGAACAGACCTTTGACGACGAGCCCGAGGCGCACGCCACGAAGGCCGAGCATCGGGTTGGACTCGTGCAGGCGGCGTACGGCGTCGAGCAGCTTGCGCTTGTCAGCCAAACCGTCGGTCTTGCCGGTCGCGTCGGCGACAGCCACCTCGACGGACAACTCCTCCAGTGACGGCAGAAACTCGTGCAGCGGCGGGTCCAGCAGCCGCACGGTGACAGGCAGGCCGTCCATCGCGGTGAAGATGCCGATGAAGTCCTCGCGCTGGAGCGGCAACAGGTCCTGCAGAGCCGCGTCCTGCTCCACCGGGTCGTCGGCGAGGATCAGGCGCTCGACGTTCTTGCGCCGCTCGCCGAGGAACATGTGTTCGGTGCGGCACAGGCCGATGCCCTGGGCGCCGAAACGGCGGGCGCGCTCGGCGTCCTCGGGGGTGTCGGCGTTGGCGCGCACCTTCATCCGCCGCGCCTTGTCGGCGTGGCTCAGCAGCCGGTGCACCGCGGCGACGAGCGGGTCGGCGTCAGGTGCGAGAGTGCCCTCGAAGTACTGGACGACCGGACTCGGCACGACCTCGACCTCGCCGAGGTAGACCGCGCCCGAAGTGCCGTCGATCGAGATGAGGTCGCCCTCCTTGACGACGATGCCGCCGGGTGCGGTGAACTGCCTGTTGACCAGGTCGACTTCGAGCTCTTCAGCTCCGCAGACGCAGGTCTTGCCCATGCCGCGGGCTACGACTGCGGCGTGACTCGTCTTGCCGCCGCGGCTGGTCAGGATGCCCTGCGCGGCGATCATGCCGTTGAGGTCGTCGGGCGTGGTTTCGCGGCGTACGAGGATCACGTTCTCGGTCTTGGCCCGGTCCTCTGCCCGGTTGCTGTCGAACACCGCGACGCCGACGGCCGCACCCGGCGATGCGTTCATGCCCTTGCCAATTCGTTTGACGGCCGACTTCTCGTCGAACTTCGGGAACATCAGCATCGCGAGCTGGGCGCCGGTGACGCGCTGCAATGCTTCGTCGAGGTCGATGACGCCTTCGTCGACGAGCTGCGTCGCGATGATGAACGCCGCCGCGGCGGTGCGCTTGCCGACCCGGGTCTGCAGCATCCAGAGCTTGTTGCGCTCCACGGTGAACTCGATGTCGCAGATGTCGCGGTAGTGGCTTTCCAGAGTCGCCATGATGCCGACCAACTTGTCGTACGCCGGCTTGTCGATCTGCTCGAGGTCGTGCAGCGAGCGGGTGTTGCGGATGCCGGCGACGACGTCCTCGCCCTGCGCGTTCTCGAGGTAGTCGCCGTACGTGCCGATCGCGCCGGTGCCCGGGTCGCGGGTGAAGGCGACGCCGGTGCCCGAGTCCATACCCAGGTTGCCGAAAACCATCGCCTGCACGTTGACAGCTGTACCGAGGTCGGCGGGAATCCGCTCCTGGCGGCGGTAGAGCTTCGCCCGATCGCCGTTCCACGAATCGAAGACCGCGCGGACGGCGAGATCGAGCTGTTCACGGGTATCGGTCGGGAAGCTGCGGCCGGCGTGCTCGCCGACGATCGTCTTGAAGGTGTCGACCAACTGCTGCAGTGCGTCCGTGTCGAGTTCGAGGTCGTTGGTGACGCCGCGCGTCTTCTTGATGTCATCGATCGCGTGCTCGAAGTGCTCGCCCTCGACGCCGAGGACGGTGCGGCCGAACATCTGGACGAGGCGGCGGTAGGAGTCCCACGCGAAGCGCTCGTTGCCTGACTGCTTGGCCAGGCCGATGACGCTGTCGTCGTTGAGGCCGATGTTGAGGACCGTGTCCATCATCCCCGGCATCGAGAACTTGGCGCCGGACCGCACGCTGACGAGCAGCGGGTCGTCGGCGTCACCCAACGTGCGGCCGATCGCGTTCTCGAGCTTGGCCAGGTGCTCGGTGACCTCGGCTTTGAGCTCGGCCGGCTCGGCGCCCTCTTTGAGGTAGACCTTGCAGGCCTCGGTGGTAATGGTGAATCCGGGAGGAACGGGCAGGCCGATCCGGGTCATCTCGGCGAGGTTGGCGCCCTTGCCGCCCAGCAGGTCCTTCTGGTCCCTGTTGCCCTCGTCGAAGCTGTATACGAACTTCGTGCTCTGCGACATTTCGGTTGCTCCCGGAACGGCATTTGCGGGCGCCGCCGAACCGCGGGCCCGTCTATTTCGCCCGAAGACTACCCGCTGCGCCCGCCCCGCCTGAAGGCAGGGTCGGTGAATGTGATCACCGTCTCGCCCAGGCCGCGGCCCGAGTTCCCGCGTCGACAGCACCGCTCCCGCCCCGATCACCGCCCCAACCCCATTGCCATGATCGTGGGCGCCTTATCCCGGATATGCCGGGATCAGGAGCCCACGATCAAGAGGCCTTGCGGCGGATAACCACGGCCGGTTCGGCTCCGGCCCGACGCCGCGCGACTCCGGCGTCGTACGCCGCCCGCAGGTCGGCGAGTACGGCCGCCGGTTGTGAGTCGATCCGGCTCG
>JBDTYE010000169.1:0-5769 GCA_040005895.1 Actinomycetota bacterium | reverse complement strand
TGCTCCAGCAGAACAAGGTCAGGCTCCTCCTCACCTCCCCGCTCAGCCCGGAGCATCCCGCCGCGGCGCACATCGCGCAGCATGGGGACGGGGTTCGGGACATCGCGCTGTGGGTGGACGACGCCCGCAAGGCCTTTAGCGATGCGGTCGAGCGGGGCGTGGACTTTCTCCAGGTCCCCAAGGCGTATTACGACAGCGTGCTCGACCGGGTGGGGCACATCGATGAGGATCTGGCCCCGCTCAAGGAGCTCGGGATCCTGGTCGATCGGGACGACGAGGGGTACCTGCTCCAGATCTTCAGCAAGCCGGTCGAGGACCGGCCGACGCTCTTCTATGAGATTATCCAGCGGAAGGGCGCCAAGAGCTTCGGCAAGGGCAACTTCAAGGCGCTCTTCGAGGCGATCGAACGCGAGCAGGACCGCCGCGGCAACCTCTAGCGCGCGTCCGTTCCTTGATCCAGGGCTTGCCATGCCGGATATGCCGGCCTCAGGAGCCCTTGATCTTGGTGCGGAACGGGCCCTTGAGAGCGGCCCAATGCAGCAGCATGATCGTCTTCGCGTCGGCGATCCGCCCGTCGTCGATCATCGCGATCGCTTCGGCGAAGGGCAGCTCGAGCACCTCGATGTCCTCGCCGTCGTCGGCGAGCCCGCCGCCCGCGCCGGTCCGTGACTCCCGGGTGTACGGCGCCGCGTAGAAATGCACCCGCTCGGTCACGGAACCAGGACTCATGAAGACGTCGAAGACGTGAGTCAGGTCGCCCACGTCGACGCCTAGTTCTTCGCTGGCCTCGCGGCGGATCGCAGTCTCCGGGTCGTCGTCGTCGAGCAGGCCGGCGGCCGTCTCGATGAGCATCCCGTCGGGATGGCCATTGACGTAGACCGGAAAGCGGAACTGCCGGGACAACAGGACGGTGCCGCGGTGGGCGTCGTACAGGAGGATCGTCGCGCCGTTGCCGCGGTCGTAGGTCTCGCGCTGTTCCCGTGACCAGTGGCCGTCGCGATGCCGATAGTCAAAGGTGGTACGCCGCAGCACGTGCCAGCCGTTGCCGACCACTTCCACGTCGCTCACCACTACTGCGTCGTTGCCTGCGAGGTGGCGGCCGGCCTGATCCAGCCCGGCTCGCCCGCGTGCGTCGGGAATGTCGACCCCCGGTATGCCGGTCACGACGCGTCTGCCTCCGGCCCTTCAGCCGTCTCCCGCACGGTGCCGTCCTGCTCGAAGACCACGAAGCGGTCGAATGACCGCATGAACCACCGGTCGTGCGTCACGGCGATCACCGTTCCGTCGAAGCTGCCGAGCCCGTCCTGGAGCGCTTCCGCCGACGCGAGGTCGAGGTTGTCGGTCGGCTCGTCGAGCAGCAGCATGTTGGCGCCGCTGACCTCGAGCAGGAGAATCTGCATCCGCGCCTGCTGGCCGCCTGACAACGTCTTGAAGGTCTGGTCGGCCGCCCCGTCCAGTTCGTATCGGCGCAACCGGTTCATCGCCGCGCCGCGGTTGTGCGCCTCCCCCCACAAGATCTCGACAAGTGTCGAGTCCATGAGCGGCGCGTTGTCGTGGGTCTGGTTGAAATAGCCCGGCTGGACCCGCGCTCCGATGGTGAATTCACCCACGTGTGTAAGGGAATCACCTGCAAGCAGTCGCAGGAAGTGGCTCTTTCCTGTGCCGTTGCGACCCAACACTGCCACGCGCTCGCCATAGAAGACCTCGAGATCGAAGGGTGCGGTCAGCGAGGCGATCGACAACCGGCGTACGACGAGTGCCCGCTTCCCGCTGCGGCCGCCGGTCAGCCGCATCGCTACCTTCTGCGCGGGCGGGCGATCCGGCGGTGGGCCGGCGTCCTCGAACTTGTGCAGCCGGGTCTGCATCGCGTGGTACTTGCTGGCCATGTCGGGAGAGATGGACGCCTGCACGCGCAAGGTGATCACCAGCTGGCGCAGCCGTTCGTGTTCCTCTTCCCAGCGCTTACGCAGCTCGGCGATGCGGTCGTGCCTGGCCCGCCGCGCATCGTGGTACGTCGCGAAGCCGCCACCGTGCACCCAGGTGTCTCGGCCCTCCAGCGTGACGATGCGGTCGGCCGTCCGTGCAAGCAGTTCCCGGTCGTGCGACACGAACAGGATCGTCTTGCGGGAGCTGACGATCGACTCTTCGAGCCAGCGTTTGCCGGGGATGTCCAGGTAGTTGTCCGGCTCGTCGAGCAACAGCACGTCGTAGTCGGAGCGCAGCAGCACCTCCAGCGCCAGCCGCTTCTGTTCACCGCCGGAAAGGGTGCGCACCAGCCGGTTCTGAGCCCGCTCGAACGGCAGGCCGAACGCGAGCGTCGTACACACGTCCCACTGCACTTCGGCTTCGTAGCCACCGACGTCACCCCACTGCGCCAGGGCGTGCGCGTAGACCATCTGGGTCGGCTCGTCGTCGGACTCCATCATCGCGAGCTCCGCCGCGTCGACGGCCAGACCGGCTTCGCGTACGGCGCTGGGCGCGAGCCCGAGGAGCAGGTCGCGGACCGTGCTGTCGTCGCGGATCGAGCCGATGAACTGACGCATCACACCCAGCCGGCCGTCCGAGCCGATCGAACCGCCGTGCGGCGCCAGGTCGCCGGCGATCATGCGCAGCAGGGTGGTCTTTCCGGTGCCGTTGGCGCCGACCAGCGCCGCATGCGCTCCGTCGCCGACCCGGAAGGACACGTCGTCGAGCAGCACCTGACCGCTGGGCAAGGTGAACGAAACGTGCCCGACGTCGAGGTAGCTCATGGCCGGACGGCGCCTGCGACCCGGCCGAAGCCGATGCGTGGTCCGCTGCGGGTGACTGCGGCGATGGAGACCTCGTCGCCGTCCTCGAGGAAACCGCGGGTCGAGCCGTCGTCGAGCGGCAGTGGCTCAGCGGCGTTCCAGGTCAGCTCGATCATGCTGCCGCGCTGATCGCGCTCAGGTCCCGACACCGTGCCGCTGGCGAGCAGGTCGCCGGTGCGCAGACTCGCGCCGTTGCTCGTCAGGTGCGCGAGCTGCTGCGCGATGGTCCAGTAGACGCCAGCGAACGGAGGTCGGCTGACCACGGTCCCGTTGATCGACACCTCAAGTGAGAGGTCGAGACCCCAATTCTCCTTGCACCGCAGGTATTCCAGCGGCTCAGGGTCCTGCGCCGGCGGTGCGACCCGCGCCCCCTCCAGCGCCGCCATCGGCACCACCCAAGGCGAGATCGAGGTCGCGAACGACTTGCCGAGGAACGGCCCGAGCGGCTGGTACTCCCACGCCTGGATGTCCCGAGCGCTCCAGTCGTTGACCAGCACGACGCCGAAGACGTGCTCGGGTACGCCGCCGGAGCCGACAGGTTGACCTAGCGGACTCGGTGTCCCGATCACGAAGCCGACCTCGGCTTCGAAGTCGAGCCGGGTCGACGGGCCGAAGACGGGAACGCCGTCCTGCAGCCGCTGCCCGCTGGGCCGGCGGATCGGCGTACCGCTGACGACGACGGTGCCGGCCCGGCCGTGGTAGCCGACCGGCAGGTGCCGCCAGTTGGGAAGCAGCGCCTCGCCGCCCGGCCGGAAGAGCCGGCCGAGGTTCGTCGCGTGTTCGAGCGAGGAGTAGAAGTCGACGTAGTCGGCGACCTCGAACGGCATCACCATGGTCGCGTTCGCCTGCCGCACGAGAGCCGCAGAGGAGAGTGGGTCAGGTGTGCGCAGGAGTTCGACGACACGCGCGCGCGTCGCCGCCCACACGGCCGGGCCTGCCGCCATGAACGGGTTGAGTGAAGACGCCCCGAAGGGGCCATCGGGGATGACGACCGAGAGATCGAGGATGTGCTCGCCGATAGCGACGCCCACCCGCCCATTCCCGCCGGGTGTCTGGAAAATGCCGTACGGCAGGTTGTCGAGAGTGAAGTCCGAGTCGGCCGGAACCGCCACACCTGCCACTCAGATTCCTTCGATCAGACCGAGCGGCCCGAGCAGGCCGAGCGTGTGCAGGTCGTCTATCGGCTCGGCCGGATTGCAGCAGCCGAAACCGGCAAGCAGCTCGGTGCGCACCCGGAACGCGTCCTCGACCGTCAGCGATTCAACGCCCCCGAGTACGACGTCGGCAGAGCGCTCGGCCAGCACGGACGCAACGGCATCATCCGGGGAGCCGCGCAGCGCGACGGCGCATGCCAGCAGCACGTTGAGGAAGCCGTGCCGTTCGAGGCCGTCGTCCTGTGTGTGCCGGATCGCGTGATGCAGTCCGGCGGTCGCCTTGAACGGCGTGCCC
The DNA here is from genome assembly GCA_040005895.1 of Actinomycetota bacterium. GTDB lineage: Bacteria > Actinomycetota > Actinomycetes > BP-191 > BP-191 > JBDTYE01. The sequence goes on along the minus strand of JBDTYE010000169.1, from coordinate 1,531 downwards.
GACTGCCGACAGGCCACGACGAAGCGGGCCAGTTCGTCCTCGGTCAGTGCGTGATCGGACGCGGTGCGGGCGCAACGGACCTTGGCGCCGACGTTGCGGCGGTTGGCCCGCGCGGCGCCCAGGGTCTCGATCGCCCCGCGCCAGTCGTCATGGAAATCGAAGGGCGGCAGCTCGACGTACAGCGCCGTCTGGTCGGGCAACGCGCTGAAGCCGTCCAACACCCGGCCGAGAGTCCCCGCCGGCCCGCCCGACGCAAGCACTTCGATCGAACTGGGTTGGTACTTCTCGACGCACGTCGCGACGGCGTCGATCGAGGCGGCATCGGGCTCCAGACCCAGCGTGTCGACAACGACGCCGAGCTCGGGAGCGGACGCCCCCGCGACGCCCGCGAATTCCTCCAGACGCGATACCGGGACGAGAAATCTACCGACCAGACCGGCGTGCTCGTCGGCGGCCACCCAGCGGTTGGCGGCCAGCGCATCCGGCATGGGAAGTCGCGCCGGGGGGAAAAGTCCGGCATCGTCAATCAACCGGGCCAGCAGAACGCGCATGACATCGGCGGTCGGCACGGATCGAAGCTACACGGAGGGCAGCAGCGATGCCGCACTACAAGGTCGTCGGCGACATACCGCGCAAGCGCCACACACAGTTCCGTACGCCGGATGGCGGGCTCTACAGCGAAGAACTGGTCGGCGTCGAAGGGTTCTCAGGCGAGTCGGCCTTGCTCTACCACCGCGGCCGCCCGACCGCGATCGTCGCGGCCGAGGCCGTGGAGGAGACCGGCCGCGAAACGGTGACCAACAGGCCGCTGCTGCCGCGGCATCTGCGGTCGCACCAGCTGGCGACCGGCGGCGACCTGGTGACCGGCCGGCAGCTGCTGCTCGGCAATTCCGACGTCAGGCTTCTGTACGTCGCCGCGACCGAACCGAGCGAGTTGTACCGCAACGCGACGGGCGACGAACTCGTCTACATCGAGAGCGGCAACGCGACCATGGAGTCCTCTTTCGGGTCGCTCGACGTCGGACCTGGAGACTACGTCGCGCTGCCGACGTCGACCACGCACCGCTGGATTCCCGAGCCGGGCGAGCCGGTACGCGCGCTCGTCTTCGAGGCATCCGGACACATCGCACCGCCCTCGCGCTATCTGTCGACTCGTGGCCAGTTTCTCGAGCAGAGCCCTTATTGCGAAAGGGATCTGCGGAGTCCTTCGTCGCCCCTGCTCGCCGAAGGTGGCGAGGTTCCGGTGCTCGTCAGGCAACGCCAGGGGCTCACCCGCTACACCTACGCCCACCACCCGTTCGACGTCGTCGGCTGGGACGGCTGCCTCTACCCTTACGCGTTCAACATCGCCGACTTCGAGCCGATAACCGGGCGGGTGCACCAGCCCCCACACGTCCACCAGACGTTCGGCGGGCCGCGTTTCGTGGTCTGTTCCTTCGTGCCGCGGCTGGTCGACTACCACCCGCTGTCGATCCCGTCGCCGTACAACCACGCAAACGTCGACTCCGACGAAGTCCTGTTCTACGTCGAT
>JBDTYE010000168.1:0-5827 GCA_040005895.1 Actinomycetota bacterium | reverse complement strand
TCAGGTCGAGCCGGTCGGGGTCGTTGCGGCGGTTCTTCTTGGTGATGTAGTTGCGGTGCTTGCACTCCGTGCAGGCCATGGTGATCTTGGGGCGGACGTCGTTCGCGGCCACTGCAGGAGCCCTTCAAAGAGACGACACGCCCCAAGGTGAGCGTGCTGCGAGTCAAACGGTGTGCGATCAGGGTAACGGACGGCGCCGCCGCCTGTCGAAGGCGTCGGTGCCGGGGAGTAGCGGTGACCGGATTTGAACCGGTGACACAGCGATTATGAGCCGCTTGCTCTGCCAGGCTGAGCTACACCGCCGGGACGCCGATGATGCCGGCGACCTTGAGCCCCCTTACGGAATCGAACCGTAGACCTTCTCCTTACCATGGAGACGCTCTGCCGACTGAGCTAAGGGGGCGTTGAGCCGCTGGCAGGGTATCCGATGCGGCTGCGACGGTGCTAACGCCAAGCGAATGAGCAAACAGACGGCAAGTCACCAGCCGAAGCGCGCTAGCCGGCTCCCCCGTTCTTCTCCCGATCGTGCTGCATCGCGCGGTCGGCGCGTTCGAGTAGGGCTTCGGGCGCGTCTGTGCCGTCGGCGGTAACCGCGACGCCGACGCATGAGGTCATGACCAGCAACCGGTCGGCGACCATCATCGGCGCGGCAATGGCATTGTCCAGGCGTTCCGCGATCGACGCGGCGTCCTCCCAGCTGTCAAGGGAGTCGCAGATGACCGCGAACTTGTCGCCGCCGATCCGAGCTGCCACATCCGTCGTGCGCAGGCAGGTGAGCAGGCGGGTGGCGACCCGGCGCAGCATCTCGTCGCCGGCTTCCCAGCCGAGCTCGTCGTTGAGTGCCGCGACCCCGTTGAGGCCGAAGACCAGCACCGCTGCGGTGTGCTGTGAACGCTCTGCGCGCGACAGAGCACCGCGCAGCCGGTCGAGAGCGATCGTCGTACGCGGCAGACCGGTTAGAGGGTCGTGCAGCGCGCGCTCGGCGGCGGCTTCCGCGTCGATGTGACCCCGAAAGTTCTCGCCGTGCGCTTCGATCGCGCGCAATGCGTCATCGTCCTGGGTTCCGGACACGACTTCCTTTCGCCAATGGCCCCCGCCGCGTGCCATCGGCACGCTAGACCATCGGCGGTTTCAGCGGGAACGTGAGCACACGACAATGAAGCGGCGGCCAGACGATCCGCCGCCGCACCAGCTGCTGTCGCACACCGGGGATACAACTGCGCCCATGGACATAACCGACGTGCACCTGGCCTGGGTCGCAGGATTCTGGGACGGTGAGGGCTGCGTCAGCACGCTGAAGAGGTACGCCACCCCTCAGTTCACGTTGACCCAGGCCGGAGCTGAGGGTGAACGACTCTGCCGCCGCGTCTTGGAATGGAGCGGCATCGAGGGTCGAGTTCACGGCCCGTACGTCGATCTGCGAAGCCGGACGCCGCATTACAAGGTCCGAATCACCGGCTACACCAAGGTCAAGCAGCTACACGACAGGTGTAGGCCATGGTTGTCCGAGACGAAGAACGCACAAGCCGAACGCTGCTTCGAACGGTTCGCCGCCTACCGCGTCGACCACAAAGTCAACGCCTGGAAGAACCGACCCAACTGCCTGCAAGGGCACGTTTACGACGAGAAGAATTTGGCGCTCAATGCTCGCGGGCACAAAAGGTGCCGCCGCTGTCACGCTGACAGCGAGAAGCGCCGCCGCTTGCGAAGGAGTCAGCCGGATCGCAGCAGCGCCCCGCTCGGATCCCCCGCGGCATTGGTGGCCGATAGCGCCAGCGGCGCCCGCCGGAAATTCCGGGCGGGCGCCGTCCGTGCGGTGGGAGGTGAAGGGTTCGAACCTTCGTAGGCTGAGCCGGCAGATTTACAGTCTGCTCCCTTTGGCCACTCGGGCAACCTCCCGCAGCGTCCCTCCAGTTCGTGACCGGCGGACGCGAGGGGAAAGAATAGCCGATACCGTCCCCTTCGCCGTATTGGACTTTGCGCTCGAGAGGCAGCCCCACAGTGGCAGATCCATCGTTCGACGTCGTCAGCAAGGTCGACCACCAGGAGGTCGACAACGCGCTCAACAACGCCTCGAAGGAAGTCGGGCAGCGCTACGACTTCAAAGGTGTCGGCGCCTCCATCGCCTGGTCGGGCGACAAGGTCGAGATCAAGGCCAACAGCGAGGAACGCGTCAACGCCGTACTAGAGGTCTTCCAGGAGAAGCTCATCAAGCGCGAGATCTCTCTCAAGGCCCTCGAGCACGGCAAACCGCAGCCTGCTGGCGGGTCGACGTACAAGCTGGTCTGCGAGATCAACCAGGGCATCGCCGACGACAAGGCGAAGGCGATCGCGAAGAAGATCAAGGCCGACGGCCCGAAGGGCATCCAGGCGCAGATCCAGGGCGACCAGTTGCGCGTGTCGGGCAAGAAGCGCGACGACCTGCAGGCAGTCATCGCGTTGCTCAAGGAGAGCGACTTCGACATCCCGCTGCAGTTCACCAACTACCGGTAGCGCCCCAGCCGGCGCACTCGTTGGTGCAGCCGCTTGCGGCGCAACACCGTGGCGGCGATGACCGGCAGCAGTATCAGCACGACCACGAGGAGTACGCCGCGACGGCGGCCGCCGGCGGCCCCGCTACTGGACACGACGAAGTTCCGCACGATGTCCGGCTTCGGATTGTCGTCGTGGGCGGCGTACCCGACTTTGAGCTGATGTCCGCCGTCCGCCAGCCCTCGCACGGAGATGGTGATGCTCTTGCCAGCGGCCAGAGACAAGCTGGTGAACGCCGCGCCGGACCCCACGGCGCCGAGCCGGTCGACCGGCTGGCCGTCGACGCTCAACGTGAAGTCGGCAGAGCCCGTACCGCCGCCCTCCTGTGCCGCAATGACGACGGGCACAGGAGCTGCCACGCTCGCGCCCTCAGCAGGCGCGACGATGACCAGGTCGGCACGCACGTGGGCCTGCGACGCAGATGGCGACAACAGGACAACAGCGAAGGCCGGACCTAATGCCAACGCCCGAAGAGCCGCGCGCCTCAGAAGTAGGACGGGCCACCCGCCATCGCCTCTAGCCGCGCGATCCGGTCCTCCATTGGCGGGTGCGTCGAAAACAGCTTGCCCAGGCCGGCGCCGCTGAACGGGTTGGCGATCATCAGGTGGCTGGTGGCCGCCAGCTGCGGCTCCTGCGGCAGCGGCCGGGCCTGGGTGCCCGCCTGCAGCTTGCGCAGCGCACTGGCCAGGGCCAGCGGGTCGCCGGTCACGTGCGCGCCGGTCTCGTCGGCCTGGTACTCCCGTGACCGCGAGATCGCCATCTGGATCATGCCCGCGGCCAGCGGGCCGAGAATCATGAAGAGCAACAGGCCGATGATGCCGCCATTGTCGTCGTCGTCGCTGCGGCCCCCACCGCCACCGAACATCGCGCCGAACATCGCCATCCGCGACAGGAACATGATCACCGTCGCGAGCGCCCCGGCGACCGACGAGATGAGGATGTCGCGGTTGGTGACGTGGGCAAGCTCATGCCCGAGTACGCCGCGCAGCTCGCGTTCGTCGAGCATGGACAAGATGCCCTCGGTGACGCAGACCGCAGCGTGCGCCGGGTTGCGGCCGGTGGCGAATGCGTTCGGCTGGCTGGTCGGGGAGATGTAGAGGCGCGGCATCGGCATCCGGTGGCCGACGGCGAGTTCGCGGACGATCGCGTACAGCCGGGGCGCCTCCGCCTCGCTGACCGGGCGGGCGTGCATCGAGCGCAACGCGATCTTGTCGCTGAAGAAGTAGCTGACGCCGTTGACGCCGATGGCAATGACGAACGCGATCGTGAGTCCGTTCTTGCCGAAGAAGGCACCGACCAACAGGATCAGCCCCGACATCAGCGCCAGCAGTAGCGCCGTCTTTGCGCCATTTTGATAGCTGCTTCGCACGATTTTCCTCCACCGACCGGCGCGTCGCCGGGTTCCCTGTTCCGATCAACGGAACGCCGTGAGCGCGCGTTCCCGGGGCAGCTAGCGCAGCGCGAGTCCCGGTCCGTAGCGGAACACGAGCTCAGGGTAGAAGCCGATGGCGACCGCGGCGACGACCGAAATTCCGATCGCGGCGACGAGTGCGACGGGAACCCGCGGCCGCTCGAGCGGCGCCTCACCGGCCGGCTCGCCGACGCCGGCAAACACGGTGAAGGCGATGCGCAGGTAGTACCACCCGGCGACGATCGTGTTGACCGCCATGACCGCGGCCAGCCAGCTCATCTTGTTGTCGATCGCGGAGCGGAAGACGTAGACCTTCGCGACCAGGCCCGCGAGTGCAGGTGGCACACCAGCCAGGCCGAGCATGAAGAACGCGATCGCCCCCGCCAGGAAAGGCGATGTGCGCGCCAGCCCGCGGTAGTCGGCGACGAGATTGCGCGGCGTACGGCGGGCAACTGCGATGACGCAGCCGAAGACCCCGAGGTTGAGCACGGCGTAGATCGCGATGTAGGCGACCGTCGCGGCAATCGCGTCGTTGAGCAGCTTGGGGCTCGGGTGGGCGGTCGCGGCCAGGCTCAGTGGCACCAGCATGTAGCCGGCCTGGCCGATCGAGGAGTAGGCGAGCAGCCGGACCATGTGCCGCTGCTGTACGGCGACCAGGTTGCCCAGCGTCATCGTGAGGGTCGCGAGCACCGCGAGCAGCGGACCCCAGACGAACGCGTAGGGGCGCAGGCCGACCGAGCACACCACGATCAGCCCGGTGAAGCCGGCCGCCTTCGAAGCCACCGAGAGGAACGCGGCGACCGGTACCGGGGCGCCCTGGTAGGTGTCGGGCGCCCAGAAGTGGAATGGCGCAGCCGACACCTTGAAGGCGAATCCGACAATGACCAGCGCGACCGCGGCGGCCATCGCGGGGGTGCGCACGAAGTCCGTCCTGGCGAGCACCTGCGCGATCGTTTCCAGCTGCACCGAGCCGGTCATGCCGTAGACGATGCTCATGCCGAACAGCATCACCGCCGTGGACAGCACGCCGATCAGGAAGAACTTGATCGCGGACTCGGTCGAGCGGCTGTCGGACTTGCGCAGTCCGGAGATGATGAAGCCTGGCACGGACACGATCTCGAGCGAGATGAACAACATGATCAGGTCGCGGCTCGACGCCATCGTCAGCATGCCGAAGAACGAGCACAGCAGCAGGAAGTAGTACTCGCCCTGGTAGAGGTGGGCGTCGTTGAAGTGGTCGAGCGAGAGCAACAGGACCACGAAAGCCGAGCCGAGGAAGATCATCTTCATGATGATCGCGAAGTCGTCGACGACGTACGAACAGCTGTTCAGCTTGCCGACGACCAGCGTCACGCGATCGAGACAGAAGGTCCGGCGCTCGTCGCCGCTGACCAGCGTGACCAACGCCGCGAACGCGCCGCCGACGCCGAGCACGGACAGCGGCATGGCGATCCACTTGCGGGCCGGCGCGAGGAACAGGTCGACGACGAGGACCAGCACTGCGGCTCCCGCGAGGATCAACTCGGGGAGGATCGCGTGGTAGTCGATCGTCTGCAGCATGTGTAGCCCTACTTGATGAACGGTGCGAGCACCGTCTTCATGGCGGTGTCGGTGACCCCGAAGATGAAGCGCGGGTAGACGCCCAGCGCCAGGATCAGCACGAGCAGCGGCGTCCAAGCGGCCAGCTCGATGCCCATCACGTCACTGAATCGTTCGCCCCGCCATCGCGGCGGTACGACGCCCTGGTTGACCCGCTGCAGCAGCCATAGGAAGTAGCCGGCGGTGAGTACCGTGCCGACGGCCCCGACGACCATGAAGCCACGGAACAGCCCGACGTTGAGACCTGGCGCCGGGTTGAACGCTGCGAGCAGCGCCATCACCTCG
>JBDTYE010000167.1:0-6169 GCA_040005895.1 Actinomycetota bacterium | reverse complement strand
CCGGTGGGCCAAGGCGCGTGGGCTGCCGCGGACCAAGGGCCACGAGGCGGGGGAGCACTCGCTGTTCGACTGCGTGGAGGGCGCAATCGAGATCGGCGTCCAGTGGCTGTCGGCCTACGCATTCTCGACCGAGAACTGGAAGCGCTCGCCCGACGAGGTGCGCTTCCTGATGGGGTTCAACGAAGACGTGCTCGTACGCCGCCGCGACGAGATGCATGCACTCGGCGTACGCGTGCGGTGGGCCGGCCAGCGCAAGCGACTGTGGACCAACGTGATCAGGCAGCTCGAGGAAGCCGAGGAGCTGACCCGGCACAACAAAGGGCTGACCCTGACGATGTGCGTCAACTATGGCGGGCGGGCCGAAATCGCCGATGCCACAAGGAGAATCGCCGAGGAGGTCGCAGCCGGCCGGCTCGACCCGGGCAAGGTGAGCGAGAAGACGATCGCTCGTTTTCTCGACGAGCCGGACATGCCCGACGTCGATTTGTTCATCAGGTCCTCAGGCGAACAGCGGATCAGCAACTTCCTGCTGTGGCAATCGGCGTACGCCGAACTCGCGTTCGTCGACACGCTCTGGCCCGACTTCGACCGGCTCGAGCTGTGGCGCGCCATCGAGGCGTACGCATCCAGAGATCGCCGGTACGGCGGTGTCGACCCGACCATGACCGCCGTCTGACCCTCGCCTCGCTAGCTGATCTCTCCTGTGAAGCGCTCGACTTCGTAGGTCGAGACGATCTTTTCGAACTGCAGTTGCACGTTGTCGGCGTCGCCGATCACCGAGCTGAAGACCGCGACGACGCGGGGGTCGAACTGCGTGCCCGCGCATCGGCGGATCTCCTCGACGGCGGCCATGAGCGGCATCGCCTGCGCGTACGACCGGTGCGAGGTCACCGCGACGAAGGCGTCGCAAACCGCGATGATCCGTGATCCGAGCGGGATGGCCTCGCCGGCCACACCGTCCGGATAGCCGCTGCCGTCGAACCATTCGTTGGCCGACCGAACCAGTTTGGCGGCGTACGACAGCGAGGGAGCGGCAGCGAGGATCCGCTCGCCGATGACCGAGTGGCGGCGGATGAACGCCCATTCCTCAGCAGTCAGGCTGCCTTCCTTGTCCAGGATCTCGTCGGGAATCGCGACCTTGCCGATGTCGTGGAGTTCGGCGGCCTGCCGCACCAGCCGGCGTTCCTCGTCGCCGAGGTGCAGCTCGACGGACACGGCATCAGCGAGGTCGGCAACCCGGCGGAAGCGGTCGCTGAGCTCAGGGTGGCGCTCGTAGAGCGCGCGCAACAGAACATCCTTGGTCTGCCGGTCGGCCGACCGCCGCCGGCTGGTCTTGCGCGCGTACATCCGCTGATCGACCAGATGTAGCGCCTCCGTGCCATCGTCGGTGTCGTGGGGGATCGTGACGGCTCCGTACGAAGCGTCGATGTGAAAGCCCTGGCCGCGCTCCCGCAGGGCCGACGTGGCAGCGGCGATGACCGGTACATTGCCGTCTGCGCCCAGTGGAGCGATGACGCAGAACTCGTCTCCGCCCAGCCGGTATGCCTTGCCCGTCGCGCCGAGAGCACTGCGGAGATTGGCGCCCATCCGGGCGAGCATCGCGTCACCGGCGGAGTGGCCGAACGCGTCGTTGTATTCCTTGAACCCGTTCAAGTCGTACATCAGCAGTACGACAGGTTGTTCGCTACTGGCTCGGCGAGCCGCGGCCGCAAGGTCGACCTTGAGCTGACGGCGGTTTGCCAGACCGGTCAGGTGGTCGGTGGTCGCGGCGTCCATGAGATCCCGCTGCGCGAAGCGCATTCCGATGGCGCCCAGCAGGAGCGCCATGAGGGCCAGTCCCCCGAGTACCGGCGGCCAGGTGCCGGCGCCGTACAACGGGCCGATGACCTTCGGTGCGATCGCTACGACAGCCCAGTCGTTGGCGTTGCCTGCGGAACGCTCCATGACCTGGTACGCCGCCCGCTTACCTTCGAGCTTGAGGGCGCCCCGCGAGGATGTTGCGTCGCGCAACGCCGGGAATCCATCCGTGTCGCCACGGCCGAGCGCCGCGCCCAGCCGCTGCGGCACCGCACTGTCGATGACGACGGAGCCGGTGTGCCGGTCGACGACGAGCACAGGAAACTGGCTGCCTTGCGCTGCCGTCTTGCGGAAGCTCTCGATGCTGATCTCGAAGTGCACGAGTGCTTCCGCTATGCCGGCCTTGTTGGGAAGCAGGGTGGAATTGGAGATGACCCAGTCGTGTGTGTCCGGCGATATGTACGGTGCCGCGTGGTAGACCTCGCCGACCGGAAGGTTGAAACTCGGGGCGAAGAACGTATTGGCCGACTCGTTCAGCGAGAGGTCTCCCACGGTCGCCTGTTGACCCTGCACCACACGGGCGACTTCGGCGCCGGTGCTGTCGATGACGCAAGCCTCGCCGATCGCCTCGGGGTAGAGCCGCTCGAGGTAGCTCAGAGCCGCATTGATCTCGGCCAGCACCGGGCCGGCTGCGGCGAGACGATCGGTTCGCTTGCCGGGCAGCTCGAAGAACTCGCTGAGCTCGCGGTTTTGCGCCGTGATGAGGGCGATGGCCCTGGCCTGGGCGAAGTAGTCCTGTAGCAGCTGGGTCTGTCCTGTCGCCCGGTTGGCCAGGGCGCCGTCCAGCGCAGCCGTCGCGGAGCCGTGTGCTGCCATCGCGGCGCCTATTCCCACCGGCAGGGCCGCCACGCCGAACGTCAGGAGCAACAGTGATACCCGCCTGACGATCACAACGCTGCTCCTTCCCCCAGCCACGCGGATGTGCGGCCCTCCAGATAGATCGGCAGCGAGGAGGGGTCACTAAGGCGCCAACCGGTGGTCGGCTCGTGCTCCGACCGGCGCAACCACCCGGTCGGGCTACCGCGTCGCGCTCAGCACGATGCCGGCCACCATCATGGCCAGCACTGCGAGCCTTACCAGGCGCGCCTGCGGCGCGAGAGCAGGCCAGCTCAGGAACAGCAACCAGCCGAACAGCGCGGCGACGGCCCCGAAGCACAGCGCCGCCGCGAGGCCGAGCAGGAGCACGCCGCCGGCGAGCAGCCCGACCACGACGAGGGGCGGCAGCGCCTTGGGCATCGATCGCAGGAAGAGCAGCGCGGTAGCGCTGCGGCGCTCGACCGAGTGCCGGAACGCTGAGGCGCCCGGGGTAAGGAACGGCGGCCGGGATGCAGGCGGAGCAGGCACCGAAGCGTCCTTCCAGTAGCGTGTCCTCGACCAGCCGGCCGTGGGGAGATGTACAGGATCGTGCTCGTTGTGACCCGCTTCAACATCGCCGATGAGGCGAGTTTCGTTGAGCGCGCACGTACCGCGCTGGCAGCGCTCGCAGCCCGGCCAGGATATCTGGGGGGCCGGATCGCCAGGGCCGTCGACGAGCCCGCGAGCTGGCTGATCACGACTGAATGGGACACCCTCGGCAGCTATCGGCGGTCCCTGAGCGGCTTCGACGTCAAGGTGGCAGCGACGCCGCTGCTCGCCCAGGCGATCGGCGAGCCGAGCGCCTACGAGGTCCTGTACGACGACGGCCCCGGAGCCGCTCCCGGCGTCCAAATCAGTGACCGGGCCCGAGACGCAGCCGTCTCGCGCGTCGGCGAATCCTTCACACCCGGCCGCGAGACCGACTGAGCTGCGGCGTACCGCAGCACCTGATGCACGGGTGCACGAACTCACCCGATAGCCTGGCTGCTCTCGATCACCGCCGACCGCCAGCCGGACTGGAGACGCCTTAAATGGCCGATCGCATGGACACCATCGTCAGCCTCGCCAAGCGCCGGGGACTCGTCTACCCGAGCAGCGAGATCTACGGGGGGATGCGCAGCGGCTGGGACTACGGGCCGCTCGGCGTCGAGCTCAAGAACAACATCAAGCGCCAGTGGTGGAAGTCGATGGTGCAAGGTCGCGACGACGTGGTCGGGCTCGATTCCTCGATCATCCTGGCGCCCGCGGTCTGGGAGGCCAGCGGGCACGTCGGCGGATTCTCCGATCCGCTGACCGAGTGCCTGTCCTGCCACACCCGGCACCGCGCGGACCATCTCGAAGAGGCGTACGAAGCCAAGCACGGCCGCCCGCCGGCCAACGGCCTCAAGGACCTGTCGTGCCCCAACTGCGGAACGAAGGGCTCGTTCACCGAGCCGCGTCAGTTCAACATGATGTTTCAGACGCACATCGGGGCGGCCGAGGACAGCTCGTCAGTCGCCTACCTGCGCCCTGAAACGGCCCAGGGCATCTTCATCAACTACCTCAACGTCCAGCAGTCGTCGCGCAAGAAGCCGCCCTTCGGCATCGGCCAGATCGGCAAGTCGTTCCGCAACGAGATCACGCCGGGCAACTTCATCTTCCGCACCCGCGAGTTCGAGCAGATGGAAATGGAGTTCTTCGTCCCGCCGGGCGAGGACGAGACCTGGTTCGACTACTGGATGCAACAGCGGATGGACTGGTACGTCGATCTCGGGATCGGTCCAGAAAGGCTCCGCTATTACGACCACCCCAAGGAGAAGCTGTCGCACTACTCGAAGCGCACGGTCGACATCGAGTACAAGTTCGACTTCGCGCGCACCGAGTGGGGTGAGCTCGAAGGCATCGCCAACCGCACCGACTTCGACCTGACCGCACACAGCAAGGCGTCAGGGGCGGACCTGTCGTACTTCGACCAGGAAAGCGGCGAGCGGTACACGCCGTACGTAGTAGAACCCGCGGCCGGCGTCGACCGTGCCACGCTGGTTTTCCTGCTGGACGCCTACACCGAAGACGAGGCACCGACCGGGCAGGGCGGCACCGCGAAGCGGGTCGTGCTGCGGCTCGACAAGCGGCTCGCTCCCGTCAAGGCCGCGGTGTTGCCACTGTCGCGCAACGAGCGGCTTTCGCCGCTGGCGAAGGAAGTCGGCGACCGGCTGCGCCGTCTTTGGAACGTCGAGTTCGACGACGCCGGCGCCATCGGACGCCGCTACCGGCGGCAGGACGAGATCGGTACGCCGTACTGCGTGACCGTCGACTTCGAATCGCTCGACGACGGTGCCGTGACGGTGCGCGAGCGGGACGAGATGACGCAGGACCGCGTTTCGCTTGACCGGCTCGACGGATACCTGCTCGAGCGTCTCGGCAACTGCTAAACGCAACCACCCGCCGTACCCCTCGCCCGTCACCTAGTGATCATGGGCTTGTCATCCCCGATGTGCCGGGCTGAGGAGCCCATGATCTTGAAGAGCGACGGCCGGCGCCGTCCACAGATCCGCCGTCATGGGGCCGCGACCCGGTCGCCGTGTCGCACCATCGCGAACATGCGCCCACTGCCAGCCGCCCTTCGCCTGGAGGCTGACTCGCAGGACGGGTTGTTCACGTGCCGACAGGCGAGAGACGCGGGCCTGTCACCCAGCACGCTCGACGGTGGAGTCGGTCACCGCATTCAGCGTGTTCTCCCGTCCGTCTACGCGGCCTTTACCGGCGCGCTCACGCTGCAACAACGGCTCCGGGCCGCTGTCCTGTACGGGCGAATCGGCGGGGACCACGATGTTGCGATTCTCGGCGCGCTGGCGGCATGCCACCTGCACGGTCTGCCATCGGCGAGAGACGTTCAGGTCGTTACGCTGCTGCTGCCGCACGAACGCAAGCTGGCCAACAACGGTTTCGTCGTGGTGCGGAGAACGACGAACACGGGCCAGATCTGGCGGCTGTCGGGGCTGCCGCTGTGCGCTCCCGGACGCGCGATCATCGACGCGACCCGATCTCTCGACCGCGTCGATCACGTCCGCGCCCTGGTGGCTGAGGGGGTGCAGCGCGGGAAGACGACTGTCGGCGAGCTGGCTGCCGCACTGGCCACCGGCGAGAGCGCGGGTAGCCGGTTGGCGCGCAGTGTCCTTGCCGAAGTAGCGGACGGGGTGCGATCGGTAGCAGAGGCGCACCTCTACTCGTTGGTCGTCGGGGCCAAATTCCCTGAGCCGCTGTGGAACGCCGACATGTACGACGCGAGCGGCAGCTGGGCGGGCTGCCCCGATGCGATCTGGCCGGAGGCCAACTTGATCGTCGAGGTCGAATCGCGTGAATGGCACCTCGCTCCGGAATTGTGGGCGGCGACCATGAAGCGCAACAACCGCTTGAGCCGGCTCGGCTATGACGTCCAGCAGCTGCCGCCGAGCCGGATCGACTCACAACCGGCGGC
>JBDTYE010000166.1:0-6206 GCA_040005895.1 Actinomycetota bacterium | reverse complement strand
GCGGACCGTCGCCTGCTTCGTCGAGGATCGCCGAGGTGTTGGCTTTGCTCTCCGCGACGTTCGGCTGGTTGAACGGGTCGATGCCGAGCACCCGGCCGGCGATCGCGGTCGCGTACTCCCACACGAGAAACTGCGCGCCGAGCGGGCCGCGAACGGTCGTTCCGGACTCGACAGGAGCGCCGAGCGAAACCACGTGCACATCGGTAGAAGTGCCGGAAACCCCTGGTGCGTCGGCATTTTCGACGACCACCGGAAGAAGACCACGGCTGTTCTTGCCGGTGGATTCCGCGACGAGTTGCTCGGCCCAGTTCCCGAAACCGACGAGCCCGGAACCGTCGTCGACGATGACCACCTTGTCTTTGCCCGCGGTCCAGCCACCACCGAGAGCCGCGCCGAGATCGAGCCCGGGGTTGTCGTCGTCGCCGTCCAGATGCGCCAGCACAGCCGCTGCGTCGTCGAGCAGCCGGCCGACGTCGACGCCGGCGAGAGCAGAAGGCACCAGGCCGAAAGCGGTGAGCGCGCTGTAGCGACCGCCGACGTCGGGGTCGGCCAGGAAGATCTCTCGTACGCCGGCGGATTCCGCCGCCTTCGACAGCGGCGAATCCGGATCGGTCACGACCACGAACCGGCGGGCGGCCTCGGATTCGGTCAGCCCGGCCGCGACGAAGGCGGCCATGAACACGCGGAACTGCGAGTCGGTCTCGATCGTGCCGCCGCTCTTGCTCGACACCACAACCAGGGTGCGAGCGAGCCGGTCGTCGACCGCTGCCTGCACCTGACCGGGGTCGGTCGTGTCGAGGACCGTCAGCGGTGCGCCGGCGGAGTTGCAGATCACCTCGGGCGCGAGCGACGAGCCGCCCATGCCGCACAGCACGATCCGGTCGAGGCCCTCTCCCTTCATCTGCGCGGCCAGATCTGCCAGTCGCGGCAGGAACTCGCGGGAGGAAGTGGTCACATCGAGCCAGCCGAGCCTGACGGTCGCCTCAGGTTGGGCCTCGGACCCCCAGAGACTCGGGTCTTTCTGCGCCAGAGCAGTGGGTACGCCGCCTGCCACGAGAGCCTGTCGCGCGGCGTCGCGCGACTGCTCCAGCATCGCACCGGCGGTCACGACCGTGACGATGGCCGTCATTTGACCAGGCCAGAATCAGCGACGAACGCGGGGACGGTGCCGGTGTTGAGCTCGCCGCGGAGCCGCAGGAGTTCGCGGGTGACACCGTCGAGCAGTTGCTTCCAGCTGTCCTCGAACTTGATGACGCCCTCGCGCTCGATGACGTCGACGACGTCGTCGTAGCTGACTCCGATCTTCGCGAGATCCGCGAAGACCGCACGTGCCTCTGAGTAGCCCTGCGATGCCGCCGGACCCGCAATGACTCCATGGTCGGCGACCGCGTTGAGCGTCGCCTCCGGCATCGTGTTGACGGTGCCCGGCGCAACCAGGTCGACGACGTACCGCGTGTCGTCATAGGCCGGATCCTTGACGCCGGTCGATGCCCACAGCGGGCGCTGCTTGGTGGCGCCCGCGGCAGCCAAGGGTTCCCAGCGGGGGCCGCTGAAGACCGACTCGTAGGCCTCGTAAGCCAACCGGGCATTGGCGATTGCGGCCTGACCGCGCAGCCGCTTGGCCTCGGACACCACGTCGCCGTCGCCCGACTCCTTGACCAGGACGTCGAGCCGGTGGTCGATCTCGGTGTCGACGCGCGAGACGAAGAAGGACGCGACGCTGTCAACCACGTCTACGGGCAAGCCCTTGTCGACGCGTTCTTCGAGGGCGGAAATATAAGCGTCCATCACGCCGGCGTAGCGGTCCAGGGAGAAGATCAGCGTCACGTTGACCTTGATGCCCTCGGCGACGCAGCGGGTGATGGCGGGCAGTCCCTCGATCGTCGCGGGAATCTTGATGAACACGTTGTCGCGGTCGACCAGCCACCACAGCGCACGGGCTTCCGCAATCGTGCGGTCGGTGTCCTTGGCGAGGCGGGGGTCGACCTCGATGCTGACCCGGCCGTCGACGCCGTTGGTCGCGTCGTAGACCGGCCGCAGCAGATCGCAGGCCGCGCGCACATCGGCCGTGGTGAGGGCCCGGACGGCCTCGCCGACGTCGACGCCGCGCAGAGCGAGATCGCGGGTCTGATCGTCGTACGCCGAGCCCTGCTCGAGGGCCTTCTGGAAGATCGTCGGGTTGCTGGTGACGCCCACCACGTGCCTGTCACGAATCAGCGCGGCCAGGCTGCCACTGTGCAGCCGCTCGCGGGAAAGGTCGTCGAGCCAGATCGAAACGCCGGCTGCGCTCAGGTCGGCAAGTGCGTCAGTCATGATGGTCCTCAACTTCCGGTCGGGGCGCCTTTGAACGCACCGACGTTGGACAGGCTCCGGCGGGCCGCTGCGGCCACCCGGTCGGGGGTCAGGCCGAACTGCTCGTAGATGATCTGGTACGGCGCCGATGCGCCGAAGTGCTCGATGCTGATCATCTCGCCGGCGTCGCCGACGAGCTCACGCCAGCCGAAACTGACGGCCGCCTCGACGGAAACCCGCGCCTTCACATCCGGTGGCAGCACGGTCGCCCGGTAGCTCATTTCCTGCGCCTCGAACCACTCCCGGCAGGGCATCGAGACCACCCGGGTCGGTACGCCGTCCGCCTCCAGCAAGGCCCGGGCCGAAACGCAGATCTCGACCTCGCTGCCGGTGCCGATCAGGATGACCTGCGGGGTGCCGCTGGACGCTTCGATCAGCACGTAGGCGCCGCGCACGACACCCTCGGCGCTGGCGAAATCGACGGACCGGTCGACCGTGTCGAGCTTCTGCCGGGTCAGGCAGAAGCCGGCCGGGCGATCGTTGTGCTCGAGGATCGTCCGGAAGGCGACGGCCGTCTCATTGGCATCTGCCGGGCGCACGACGTCGAGTCCGGGGATGGCGCGCAGGGCGGCGAGCTGTTCGATCGGCTGGTGCGTCGGGCCGTCCTCGCCGAGGCCGACCGAGTCGTGCGTCCAGATGTAGGTGACCGGGAGTTTCATCAGCGCCGCCAGCCGGACCGCGGGCCGCATGTAGTCGCTGAAGATCAGGAACGTGCCGCCGAAGGGGCGCATGGTGCGCGTCAGCGCCATTCCGTTCATCGTCGAACCCATCAGATGCTCGCGGATGCCCCAGTGCATCTGCCGGCCGCCGGGAGTCGCGGGCAACGCCGGCTCCTGGCCCTTCATGGTGGTGTTGTTGCTCGGAGCGAGGTCGGCCGAGCCGCCGAAGAGCTCGGGCATGATCGGGGCGACCGCGTTGAGCACCGTGCCGAACGCCTCGCGGGTCGCGACCTTCTTGCCGGCTTCGAACACCGGCAGGGCGGCAGCGATGCCGTCCGGGAGCCGGCGCGCCAGGATCCGCTCGCGGTCGGCGGCCCGGTCCGGGTGGGCGGCCGACCATACGGCGTACGCCTTGTCCCAGTCGGCGTGCAGTTGGGCGCCGCGTTCGACCGCCTGCCGGGTGTGCTCGAGCACCACGTCGGCGACGGCGAAGTGCTGGTCGGGGTCGAGGCCGAGGATCTCCTTGACCAGCCTGACCTCGTCCTCGCCGAGAGCCGAGCCGTGCGCCTCGCCGGTGTCGACCTTGTTGGGCGAGGGGAAGCCGATGTGGCTGCGCAGCGCGATGATCGACGGCCGGTCCCGCTCGTCCCGCGCAAGCTTGAGTGCCGCGCGCATCGCATCGAGGTCTTCCGCGTCCTCGACGCGCAGCGTGTGCCAGCCGTAGGCCTCGAAGCGGCCCAGCACGTCCTCGCTCCACGCGATCGCGGTGTCGCCCTCGATCGAGATGTGGTTGTCGTCCCAGACGTAGACCAGGCTGCCGAGCCGTTGATGGCCGGCCAGGCTTGCGGCCTCGTGCGAGACGCCTTCTTCCAGGTCGCCGTCGGAGCAGATGACGTACGTCGTCCGGTCGAACATGCCGGTGTCCTCGGCGTCCCACATGGCAGCGGCCCGCCGGTCGGCGATCGCCATGCCGACCGCATTGGTGAACCCCTGGCCCAAGGGGCCCGTCGTGGTCTCGACCCCGGGCGTGTGGCTGTACTCGGGGTGACCCGGCGTGCGGCTCCCGAACTGGCGGAAGTTGCGCAGGTCGTCGATCGAGAGCCCGTAACCGGTCAGGAAGAGCTGCGAGTAGAGCAGCATCGACGCGTGCCCGTTCGAGAGGACGAAGTGGTCGCGGCCCGCCCAGTCGGGGTCGCGGGGGTCGTGCCGCAGGAACTCCTGGAAGATCACGTGGGCCAGTGGCGCGAGGGCCATGGGGGTGCCCGGGTGACCGGAGTTCGCCTGCTGCACTGCGTCCATGGCGAGGGCGCGGGCGGTGTTGATGGCGCGGGCGTCGAGATCGTCGTCCGCCGGCTTGAGAAGAGCTGTGCTGGGGGCCTTACCGGCCGCTGACGGGGTCACCAAACCTCCGAGATCGAGCTGATCAACCTGCGAGCTCACCCTATCCGCCGAGACGACGCACTCAGAGCCTGGACCACCGCGGGGGAAGGGCCGGGCGGACACGTTAGAGTTGAATGTCCCCAGCTGAGCATCAACAGAACCAAGGGTCCGAGTGTCGCGTTTCGCCAAGCTCGCAGTTGCCACCGTCGCGGCGACCCTGCTGCTGATCGGCCTGGGTGGCCTGGTGCGCGCCACCGGCTCCGGGCTCGGCTGCCCCGACTGGCCCGGCTGCTACCACCGGGTACTGCCGCCGGCCGGTGACGCCAACGCCTGGATCGAGCACATCCACCGCTACTGGGCTTCCGTGGTCGTGGGTCTGCTGGTCTGGCTGGCCGTCGAGGCCCGCCGCTCCGGGCAGCCCCCGGCCGTGCGGCGGGTAACCCTCTTCGGGCTGGTGCCGTTCGTCCTGACCGAGGCGCTGCTCGGCGCCCTCGTCGTGTGGATCAAGCTGCACTGGCTTTCAGTCAGCCTGCACCTGACACTGGCGCTCTCGATCCTGGGGCTGGCCACCTGGGTGGCTATCGACGCGATGCGCCGCGAAGGCTTCCTCCCGGTGCCGGCGGCGCGCCCCGGCTCCGCGCTGCTTTCCCGGCTCGCCCCCATCATTGCGGGGCTCGCTTTCGTCGAAATGATCGTCGGCTCCATGGTCACCGGCTTCAATGCCGGGATGGCCTACGGAACCTTCCCCTCCTTCAACGGTCGCGCGGTTCCCCGGTTCAACAAGGGGTTCGTGTGGGGTCAATCTCTGCACGTAGGGCACCGGTTCATCGCCTTCACCCTTCTCGGCCTGATCGCGGTGCTGCTCGTCCAGTCCCTGCGTCCAGATGTGGATCCGGTCGTACGCCGCGCGGTCCAGCTCGCGACCGGGCTCGTCGTCGTACAGATATTCCTCGGCGCGCTGAACGTCTGGTGGGCACTGCGCGCTTGGTCGGTGGTGCCGCACATGGTCGTCGGAGCATCCCTGTGGGTCGCTCTGCTCGTCGCGGCGGTGCGGGCCCGCTGGCAGGCCGCGGCGGCGACCGGTGTCGGCCCTGAGCGGATCTCGGTGGGCGCCGGATGACCACCCTTGACGCACCGGCGGCGACCGGTCAGCAGACCTCGAGGCGGCGGATCCGCGATGTCGTCATGGCCTACGTCGCACTGACCAAGCCGCGGATCATCGAACTCCTGCTGATAACGACGGTGCCCGCGATGGTGGTCGCCGCAGAAGGCTGGCCACATCGGTTCTGGTGGCTGGTGCCTGCCACGCTCGTCGGCGGCAGCCTGGCGGCGGGCAGCGCCAACACACTCAACTGCTACATCGACCGCGACATCGACGACGTGATGAAGCGCACCTCGCGGCGGCCGCTGCCCGGGCACCTCGTGACGCCCCAGCAGGCGCTGCGTTTCGGCATCGTTCTCGGCGTGATTTCCCTGCTGTGGCTGGGATTGATCGTCAACTGGCTCGCCGGCGCACTCGGAGTGGCGGCGATCCTCTTCTACGTTTTCGTCTACACCCTGGGGATGAAGCGCTCGACGCCGTCCAATATCGTCATCGGCGGGGCGGCCGGCTGCATGCCCGTCGTCATCGGGTGGGCCGCGGTGACCGGACGGGTCGGCGTACCCGCGCTGGTGTTGTTCGGCATCGTCTTCTACTGGACGCCGCCGCACTTCTGGGCGCTGGCGCTCAAGTTCAAGGACGACTACGCCGCTGCCGGAGTGCCGATGCTGCCGGTCGTCGCAGGTGTTCGAGAGACGGCACGGCAGATCGTGCTC
>JBDTYE010000165.1:0-6283 GCA_040005895.1 Actinomycetota bacterium | reverse complement strand
CCTTCCTTGCCGACCTTGTCCATCGCCTCGGCAATGATCTCGCCGACGGTGGTGTCAGCCGCGGAGATGCTCGCCGTCGAGGCGATCTGCTCCTTGGTGGTGACTTCCTGGGCGGCCTGCGTCAGCTTCTCGACGACGGACTCGACAGCAGCCTCGATGCCCTTCTTGAGGGCCATCGGGTTGGCGCCGGCCGCGACGTTGCGAAGACCCTCGCGGACCATCGCCTGCGCGAGAACCGTTGCGGTCGTCGTACCGTCACCGGCGACGTCGTCAGTCTTCTTGGCGACTTCCTTGACCAGCTCGGCACCGATCTTCTCGAACGGCTCCTCGAGCTCGATCTCCTTGGCGATCGACACGCCATCGTTGGTGATGGTGGGTGCGCCCCACTTCTTTTCGAGGACGACGTTGCGGCCCTTCGGGCCGAGCGTCACCTTTACGGCGTCGGCGAGCTGGTTCATGCCCCGCTCGAGGCCGCGCCGCGCTTCCTCGTTGAACGCGATCAATTTGGCCATTGGTTGTCCTCCAGGACTGGTAACTCGGCGGTTTGCACCATCTCGGCAGACGCCCGCGACGGCCGCCCGGGTCCCCGCAGGGAACCGGACATCGTCAACCGATATTGGCACTCACCACACATGAGTGCTAGATCGGTTTTAGCACTCTGGCATGGCGAGTGCAAGAAGCGGGAGCCGCCTCGCACTACCCCTGGCCCGTCTGAGCTACCTGCCGGCGGCCTTTCTGGCCCGGTACGCCGCGACCGCGGCCCGGTTGCCGCAGCCGGCCTCACAGAACAGTCTCGAGCGGTTCTTCGACAGGTCGACCACGACGTTGTCACAGGTCGGGTAGGCGCAGATGCGCAACCGGCTCAGCTCGTCGCTGCGTACGACGTCGACGAACGCCATCGCCGCCTCGACCGCCATCCGAATGGCCAGTGGTGCATCCGGTGGTGTCGCGTGCAGGTGGTAGTCCCAACCGTCGTGCTTTGCCAGCTGCGGCAGTGCGTTCGCCTCCCGGAGCAGCTCGTTGACGATCTCGACCACCTCCTCGGCGCCGACCTCCCAGATCCGCCGTAACCGCGGCCGCAGCGCTCGGACCTGCCGGAGCTCGCGCTCGTCCCGCCTCAGCTCACCGGTCCAGCCCCAGGTCGTGACGAACTTCTCGAGCGCCGCCACGTCACGCAGCAGCTCCTCGGCACCGTCCAACGTGTTGACCAGCGCGGCGGCACTCGCGAGCGCAACCTCGGTGTCATGAGCAAACAGCACGTTGACTCCTGTCGCGGTCGTGCGGTAACGTCATCAGCATAGAGCTTTTTGGTCATTACGCGAGGACGAGCGGTGGTCCAATGTCGAAACGTACGCCCGGCACCGGCCTGGCTCTCGCGGTCCTTTCCGCTCTCACGTTCAGCACCTCAGGATCGTTCGCGAGATCACTCACCGAGGCGGGCTGGTCTCCAGGGGCCGCGGTCGCCGCTCGGATCAGCGCGGCGGCTCTGATGATGGCGATACCCACACTGCTTTCCCTGCGCGGTCGCTGGTCGGCGTTGCGGCGTGGCGCTCGCACTGTCACGTTCTACGGGCTCTTCGCGGTCGCGGGTGCCCAACTGTGCTTCTTCAACGCGCTGGGCCACCTCTCGGTCGGGGTGGCGCTACTGCTCGAATATCTGGGCACCGTGCTCGTCGTCGTGTGGATGTGGCTGCGACACGGGCACCGGCCGCGGCGGCTCACGCTCGCCGGATCCGCGATCGCCGTACTCGGCCTGGTATTCGTCCTCGATCTCATCGGCGACACCCGGGTCGACGCGGTCGGCGTCGTGTGGGCCCTGGGCGCGGCCGTCGGGCTTGCGGCGTTCTTCATCGTCTCCGCCAATGTCGAACTCGAGCTGCCCCCGATCGCCATGGCCGGCGCGGGAATGACCGTCGGCGCGGTCGCGCTGCTCGGTTTGGGCGCGCTCGGAGCGCTCCCGATGCATGCAACCTTCGGCGACGTCGATTTCGCCGGGCACCGGGCCAGCTGGCTGGTGCCGGTCCTCGGCCTGTCGTTCGTCGCCGCAGTCATCGCGTACGTCGCCGGCATCGCCGCCGCCCGCATCCTCGGCCCCAAGCTCGCCTCGTTCGTAGGCCTGCTGGAGGTCGTGTTCGCCGTGCTTGTCGCCTGGCTGCTGCTGGGCGAACTCCCCACCGGGCTGCAGCTGTTCGGCGGCGTCCTGATACTCGCCGGCGTCGCGCTGGTCCGTCTCGACGAACTGCGACCGGAATCACCGGTTGGCGGCTTTTTGGGCGAAGCGGTGTTGATCGACGCGTCCTAGGATTCTGCCCAGTCGAGTTGGGGAGGCGCAGTGGACCTGACGATCCTGGGGTGCGGCGGGGGTGTACCGCGGCCTGGCGGCGCGGCCTGCGGGCACCTGCTGACGCACGGCGAGGTGAAGATCTGGGTCGATGCGGGCAATGGCACGCTGGGTGAGCTGATGCGCTTCGCGCGCGTCAGCGAGATCGACGCGGTCGTCATCTCGCACCGGCACTGGGATCACTTTCTCGACCTCTATCCGTTCATCCTCGCCCGGTGGGGCCGCGGCGAATCGGCGGCGACCCCGAAGTTCAGGTTGATCGGGCCGCCCGACTTCCTGGCCCATGCGGAGCAACTCGAAGGCGCCGGTAGCTTCGAGTGGATCGCCAAGTGGGAGCCGCTCGAGCCGGGAAAGAGCGCGCACTTCGGCGACATCACGCTCGACACGTTGCCGATGCGACACGGCGTACCGACCCTCGGGATGCGCTTCAGCGCCGGCGACAAAGTGATCTCATACAGCGCGGACACCGCCCCGTGCGCGGAGCTCACCGAGATCGCGAAGGACGCTGATGTGTTCGTCTGCGAGGCGTGGTTCGGCGGCGACGACGAGAGCAGCGAGGACCACCTCAACGCGCGCGAGGCCGGCGAACATGCGGAGCGGGCCGGCGCGAAATCCCTTGTCCTGACGCACGTCTGGTACGAGAACGATCTCGACGCGGCCTGCCTGGCGGCCAAATCGGCGTACGCCGGTCCGGTCACGGCCGCGGCTCCAGGCGAGGTGCTACGGGTCTAGAGGATTTTCGAGAGGAAGCTGCGGGTCCGGTCGTGCTGAGGCGCGGCAAAGACATCAGCCGGCGCGCCCTCCTCGACGACAACACCGCCGTCCATGAACACCAGGCGGTTGCCGACCTCGCGGGCGAACCCCATCTCGTGTGTGACCACCACCATCGTCATGCCGTCGCGGGCAAGCTGTTTCATGACGTCGAGGACGTCGCCGACCAGCTCAGGGTCGAGCGCGCTCGTCGGCTCGTCGAAGAGCATCAGCTTGGGATCCATCGCGAGTGCCCGCGCGATCGCGACCCGCTGCTGCTGGCCACCGGAGAGCATGTTCGGGTACTCATCCGCCTTGTCGGAAAGACCGACCTGCGCCAAGAGTTCACGTGCGCGTCGTTCGGCCGTTGACTTGTTGAGACCTTTGACCCGCATCGGCGCCTCGCAGATGTTGCCGAGCGCTGTGCAGTGCGGGAAGAGGTTGAATCGCTGGAAGACCATGCCGATCTCGGCGCGCTTGCGGGCGACCTCGCTCTCCTTCAGCTCGAACAGCTTGTTGCCCTGCTGCCGATAACCGACGAGTTCGCCGTCGACTGAGAGCTTGCCGCCGTTGATCTTTTCCAGGTGGTTGATGCAGCGCAGGAACGTGCTCTTGCCGGACCCGGACGGCCCGATGATCACCATCACGCTGCCGGGGTCGACGACGAGGTCGATGCCCTTGAGCACCTCGAGGTGCCCGAAGCTCTTGCGTACGCCTTCCGCAAGCACCATCGGCGTGCCGGTCATCACATGCCGCCCATTCCACCAGCAGGGACCGGTGGTTTTGGCTTACGTGTCTTGCCGGTCCGCCCGGCAACGCCGCGGGAGAAACGCTTCTCGAGGAAATGCTGACCGACGAGCAGGACGCTGGTCATAGCCAGGTACCACAGCGTGGCCGCGACGAGCATCGGGAAGACCTTGAATGTGCGGGAACCCACTGCCTCGAGCTGGAAGAACAGTTCGTACGCCGGCACGAAAGCGACCAGCGACGTGTCCTTGAGCATGGCGATGGTTTCATTTCCCGTCGGCGGCAGGATGACCCGCATCGCCTGCGGCAGCACGATGCGACGCATCGTCAGCATGCGGCTCATGCCGAGTGCCTGTGCCGCCTCGTTCTGCCCCGCGTCGACGGCGAGAATGCCGGCCCGCACGATCTCTGCCATGTACGCCGCTTCGGACATCGCCAGCGCCAGCAGGCCGGCGCTGAAGCCCGCCAGCAGCGTGTTCGCGTCAGTGTCGAAGATGCGGCCGCCATGCGGGAGACCCAACAGATTCCCCAAGGGGACGCCGAAGTTGATGCGGCTGGTCTTTTGGAACAGGATTCCGAGGTTGCCGAACAGGATGCACAGCACCAGCCGTGGAACGGCTCGGAAGAACCAGGTGTAAGCCCACGCAGTACCGCGAATCACCGGATTGGGTGACAGCCTCATCACGGCCAGAACGATGCCGAACGCTACGCCGATGAGCATCGCCAGCACCGTCAGTTCCAAGGTCGTGCGGGCACCGCGAAGCACCGGCGGCCTGAACATGTTGTGCCACATGAACGACCACTCGAAGGCATCGTTCGTGACCAGCATGTGCACGAACATCGTGACGATGACGGCCAGGACCGCCATGCCCACCCAGCGCCCCCGGTGTCGTACCGGAACGGCCGTGAGCTGCGACGGCCGTTCCGGTGCTGACGTATCAGTGGCGTTGGACATCCTGGGTTGTTACGGGTTGACGGCCGGGTCGGTGATTGAGCCCGCTTCCACGCCCCACTTGCTGAGCGCCGTCTTGTAGCTGCCGTCGGCAATGACCGCCTTCAGCGCCCCCGCGAGGGCATCGGCGAAGTCGGTCTGGTCCTTCTTGACGACATAGCCGTACGGTGCCGAGTCGTAGATGTCACCGAGGAGCGCCAGCTTGCCCTTGGACTGCGTGACGGCGTACGCGACGACCGGGGAGTCGGCGAGCACCGCGTCGTCCTTACCCGAAACGACGGCCGCATTCGCGGTGTCCTGACCCGGGTACTGGTCGACCGTGATCGCCTTCTTGCCGGCGTCCTTGCACTTCTTCGACCGGGCTGCGAGGTCGTCAACCTGGACCGTGGCCTTCTGAACCGCGACCTTGTGCCCGCAGGCATCGTCCGGCTGGACGCCGGTTGGGTTGTCGGTCTTCGCGGCCCACTGGGTGCCTGCCTGGAAGTAACTGACCATGTTCGCGGCCTTCTTACGCTCCGGGTTGATCGTGAACGACGAGACACCGATTTCGTACTTGCCTGAGTTGAGGCCAGGGATGATCGCGTCGAACGGCGCGGTGACGAACTCCGCCTTCAAGCCGAGCTTGCCGGCAACCGCGTTGAACAGGTCGACATCGAAGCCGATGATCGTCTTGCCGTCGGCGTCGAGGAACTCGCTCGGGGCGTACGTCGAGTCGGTGCCGACGATGATCTTGCCGTCCGCCTTGATCGCGTCCGGCACCTTGCTCGCCATGTCTTCCGGCGGGCTGGACGACTCGGCGGGGGAACTGCTCTCTGCCGGGCTGGACGACTCAGCGGGACTGCTCGATGCTGGGGCACTGGACGACTCCGCCGGGCTGGAAGCCGCGGTGCTGCTGGCGGCGGCCGCGCTGCTCGAGGTGGTCGAGGTAGTCGAGGCCGCGGTGGTCTTCTTGTCCTTCTTGCCGCAGGCTCCTGCAAACAGACTCAGGGAGACGAGGGCGACGAGGGCGACACGGGGGGCGCGGTGACTAAGGCTGGGCACGCTTGGCCTCCAAGGACAGACGAGCGATCGGATACTGCGCGCGATTGTGCACCATGAGGGTCACGAAAGGATCTCCCGCAACAAGTCGTAGCACGACCGTAACCTTCACCATCTGGTAGGAAAACGCCATGCCTCTTCCGTGGAAAGCCGATCTCGCCGGTCGCATCGACGAACATGTGATCGACAGCGCACTCCTTCGCGGCAACCCGCTGGGCGATCCGCACGAGCGGCCGCTGTGGGTCTACACACCGCCGGCGTACGACGACGAGCCGGACCGCAGGTACCCGTCGGTCTACGTGCTGCAGGGCTACACCGGCCATCTGACCATGTGGAACAACCGGTCGGCGTTCCGCCAGCCGTTCCCCGAAACGGCCGATGCGCTGTTCGCGTCGCACGAAGCACCGCCGTGCATCGTGGTCTACGTCGACGCGTGGACGGCGTACGGCGGCTCG
>JBDTYE010000164.1:0-6300 GCA_040005895.1 Actinomycetota bacterium | reverse complement strand
CGCCGCCGTGATCGCCCCCGCTCGGGTGCCGACCAGACCCACGTCGAGCCGCGGATCGCAGTGCACCGCGAAAATCGCACCCACGTCAGCGAGGCCGCCCTCGTCGATTACGGTCAGCGCTCCGCCGGGGTTGACCTCCTCGGCCGGCTGGAAGATGACGCGCACCCGGCCAGGCAGTGACAACCCTTGCTGCGCAAGGAAAAGTGCCACGCCGAGGACGACGGTCGTGTGTACGTCGTGACCGCAGGAATGGCAGACGCCATCACGCGTGGAGCGGTAGGGCACGTCCTTGTCATCGAGGATCGGCAGCGCGTCGAGATCGGCGCGTAGGGCCACGACCGGGCCCATGCCGGTTCCGATGTCACAGATCAGACCTGTGCCTGCGCCCAGAATGCGCGGGACGAGATCGGCAGCCCGCAAGCGGTCCGCGATGAGAGCAGTCGTCTTGAATTCGGCCCGGCTGAGCTCGGGGTGGGAGTGGATATGGCGGCGTACGCCGATCAGGTCGGCGTTGTGCTCGTCGAGGAAAGCGTCGATGTCGGAGGTCACGCTGCACCGGGCTGGTCGAGACGCAGTTCGGTGACCAGCGCGTCGACCACATCGACGAGCGACCCGCCGCCCGCGACGATCTGGCGCTGCCGCTGGTAACTCGGCGCCTGAGCCATCTCGAGGGCGTACATCAGCTCCTCGGTGCAGCCGAGCCGGTCGGCCACCGGCTCGAGTTCGTCGACCAGGTCGCGGATGGCTTCGCGTACCGGCTGCAAGGTGCCGCCGTCGTCGATGATGATCTCCGCATCGACGCCATACCGTGCCGCGCGCCATTTGTTCTGCCGCACGACCCAACTCTTCGGAGTGGGTAGCGTGTAGCCGCGGTCGAGCAGCGAGTCGAAACGGTGCACCAGGCACTGGCTCATCGCCGCCATCGTGGCGACCTCGCGCAGCGTCGGCAGCCCGTCGCAGATCCGCAGTTCGACGGTGCCGAAGTTGGGATGCGGGCGGATGTCCCACCACACCTCACGGATCGACTTGATGGTGTTGGAGCTGACGAGGGTCTGCATGAACTCCTCGAACTCCGACCAGTTGGCGAGCTGGTGCGGCAGGCCCGCGGTCGGCAGCGCTTCGAAGATCTTCGAACGCGACGACGCGAGGCCGGTGTCGATGCCCAGCCAGTACGGCGACGAGGCGGACAGCGAGAGGAAGTGCGCGATGTAGCCCGTCAGCGCATTGACTATCGGCATCACCTTGTCCGGCGACCGGACGCCGACGTGCACGTGGATCCCGAATATCTGCAAGCGCCGCGCGAGCCACTGGTGGTCCTCGATGAGCTGCTGGTAGCGCGGATCGGCGGCGACCACCTGCTCCGACCACTGCGAGAACGGATGCGTGCCGGAGCACATCACTTCGAGCCCGTCCGCCGCTGCCGCGGCCGTCACCTCAGCGAGCGTGCGGGCCAGGTCGTCCCTGGCCTCACCGACCCTCGAGCAGACGTTGGTGATGATCTCGACGCACGATTCGAGCAATTCATGCTTCGCGTTCGGATGGCCCTCGGGCCGGCCGGCACCGAGCTGATCCAGGATCGCGGTGGCGCCGCTGCGCAGCTCCCGGGTCTGCCGGTCGACGAGCTCGAGCTCCATCTCGACGCCGACGCTGGACGTGGGCGACGAGGCGAAGTCGATCTGCACTCTTTCTCCTCCGACTGGCCGGCCGAACCCCGGCAGGATCTTCTACTTGCGGCCCATCAGCTGACGGGCCGCCTCCGTCACACTGCCAGATAGCGACGGGTAGATGGAGAACGTCTGCGCGAACTGCTCGGCGGTGATGCCGTGCTGCACCGCGAGTGAGACGGGCAGGATGAGTTCGCTGGCCCGCGGCGCCACGATGACCCCGCCGAGAATGGTGGTCGAGCCGGGTCGCGCGAACAGCTTGATGAAGCCGTCGGTCACCCCCTGCATCTTGGCCCGCGCGTTGGTCGCCAGTGGCAGCTTGATGGTCAACGCGATGATCGCGCCGGAGTCGACCTCGGCCTGCGTCACTCCCACCGCCGCGATCTCGGGGTCGGTGAACACCGTCGCCGAGACCGTGTTGAGCCGCAGCGGCTGCACGGCCTCACCCAGGGCATGCCACATCGCGATCCGGCCCTGCATCGCGGCGACCGAGGCGAGCATCAGGACACCGGTGCAGTCGCCGGCGGCGTAGACCCCCGCCGCCGTCGTACGGCTGACCTTGTCGACGGTGACGAAGCCGCGCTCGTCGAGCGCGACACCGACGTCCTCGAGTCCCATGCCCTGCGTGGTCGGGATGGACCCGACCGTCATCAGGGCGTGTGAACCCTCGATCTCGCGACCGTCGTCGAGGGTCACGACGACACCATCCGGCGTACGGCGAACCCCCTCGGCTCGTGCCTGCTTCACGACCGTCATCCCGCGGCGCGCGAACACCGCCTCGATCAGGTCGGCAGCGTCGGTGTCCTCGCCCGGCAGCACCCGTTCCCGGCTCGATACCAGCGTCACGTGCGATCCCAGGGCCTGGAACGCGCTCGCGAACTCGGCGCCGGTCACTCCAGAGCCGACGACGACCAGCCGCTCAGGCACGTTGTCAAGGTCGTAGACGTCGCGCCAGGTGAGGATCCGCTTGCCGTCGGGCTCGGCGCCGGGAACCACTCTCGGGTGGGCGCCGGTGCAGATGAGTACGACGTCCGCCTCGACGTAAGTGTCGTCACCGGCAGCCACAGGTGGCACGGTGCGGCGTACGGCGATCCGGTGCGGCTCGATGAACCGCCCGATGCCCTGCACCACCGTGATGCCCTCACGGGCGAGCCGCGCGGCGACGTCCATGCTCTGCGCGAGAGCGAGGCTCTTGACCCGGGCGTTGACGACGGGAGCTGCGACCGAGACGACGTCGGGCGGCGCGGTCGGGTCCGCATCGTTCCAGGAGGCGTGCTTGCCGGCAGCGTCCCGGAAGCGGATGCCGAGCTCGTCCGCGCCGGCGAGCAACTCCATGAGTTCGGAAGTGGCGATCAACGTCTTCGAAGGCACACAGTCGGTGAGGACGCAGGCCCCTCCGAGACCGTCCCTGTCGACGACCGTGACGTCGGCGCCGAGCTGCGCGGCGACCAAGGCCGCCTCGTAGCCTGCGGGCCCGCCACCGAGAATCGCGACCCGCACCGGGTTACCTCCACGTGTCGGATTCGGCCACCGCGTGGTGGCCGCCGCCAATCTTCGCGCAAAGGCGCCGCGATCAGGTGTTCCTGGGGGGGTTCCGAGAAGACCAGCGGCATGAGCGCGCCACCAGCGGTCGCCACAGATCAGCGCCCTAGTATCCGGCGTATGGGCCTGTACGCCGCTTATGGAACCAACATGGACGCCGAGCAGATGCTCGGCCGCTGCCCGCACTCCCCCGCAGTGGGGACCGGGTGGCTGGACGGCTGGCGGGTGACGTTCGGCGGCGAGGAGATGGGCTGGGAAGGCGCCATCGCGACGCTCGCCGAGGAGCCCGGCGGGCAGGTTTTCGTGGTCCTCTACGACGTCAACAAGGAGGACGAGCGCAGCCTCGACGAGATCGAGATGTACGCGAGCGGCGTCTACTCCAAGATCACTTTCCGGGTGGCAACACTGGACGGCGAAGTGCTGGCCTGGACCTACGTTCTCAACTCCTACGAGGGAGGCCTGCCGTCCGCGCGCTACGTCGGCCTGATGGCAGAGGCGGCGGAGAAGGCGGGCGCCCCTGACGACTACGTGCAGGATCTGCGCAGGAGGCCCTGCCGCAACATCGGCGAGCTCTGACCTCCGAAGCCGCCCGACAGCGGCGGAAACCACGCCGCAGCCAACGGGAACCCCGTCCAATGCACCAACATCGCTTGCTGACTCTTGAAGGGGACCGCCCTCTCAACTTCTACGAGGCCGTGGCGAGATTCAGAACTTGTCGACCGGCCGGTAGACGCCCCACTCGGCGCGCAGTACGTCGCACACCTCACCGACCGTCGCTCTCGCCCGCAGTGCGTCCTTGAGTGCGGGCAGCACGTTGCGGTCACTGTGCGCGGCCTCGCCCAGCGCCTCCAGCAGTTTCTGTACGACGTCGCCTTCGCGGGTGGCGCGCAGTTCGCGCAACCGCTGTACCTGTTCGCGTTCGATGCCGGGGTCGGCCGCCATGGGCACATAGTCGTCGCCGGCCTCGGCGACGTGTTTGTTGACGCCGACGATGACCCGCTCGCCGGACTCGATACCGCGGGCGACGTCGTACGCCGACCGCTCGATCTCGCTCTTCTGAAAGCCTTCCTCGATGGCCGCGACCGCGCCGCCGAACTCCTCGACCCGCGCCATCAACGCGCGCACCGCCGCATCGATGTCATCGGTCATGGACTCGACGGCGTACGACCCGGCGAAGGGGTCGACGGTTGCCGTGACGTCCGTCTCGAAGGCGAGCACCTGCTGGGTACGAAGCGCCAACGTTGCGGCCTTGACCGACGGCAGCGCGATCGCCTCGTCGTAGGAGTTGGTGTGCAGCGACTGCGTGCCGCCGAGGACAGCGCCCAGGGCCTGCAGCGCCACCCGGACGATGTTGACCTCGGGCTGCTGCGCGGTCAGCTGCACGCCCGCGGTCTGCGTGTGGAAGCGCAACATCAGCGACTTCGGATCGAGGGCACCGAACTCGTCGCGCATGATGTGCGCCCAGATCCGGCGGGCGGCACGGAACTTCGCGACTTCCTCGAGCAGCGTCGTACGGGCGACGAAGAAGAAGGCCAGTCGCGGCGCGAAGTCGTCGACCGCGAGCCCCGCCTTGATGGCGGCGCGCACGTACTGGATGCCGTTCGCAAGTGTGAAGGCGATCTCCTGGACCGGCGTCGCACCCGCTTCGGCCATGTGGTAGCCGGAGATCGAAATGGTGTTCCACTGCGGCAGTTCGCTTGCGCAATAGGCGAAAATATCGGTGGTGAAGCGCAGCGACGCGGCCGGCGGGTAGATGTAGGTACCGCGCGCGATGTACTCCTTGAGTACGTCGTTCTGGATCGTCCCGCGCAGTGCCGATCCCGCGATCCCGTGCTCTTCGGCGACCAGCTGGTACAGAAGCAGCAGCACTGCGGCCGGCGCGTTGATCGTCATCGAGGTAGTGACCTGGTCGAGCGGGATGTCCTCGAACAGGACCCGCATGTCCTCGATCGAGTCAATCGCAACGCCCACCTTGCCGACCTCGCCGCGGGCGATCGGGTTGTCGCTGTCGTAGCCCATCTGGGTCGGCAGGTCGAAGGCGACCGAGAGCCCGGTCGTGCCGGCTGCAAGCAGCGCGTGGTAGCGGGTGTTGGACTCGCGGGCCGAGCCGTACCCGGCGTACTGGCGCATCGTCCATGGCCGGCCCGTGTACATGCTCGCGTACACACCGCGGGTGTAGGGGAACTCGCCGGGTTCACCCAGCAGTTCCGGGACGTCGGCAACTGGACGGTCGGCAGGTCGGTAGACCGCCTTGATCGGCAGTCCTGACTCGGACATCCGCTCATCGGCCATGACCGCGATCGTAGTGACCTGCGCTTGGACAAACACCGAGCCGCAATCCGCGCCCGCAGCCGGCGCTGGGTTTGACAACATGCGGCCATGACAACGGCCCCCCTGCATGTGCTGCGCGTGTTCACTGACGAAGCGGGAGACGGAGGCAATCCGCTCGGCGTTTTCGTCGACGGCCGGGCGGTGCCGGCGGAGCGCAGGCAGGAGATCGCTGCGGACCTCGGCTTCAGCGAGACGGTCTACGTCGACGACGCGGCCGGCGGAGAACTGCGGATCTTCACGCCCGCGAGGGAGTTGCCGCTCGCCGGTCATCCGCTGGTCGGCACGGCCTGGCTGCTGGCGCACCTGGGCCGGCCCGTCGACGTACTCCGGCCGCCGTCCGGCGAGGTACCGACCTGGCGAGACGGTGACCTCGTGTGGATCCGGGCCAGGCCCGAGCTGGGTCCGGCCTGGGAGTTCGTCGAGCTGGACGACCCGCGCACCGTCTCGGCGCTGCGCGAGGCGATGTCCCCCGAACACGTGCGGAACGTCTACTGGTCCTGGGTCGACGCCGACGGCGGCATCATCCGCGCCCGCGTCTTCGGATCGGCTCTCGGGATCCGGGAGGACGAGGCGACCGGATCGGCAGCGCTGCAACTCGCCCGAGCGCTGGACCGCCCGATCGAGATCTGGCAGGGCAACGGCTCGATTCTCAGCGCCCGCCCCGGCCCGGCCGGAAGTGGCAGTTGCGAGGTCGGCGGCCGGGTGACGCTCGACCAGGAGCGGGACTACGCGCTCTGACCTCCCGGGGCGCCGGCAATCCACA
>JBDTYE010000163.1:0-6307 GCA_040005895.1 Actinomycetota bacterium | reverse complement strand
AGTCCCACTGGCGGGCGGCGGCGCCCGGGTTGGGGCTGCCGGAGTCGATGCCGATGCACTTGTTGCTGTTCATGCTGATGAACCGGAAGCCGTCGTTGTCGCGCTGGAGCCGCCACAGCTGGTTGTTGCCCTCGTGACATCGAGCGGTTGTACAACCGGTGGAAAGAGTGCGAAGCCGACCGCTCCGGTCGTCAGTTCACCGAGCGTCGGTGTGACGACGCCCTCGTCGGCTGCGCAGGTGAGCGACCAGCCGAGCAGCAGCGCCGGTGCTACGAGCGCATCCCAGTCACCGTCGACGACGACACCCTCAGACACCTCATCCGCGCCGACACAGTCGACGGTTGCGTCACCGAGCCCGTCGACCGCAGCGGCAACTCCCGAGCCGGTGGCTCAAACCGCAAAGCCGCCGTTCTACAAGCGGAACCCAGTCTGCGCCAAGGTGGCATGCCAGCTCCTCGCGGCGCAGAACGGCATCCCGCATGCCGGTGGCAAGCTGCGCCTAGAGGTCATCGCGCTGGCAGCGGCGAATGACAACGTGGAGCGCCAGAACTACCTCGCGCTCTATGACGCGATCGGCACAGCGCTGTACACGAGCTCCAGAATCGGCGGCCTGTTCGTCCCCTTCGCTCGGGGAGTGCAGCCGGGCTTCACCGGCATCTCCGTCGACCGCGCCGGCCGGGTGTTCGTCGCGTTCGGAACCGGCGCACACAGCAGCTTTCTTGTCGTGCTCGATCCCGGCGTCCGGCCCGTTCGCACCTTCGGAACTTTGCCGGGCGACGGCGGGGAGCCGAGGTTCTTCACCGACACGCCGTCGAGCGGTGCGCTGGACGTCGACGGCGACGGCATCAACGAATTGGTCAGCGTCGTCAACGACTACGACCCGAACTATGCGCAGGGAACCTCGACAGCGCTCTACTACAAGTACGAAGTCGGTGATTTCCAGGCGATGGGCTGCACGACGTTGACTGCCAACATCGACCTGACGAAGCCGCCGCGGTCTGCGCCGGCAAGCAAAGCCTGCAAGATGTCTTAGCTGCGCTGTACCAGCTGATCGGCGTACCCCGTCAGGCCCGGGAGCCGAGACCGCGCCGCTGCAGTACCCGCCGCTCCACCGGTGCGAAGACCAGAAGTTCGATTCCGATACCGACGGCCAGGATGACGATGATGCCGCTGAGCACCACCGCCATGTCCGAGTTGACCCTGCCGTCGTCGAGGTAACCGCCGAGGCCGAGCCCGATTCGGGAACTGTGCGCGATGATCTCGGCCGCCATCAACGACCGCCATGAGAAGGCCCAGCCCTGTTTGAGGCCGGCGAGATAGCCCGGCAAGGCAGCGGGCAGCGTCACATGCCTGATCGCGGCAAACCCGCGAGCGCCCAGGACCCGACCCACCCGGTTGTAGAGCGGTGGGACCTGGTCGATGCCGGCCAGCAGACCGTTGGCGATGGAAGGGACGGCGCCCATCAGGATGACGAAGTACATGACGGACTCGCCGATCCCGAACCAGATGATGCCGGCGGGCACCCAGGCGACCGACGGCAGGCTCTGCAGGCCCGAAACGAAGGGGCCGATGGCGGCGCGCACGAACTTCACCCGTGCCATCAGCAGTCCCAGCGCGGTCCCGACGACCAGTGCGGCGAGGAAACCCTGACCACCGCGTATCAGGCTGTTGGCAACAGCAGCCTGGATTCGCCCGGTCGACCACTGGTCGGCGGCTGCCTTCCAGGTCTGGCCGGGCGAGGGCAGCTGGTAGTCCTTCTTGTGGCCCCAGTCGTTGGCCGCCGCAAGGTGCCAGAGCAACAGGAACGCGCCGAGCGCTACCAGCGGCGGGAACAGCGCCGCGAGAGTGCGCCGGCGGCGGGTCGGTTCGCCGGATCGTTCGAGCTCGTCGAGGCCGGACTCCAGTTCGCGAAGGTCAGTGTTGGCCATGACGACGGATCTCCTCGCGCAAGTGGTCGGTGATCTGGAGCGCGATGGCTGCGACCTCCGGGGCCTCGATACGTCGCGGCTGCGGAATCGAGATCGGGTATTCGCGTGCGACCCGGCCGGGGCGGGAGGACATCAGCAGGACCCGGTCGCCCAGGCGTACCGCTTCGCGGACGTTGTGCGTGACGAACACAACCGTCAGCGCGAGTTCGGTGCGCAGGCGGACAAGTTCGTCGTGGAGGGCGTCACGGGTGATGGCATCGAGCGCCGCGAAGGGCTCGTCCATCAGCAGCACGCGACTGTCCTGTGCAAACGCGCGGGCCATCGCGACCCGCTGGCGCATACCGCCGGAGAGCTCGTGCACGCGCTTGTCGCCGGAGTCGCGCAGGTGCACGAGCTCGAGCAGGCGCTCTGCCTCGAGCCGCCGCTCGGCCTTCTTGACGCCGCGCAACCGCAGCGCGAGTTCGACGTTCTGCCGCGCCGTCAGCCAAGGGAACAGCGCGGGCTCCTGAAACATCAGGCCGGGTCGCTTGCCGGAGACCTCGACGAGCCCGGTGGTGGGCTCGTCGAGGCCGGCGACGATCGAAAGCAGTGTGGACTTGCCGCAGCCGGAGGCACCGAGCAGGCAGACGAATTCCCCCTGCGCGATCTCGAGATCGATTCTGTCGAGGATCACGGGGCCGCGCCCGAACGCCTTCGTCACCCCGCGGAGCGAGACGACCGCATCGCGCGTTACCTGCAGATCAGGTCCTGAGTTCACTGCTTCGACCGTCATTTCTGGTCAGACCTTTCCCAGACCTGCAGCGTCGACTGCGGGCTTGCCAGCGGCCTTCAGAACCTCGTTGAGCAGCGTCAGGTCGTAGATCCCCTTGAGGTCGACGTCCTTCAGCAGCCCTGCCTTCACTGCGTTGTCCTTGCTAGCCCCGAGCGAGGCTGCCGCCGGATCGTTGGTGACGGTGATCTGGTCGAAGGCCCGGGTGATGACCTCGTCCGTCAACGGCTTGCCGGTGAGATTCTTGAGCGCGGCGTTGACGGTCGTCTTCGCCTCGTCCTTGTTCGCATTGATCCAGTCGACCGTCTCGACCTGGGCTTCGAGCAAGGCTTCGACGACGTCCGGATGCTTGGTCAGGAATTGCGTTGAGACCAGCAGGTGGGTCGTGACGAACGTGCCTGCCGGCCAGAGGGTCTTCTCGTCGACGAGCACCGTTCCCTTGCCCTCCACCACCAGGCGGGAAGCCCACGGTTCTGGCAGCCAGCCGCCGGCAATCGTCTTGGCCTTGAACTGGTCGAGCGTCGTCGCGTTCTCCGTGGCGAGGATGTTGACCTCGTCCTTGCCGCCGCCGACGTTGACGCCGTTCTTCTGGAGGTAGGCGCGCAGCGCGACGTCCTGAGTGCCGCCCTTCTGCGGAGAGGCGATCGTCTTGCCTTTCAGGTCTGCCGCGCTCTTGATGCCGGCACCGGACTGCACGACCAGCGAAGCACCGCCGGTCGTCGCGCCCGCCACTATCCGGACCGCTTCGCCCTTGCTCTTGGCGAACGCGTTGACGGCGGGACTCGGGCCGAGGTACGCCGCGTCGATCGTGCCGCCGAACAACGCCTCGACGGCGGCCGGACCGGCGTTGAAGATCTGCGCTTCGAGCTTGGTCGAGCCGAGGTGCTTGGCGTAGATCCCCTTCTCCACTCCGACTATGGGAGCGGCGTGCGTGATGTTGGCGAAGTAACCCAGCCGCAGCTTGTCGGCGGACCAGGCGGCACCGCCCGTCGCTGATTCGTTGGCAGACGTGGAAGACGTGGAGTTCGGGGCTTTTGCCTCCGCCTTCGTGCCCACGTTGGCGGCGCAGGCGCCGGTGGCGGTGACGGTGACGGCAGCCGTGACGCTAAGCAATACGTGCTTGGTGCGGAACATGTGGGGCGATGGCCTTTCGAGTGGATTCCGATGTCAGACGGGGAGTGCCAACCCATGCTGACATCGCGATCCGGGCCTATCGTTTTCGGGGCACCAGCCGACGTTGGTGGTGCGGACCCACGCGTCGTGTGTCATGTCGCCGCCGCCATCGTCTTCGACAGCGGCATCGGCCGCACCGCTGAGGCGCCGACCATGCCGGCGCCAAGAGTCGCACCGCTCGTGTCGTCGATGAGGATGAAGCTGCCGGTAGTCCGGTTGCGCCGGTAGTCGTCGAAGAACAACGGCTGCGCCATGCGCAACTCGATCTGCCCGATCTGGTTGAGGTGCAGTTCGTCGGTGGGCGACAGATAGAGGTTGGTGATGTCCAGCAGGTCGCTGATGTCGCGGACCACCGCTTTGGTGGTACGTGTCGTGTGCTTGATGCTCAGCCGGGCTCCGGGCCGAAGCGGTGCGTCGGCCATCCAGCAGACGGTAGCGACGACATCCTGCGACACCGTCGGCGGGCGGTCGATGCCGACGATCATGTCGCCGCGCGAGACGTCGACGTCGTCGGCCAGCCGCACCGTGACCGACATCGGCGGGAACGCCTCGTCGACCTCGCCGTCGTACGTGTCGATGCCGGCGATCGTCGTACGCCGCCCGCTGGGGAGTATCTGCACCGCGTCGCCCGGCCGCAGCACGCCCGACGACACCTGTCCCGCGTAGCCACGGTAGTCGTGGAAGGCCTTCGACATCGGGCGGATGACGTACTGCACCGGGAACCGGACGTCGTCCAGGTTGCGGTCGCGCACCACGTCGACGGTCTCGAGGTGCTCGAGCAGCGCCGGGCCGTCGTACCAGAGCATGTTGTCCGACGGCGTCACGACGTTGTCGCCGCGCAGCGCGGAGATCGGGATCGATGTCACGTCGTCGACGGACAGCAACGAAGCGAACTCGCCGAACTCGACCTCGAGCTCGCGGAAGCGCGCCTCGCTGAAGTCGACGAGGTCCATCTTGTTGACCGCGAGCACGATGTGCTGGACCCGCAGCAGGCTGGCGAGAAACGCATGCCGGCGGGACTGCTCGACCAGGCCGTTGCGTGCGTCGACGAGCACGATCGCGACGTCGGCGGTGGAGGCTCCGGTGACCATGTTGCGGGTGTACTGCACGTGCCCCGGGGTGTCGGCCAGGATGAACTTGCGCCGCGGCGTCGCGAAGTAGCGGTAGGCGACATCGATGGTGATGCCCTGCTCGCGTTCCGCGCGCAGGCCGTCGGTGAGCAGCGCCAGGTTGGTGTAGTCGTCGCCCCGCAGCGCGCTGGACCGTTCGATGGCCTCCCACTGGTCCTCGAAGATCGACTTCGCGTCCCACAGCAGGCGCCCGATCAGGGTGCTCTTGCCGTCGTCAACGGAACCGGCGGTGGCAATCCGCAGCAGTTCGCTCATGAGCTCGGACTCGTGAAGGGAAGCCGTGTCATCAGAAGTAGCCCTCGCGCTTGCGGTCTTCCATCGCGGCTTCGCTCACCTTGTCGTCGGCGCGAGTCGCGCCGCGCTCGGTGATGCGGCTGGCGGCGACCTCTGCGATGACGTCCTCGACCGTCACGGCAGACGACCGGATGGCGCCGGTGCAGCTGGCGTCGCCGACGGTGCGGTAGCGGACGGTCGTCGTGAACGGCGTCTCGCCGTCCATGACCGTGACGTACGGCGAGACCGCGAGCAGCATGCCGTCGCGCTCGAACACCTCGCGCTGGTGCGCGTAGTAGATCGACGGGATCTCGACGTCTTCCTGCGCGATGTACTGCCAGATGTCGAGCTCGGTCCAGTTGGAGATCGGGAAGATGCGGATGTGCTCGCCGCGGTTGTGCTTGCCGTTGTAGAGGTTCCACAACTCCGGCCGCTGGTTCTTGGGATCCCACTGGCCGAATTCGTCCCGGAAGCTGAAGACCCGCTCCTTGGCGCGGGCCTTCTCCTCGTCGCGCCGGCCGCCGCCGAAGACGGCGTCGAAGCGGTTGCTCTCGATGGCGTCCAGCAAGGTGACCGTCTGCAGCTGGTTGCGGCTCGCGCGCGGCCCGGTCTGCTCCCTGACCCGGCCGGCGTCGATCGAGTCCTGGACGCTGGCGACGACGAGCCGCACACGGAGTTCGGCGACCCGCCGGTCGCGGAAGTCGATCACCTCGGCGAAGTTGTGGCCGGTGTCCACGTGCATCAGCGCGAACGGAATCCGGGCCGGCCAAAAGGCCTTCTCCGCCAGCCGCAGCATGACGATCGAGTCCTTGCCGCCGGAGAACAGCAGCACCGGGTTCTCGAACTCGGCGGCCACCTCGCGCAGGATGTGGATCGATTCCGACTCGAGCACATCGAGATGCGAGAGACGGTCGACCGAGTCGTCGCTCACTCCATTGGTTGCGTCACGCGACGCACCTGTAGATCGTGCGGTCGCGGTGACGGCGGACACCTCGAACAGGGCGGTCACGCCAGTCCCCGCTCGGCCAGGACTA
>JBDTYE010000162.1:0-6379 GCA_040005895.1 Actinomycetota bacterium | reverse complement strand
GACCGTCACGGTGTCCGGGCGCGGCCAGCAGTCTGAAGTCGCCATGCGGCTGCTCTCGGCGGGTCACTTTTCCGGCGACCTCGCCTTGAGCCCCGCGCCGTACCGCGTCACCGCGGTCGGCCTCGCAAGCGGCAAGAGGATCGCGACGACGTTCTCTTTCACCCTGCACGGCCCGCCGAGCCATTGACACCGGGAGTCTTCATGCGCGTCACCTTTGGAGCCGCGGCTCTCGCCGCCGGGCTTGTCGTCGCCGCCGCGTCCCCTGCATCCGCACACGAGGAGATCACCCCCAGAACCGTGGAGGTAGGAACGCCGACCTTCATGACGATCACGGCGGCGAATGAGCAAAAGGTGCCGCTGACCAGACTCGAGGTGCAGGCGCCCAAGGGTGTATCGCTCGGGCTGACCCGCGCTCCCAACGGTTGGACCGCCGAGAGCGACGCGCGACATGCGACGTTCACCGGCCGGCTCGCGCCGGAGCACTTCGAGCAGTTCGGCTTCGAAATCGAAGGTGCCGACCAGCCGGGGCAAGCAGTCTTCACCGCAGTCCTGTCCTTCGCGGGTGCCGATACCGACACGGTGAGGGTTCCGGTCACGGTGACCGCCGCCGGTGGCGCCGCGACGCCGGTGACTCTCAAGCCTTCGGAGTCCTCGGCGCCTACGGCCAGTTCCCCGCCGGTCGGGGCGACGAGTCCCCCCTCCGCGGCTCCGGTGACTGCACGGTCGCGAGAGCAAACGCATGACAATCGCGCGCTCGGCGTGGCCCTCGTCGCGTTGCTCGCGGCCGTCGCCGCTCTGGCTGCCGCCCTGCTGCGGCGTTCGCCGCGGTCCGCAGGAGCGGCAGGAACGGGACAGGACTGGTGACGCCCGCCCGGTCAGTGCGGGCCGCAGCGCGGGTCACAGCGCTGGCCGCTGCATTGGTGGTCACGTCGGCCCCACCGGCCTGGGCTCACGGCGGGACCGGATCGTCCGCGGACGCGTTCAGCGATGGACTGATTCTGGTGGCCGCGCTCGCCGCCTTCTGGTGGTTGGACACACGAGACCAAGCGAAAGGGAATACAGCGATGAAGCGCAAACAGTGGGTGTTCGCCGCGATCGCGGTCGTCGCGATCGCCGCCGCCGCGACCGCCGGCATGTGGGCGCCGAAGAAGAGGGCGTCAGCGTCCAGACCGACGACCATCGCGCGGCTCGCGATCCTCTCTCCGCAGACCGATCAGGTTGTTCCGCTGCACACCGAGGTGAAGGTGCAGCTGACCGGCGGGACCTTACTCGATCCCGCGGTGACCAAGGGCAGCGGCGGACACCTGCACGTCAGTGTCGACGGCTCGTTGATCTCCATGACCGACAAACTCGACCAACAGGTTCAGCTGACTCCCGGCCGGCACACCGTGACCGCGGAGTACGTCGCGCCCGACCACGCTTCGTTCAAGACTCCGGTCATCGCCGCCGTCGTCTTCGACGCCAAATGAACGGCGTTGTGAACCGGCCTGCCGCGCGCGTCACGGTTGCGGTCCTCGGCTGCGCTCTGCTGCTCGCCCGCCGGTCAATCCTGCGTGCGGGCGGCGACCCGGTGGTCGAGGCGGCGGCGCTGTTCACCGCGCTCGGCGTCGCAGGAGCCGTGTGGCCGGTGCCATCATCGCGACGAGCCGCTGCGCGGGTCTGCTTGTCCACGTTGGCGATCGGAATTGCCGCATTCGCCATTGGCCGGTTGATCGGCGGCGGACACCGCCCGGTCCTGCCGACCGCGACGATGCTGCTGTTGAACTCGTTGGCCGCCGTCAGCGAAGAACTGTTCTTTCGTCGACTGGTGCAAGGGCTCCTCACGCGGCGCGGCGTGGTCATCAGCGCTGCCGGCTCGGCGGTTCTGTTTGCCGCCGTGCATGTGCCCATCTATGGACTGTGGGTGCTGCCTGTCGACCTCGGCGCGGGCGCGCTGCTCTCGTGGCAACGCGCGGCGACCGGCACGTGGACCGTCCCTGCCGTGACACACCTCGTCGCCAACCTGCTGGTCGTGATCTGAATGCGCCGCTTCGGTGCTGCCGCAGTGCTGCTCTACCTGGCCGCGATGACCTTCGCGCTTCGGCTCGGCCCTGTTGACGTTCGGCCCCTGTACGACGGCGTCGACATCGCGACGTACGCGTGGATCAACCCTCCCCGCGCGTTCGCCGCAGGCAACGTTCTGCCGCTCTCCGGCCAGGTGACCGCAGGCGGTGGCGACGCCGTGACGTTGACGACCGACGACACCCAGGCAAGCCTGGACTTCGGACCCGATGGAGTCGCGGATGACGGAAGACTGCACGCCACAATCACGCCAGTCGACCCTGCGACGCTCGGGGCCGTCGCACCCGGTCAAACACCAGTCGGCAACGCCTACCTAGTCGAGGTGACCATCGACGGCGCGAAGGTCGTGGACCTTGCCAGACGCAAGACCCTGCGGATGCGCCAACCGACTCCCGGCGCGACGACGATCTACCAATCCCCCGACGGGAACGCCTGGACGAAACTGACGAGTTCGGTGGTCGCCGGTCATGTCATCGCCTCCACCGACCGCATCGGCTTCTACGTGATAACCGGTCCAACCGGCTTCGTCCCTGGACTTCCACCGCCTCGCGCGGCGCGCGCCGGCCATGCAACTCGCAACGTCGTCGTTGTTGTCGTCGGGTCGCTGATCGTCCTGACCGCCGCGGGATGGGACACCGT
This sequence comes from Actinomycetota bacterium, assembly GCA_040005895.1. Classification (GTDB taxonomy): domain Bacteria; phylum Actinomycetota; class Actinomycetes; order BP-191; family BP-191; genus JBDTYE01. Next base: position 3,679 of record JBDTYE010000162.1, on the reverse strand, counting down.
ACGCCGGCGCCGGGCCCGGAGTCGCGCCAATCAACCTCGCGCGGCACGGCGGCGCCAGCAGCGAAAAGCAAAAAGGCGCTGACCCCGTAGCGGCCTTGTAATCGGCAGGTTCCCGGTTCGATTCCGGGCGTCGGCTCTCACGAACTGTCAGCTGTATTGTCGATCCCCACGCGCGGATGCCGGACCGCGGCGGCTGTGACAACCGGAGAACGACGCGCCTCGGTCAGGACCCGGGCGACCGTCAGCGGGCGCAGCAGGGCTGTCGGCGGGTCGGCCAGCTGGAGTACCCGGTTGAAGGCCCGCGCCACCGGCACCGACACGTGCGCCGCCAGGACCACGCGCCTGATGTAGCCGTTGAGCTGGGCAGTCCCTGCCGGTTTGGGGCCGACTGTGGAGGGATGGCCGAAGTCGCCGCCGACGGCGATGCGCCATGGTGCGTCGATGACGCGAGCGGCCTTGCGGTGGAATCGTTTCGGCAGCTCCGGCGAGAGCACCCCGACAGCCTCAGCCACGGCACCCAGGGCAGCGGCCTGCAGCGCAGACGACGACATGCCCTGGCCGTAGATCGGATCGAAACTGGCTGATGCGTCGCCGAGTGTGACGAGCCCCTCCAGCAGGCGTGCCGACTTCTCGTAGTGCCGTCGCTGACTCGACGCAAAGCGGTACGTCGCAACTTCCGACACGTGTTCGCAGCGGTCGACGAGCTGCCGAACGGCGGGGCTCGGCAAGGAGGCCGCAAAGGTGCGGATGCCCTCGTCGTCTGCAGGCGGTACGTCGCCGTGCACACCCGCGAGGGTCACGTGCCAGCGGTCGCCCTCCACGGGCAGCACGGCTCCTCCGCGGAACGAGCCTGGGTTGTCGACGCAGATCGCGAAATCTCCCTCGAAGTCGTCCGCTGAGCGACGCATGAGGAAGGAGGTATAGCCGATGTCGATACTGACTCGCGAGATCGGCGGCTCGAGCAGGCCCGATGTCGCGAGGTCGTTGGCGATGCGTGAGCTGCGCCCGGAGCAGTCGACGACAAGGTCAGCCGGCCTGTCGACGCCCCCCACCACGACCCCGGTCGCCCGGCGACCGGCGACGACGACCCTCTCGACGACGATGCCGTCCTCGATCGTGACGCCGGGCAGGGCGGCCACCCGCGCGCGGACGACGTGTTCGAGAAGCGGTCGCGTCAGGCTCAGCACCGGTCGGCCCCAGTCGCCGCGCGCCCGGTAGGCACCCCCTTGGTGTACCCACGCTCCATAACCGTCGACGCGCACTGCTCCATGGGATTCGAGCTCGTCCTCGATGCCGGGAAACCACTCGCGGAGCAGGTCCAGCCCGGCTAACAGGAGCAGGTGGACGTGCCGGCCCTGCGGAACGTGGCCGCGTGGTGCGACGGCATCCGTGAGCCGCTCCCGTTCGAGCACGGCCACCGACGCCGCCCGGTCGGAGACGGCTCGCGCTGCGAGCAGGCCGGCCATGCTGCCACCGACGACGACCACGTGTCCTTGACGCTCTGCTGCCACGCCACACCCCATCTCCCGGCCGGACGCAGTCAAGGCTATCCGCGCAGGTCACGCGACCACACCGACCTGCGTCTGCCCAGTCTGTCCAGCCGCGCATGTGCACCGCTGGGTGGCGGGGAATCATCAACTCGCGGTGCCGGACAAATCGATCTGGTACTCAATGAAGCCGGTGTTGACAGCGACCTGGTCGTACAAGTGCCTGGCTGTCGAGTTGGTCGCGTGGGTCTGCCAGTAGAGGCTGACGCAGCCAGCCGCCTCAGCCCAGTCGGCGACCGCCGAGATCAGGCTCCGGCCGACACCCCGGCCGCGCACGTCCGGAGCCGTAAAGAGGTCTTGCAGGTAGCAGACGTCCGGTCCCGAGGTGCTGGGGTGCACGAAGAAGTGCGCGATGCCGACGAGCGGGCCGTCCAGTCGCGCGCCGAGTGCGTGGATCCGGTCGTCCGCCTGGAATTCAAGCCAGGCCCGCTCGTACATCGCGTCCGATTCAGCCCGCTGGTAGAAGGCGATGTAGGCCCGGAAGAGCGATTCCCAGGCGTCCCGGTCTGATGCATCGAGTGCCCCGATCTCGACCATGCGCAGCCTCCCCTCGCAGGCGGCGTACCGCGGCCCTGCGGCCATCCTGGCGCAACGCCGACTGCCGTTGCGTTGCCTCTGCGAAATGGAGACGGCGCCGCATTCCTCAAAGACGATCGGCTTGGCCTCACACTGGAGCGATGCGTAGCAATCTCGTGGCCACGTTCGCGCTTGTGTCAGCTGTGGGTTGTACCTCCGCAAGTCCAGGCGTTGCACGCCCCACGAGCTCGTACAGCGCGGCCATCGGCGTCACCGTCAGCGGCAACGCAAACGACGAGTCCGACTGGCCGAGTCTTCCCGAAGCGGTGCTTCAGGCGGCACGGGAGTCGCATCCGGATGCAGCGACCCTGACGGCCGACTTGATCGAACTCCGGGGCATCGGCACGCGGGTGCGAGTACGTGCCGTCGACGGCTCGCTTTGCCTGATGTACGGCTACAGCTACCTCGCCGGCCGGGGCTACATCGTCAATCGCAGCAACGAAAGCAATTGTCCGGCCGCGTTGCAGCGGTAGCTGATCAGCGGTCGGCGCGGAAGCGGCGGAGTCGCAGGCTGTTGGTCACGACGAAGATGCTGGACAGCGCCATCGACCCGCCGGCGATCAGCGGGTTGAGCAGGCCGGCGGCGGCGAGCGGGATCGCGGCGACGTTGTAAGCGAACGCCCAGAACAGGTTTCCCTTGATCGTCGCGAGCGTCCGTCGCGACAGCCGGATCGCGTCGGCGGCCGCTCGCAGGTCACCGCTGACGATGGTGATGTCACTGGCCTCGATCGCGACGTCGGTACCCGTGCCCATCGCGATGCCCAGGTCGGCGAGGGCGAGTGCGGCGGCGTCGTTCACGCCGTCACCGACCATCGCGACTACTTTGCCGTCGGCCTGCAGTCGTCGGACAACTTCGACCTTCTCCGCCGGCAGCACCTCGGCGTAGACGGTCTCGATGCCAACTTCCGAAGCGATCGCGTGCGCGGCGCGGCTGTTGTCGCCTGTCAGCAGCACCGGGTTCAGACCCAGGGCGCGCAGGCGGCGTACGGCGTCGGCGCTAGTTGGTTTCACCGTATCGGCGACAACGAACACAGCTCGTGCCGCGCCGTCCCAACCGGCGAGAACTGCCGTGTGGCCAAGGGTTGTCGCGGCCTCGACGGCCGCCCGAAGGGCTTCGGGGAGCTGCACGCCCCAGTCCGAGAGCAGCCGTTCCCGGCCGGCAACGACCGCGTGCCCGTCGACGACGCCTTGCACGCCGAGCCCTTCAGAGCTGGCGAAGTCGGCAACGGATAATAGGGGAGAGCCGAGCTTCTCCTGCGCGGCAACGGCTATCGCCTTGCCGATCGGGTGCTCCGAGGCGTTCTCGAGTGCCCCTACCAGCCGCAGCGCCTCGGCGGGATCGGCGGCGACGACGTCGACGAGGCTCATCCGGCCGGTCGTCACCGTGCCGGTCTTGTCCAGGACGATGGTGTCGACCTGCCGGGTCGACTCGAGAATCTGCGGTCCCTTGATCAGGATGCCGAGCTGCGCCCCGCGCCCGGTGCCGACCATCAACGCGGTCGGAGTCGCGAGCCCCAGCGCGCACGGGCAGGCGATGATCAGTACCGCGACGGCTG
>JBDTYE010000161.1:0-6528 GCA_040005895.1 Actinomycetota bacterium | reverse complement strand
GTGCACCCCGAGACCGACGTCTACTGGTGCACCGCGGACATCGGCTGGGTGACCGGCCACTCCTACATCGTCTACGGGCCGCTGGCCAACGGGGCCACCCAGGTGATGTACGAGGGCACGCCGGACACCCCGCACAAGGGTCGCTGGTGGGAGATCATCGAGAAGTACGGCGTCACGATCCTGTACTGCGCCCCCACCGCGATCCGCACCTTCATGAAGTGGGGCGCCGAGATCCCCGAGAAGTTCGACCTGTCCTCGCTGCGGATCCTGGGATCGGTGGGCGAGCCGATCAACCCGGAGGCCTACGTCTGGTACCGCGAGCACATCGGCGGCAACCGCGCCCCGGTGATGGACACCTGGTGGCAGACCGAGACCGGCATGCACATGATCAGCCCGCTGCCCGGCGTCACCTCCGGCAAGCCCGGCTCCGCGATGACGGCGATCCCCGGCGTCGCGGCCGACGTGGTCGACGACGACGGCAACTCGGTGCCCAACGGGTCCGGCGGCTTCCTGGTGCTGACCGAGCCGTGGCCGGCGATGCTCCGCACGCTGTGGGGCGACGACGAGCGCTACAAGGACACGTACTGGTCGCGTTTCGCCAAGCAGGGCTACTACTTCGCTGGCGACGGCGCGAAGAAGGACGACGACGGCGACCTCTGGCTGCTCGGCCGGGTCGACGACGTCATGAACATCTCCGGCCACCGCATCTCCACCACCGAAGTCGAATCCGCGCTCGTGGGGCACCCGGCGGTTGCCGAAGCCGCCGTCGTCGGCGCCGCGGACGACACCACCGGGCAGGGCATCGTCGCGTTCGTCACACTGCGTGGCGGCGTACAGGACGGTGAGGCTCTCGCCCAGGAATTGCGCAACCACGTCGCCAAGGAGATCGGGCCGATCGCCAAGCCCCGGCAGATCCTGTTCACACCCGATCTGCCGAAGACCCGCAGCGGCAAGATCATGCGCCGGCTGCTGCGCGACGTCGCCGAAGCCCGCCCACTCGGCGACGTCACCACCCTCGCCGACCCCACCGTCGTGGCCGCGATCAGCGATCGAATGGCAGCCGCCCCGGCGGACGATGCCTAGCGGCCGGGCATCAGTCGGAGGCAACCAACGCGTCGCGAACCCGCCCGCCTGACGCCGTCAGCCGGTTGACCGCCTCACCTGCCGATACGCCGGCGAGGCTCATCACAAGCGCCACCCGCGTGTCGCCGCCGGTCTCCTCGAGCAACGCCGCGGCCTGCTCCTCGGAGATGCCCGCGGCCTCGACGAGGATGCGCCGCGCCCTGGCTCGCAGCTTGCCGTTATTGGCCTGTACGCCGACCATCCAGCCCCCGTAGGTGCGCCCGAGGCGCACCATGACCAACGTCGACAACGTGTTGCACACGAACTTTTGCGCCGTCGCGGACTTCAGCCGGGTGGACCCGGCAATGAACTCGGGACCGACCGGGGTCTCGATGGCGATGTCGACCACTGCGCTGAGGGCGGCGTCGGTGTTGCAGACCACGCCGACGACCAGCGCGCCGACAGATCGCGCGTACGTCGCCGCACTGACGGCGTACGGCGTGCGGCCGCTGGCACTCAGGCTGACGACCGCATCGGCGGCGCAGAGGTGGAGGGCTTGCAGTGCCGCGATGGCACCGGCCGGGTCGTCCTCATCACCTTCATCGGGATTGGTGAACGCCGCGTCGCCGCCCGCGACCACGGCGACGACGGTCTCACGGCTGACGCCATAGGTGGGCGCGCACTCCACCGCGTCGAGCGCGGCGATGCGCGCCGCGGTGCCCGCACCGATGTAGACGAGCCGGCCGCCGGCGGCGAGCCTCGCCGCGACCGCGTCGACAGCCTGGGTGATCGAGCCCCCGGCGGTCCGCACTGCCGCGGCGACGGTAGCGTCGCTATCGTTCATCAACTCGACGAGTTCCCGGGTCGGTCTCGTGTCGAGGTCTTGGAAGCCGGCCCGCGCCTGTTCGGTGGCGAGGCGGCCGAGATCATCCGGCATGGATCCCCCGCAGTCTTCGAAAGTGGTCTGGACCATTGTCGCGCCTCGGACTAGAATCCGGAATGGTCTAGTCCACATTCCCAGGCTTTTCCGCACCGCCCGGAGGACCATGTGCCCATCATCTCGGCGCCGCTCGTGCTCGTCGACGGCGAGATGCAGGGTCCTGCCTCGATCGTCATCGAGGGCGATCGGATCGTCGACGTCGTCGACGGCCGAACCGACGGTGACGGGCAACTGGCATTTCGCGAAGGAATGCTCAGCGCGGGTCTGGTCGACCTGCAGATCAACGGGGCGTTCGGCATCGATTTCGTCTCCGCGAGCGAAGCCGGCTGGGAGACCGTGGCGTCGAGACTGCTCGGCACCGGAGTCACGTCCTTCCTGCCGACGTTCACAACTGCACCGATCGAAACGCTCCTCGGCGGCCTGGAGCGGGCGGCGGCGGCCCGGCAGCACCTCGCCGGCGGCGCCAACGCGCGACTGATCGGCGTACATCTCGAAGGCCCGTTCCTCTCCCCCGCGCAGCCCGGGGTGCATCCGCGTGAGCACATGCTGCACCCCAGCCAGGACCATCTCGACGCACTGCTGGCGGGAGAAGACAGCCGTCGCATCATCAGCATGATGACCCTGGCGCCCGAGCTGCCAGGCGCGGTGGATGCCGTACGCCGCCTGGTCCGGGCCGGGATCCGCGTCTCGGTCGGGCACACCGACGCGACGGCGGCAGAGGTCCGAGCCGCGACCGACGCCGGTGCGTGCATGGTGACGCACATCTTCAACGCGCAGCGCCGGCTCGGGCACCGGGAGCCCGGCGTACCCGGACAGGCGCTCTCCGACCCGCGCCTGGTCGTCGGTCTGATCGCCGACCTGATGCACGTCGCGGCCGAGATCGTCACGGTGGTCATGAATGCCGCCGCGGGCCGCGTCGCACTCGTCACGGACGCCCTCGCGGCGGCGGGAATGCCGCCGGGTCGCTACGAGCTCGGAGACACGCTGATCGACCTGCCGAGCGACGGCCTGGCGCGCAACGCCGCCGGCGCCATCGCGGGCTCGACGCTGACGCTCGACCAAGCCGTCCGCAACATCGTCGGGCTCGGCTTCTCCCCGGCCGTTGCGCTCGAAGCCGCCAGCCGGGCGCCCGCGGATGTGCTCGGGCGCAAGGACATCGGCCGGCTGGCGCCAGGAGCCTGCGCCGACATCGTCTGGTGGAGCAACGACCTGCGGCCGCTGCGGACCTGGGTCGGCGGGCTGCAGTCAGAAAGCTCGTTCAGAGCAGCGCCGGAGCTCGCAGGCAACGCCTGACCTCGCCCCGCTTCACCACGTGCGTGTGACTTTCGCCAGTGCCCGCGGGGCATCCGGGTCGAGGCCGCGGCTCACCGCAATCTCGTAGGCCAGGCGCTGCAGCGGCAGGATCTCCAGAATCGGCGAGAGCGGCTCGGCAACGCCTGGTGGCAGTGCGAATCCGACCTTGCCGAAGCGGACGTACGCCGGCGCGCCGACGACGAGCAGATCCGCCCCGCGCTCCTGCAGCCGCTCGATGACAGGCAGCAGCGCCTCGCCGCCCACGCCCTCGTTGGCGATGGCTATCACCGGACTGGCAGCATCGACCATGGCGAGCGGGCCGTGCAGCAGATCGGCGCCGGAAAACGCGTGCGCCGACAGGTAGCTGGTCTCCATGATCTTGAGCGCGGCCTCGCGGGCCGTCGCGTGCGAATAGCCGCGCGCCGTCACGACGAGCTGCGACGCGAACCGGTAGCGCATGGCCAGGTCCCGCATGTCGGCAGCAGCGGCGAGCACGTCGGCGGCCAGCTGAGGCAACGCCTCGACGTCATCGAGCGGGCGCTCCGCGAGCCGCGCCACCAGCAGATAGAGGGTCAGCAGTTGCGCGGTGTAAGTCTTGGTCGCGGGCAGCGCCAGCTCTGGACCGGCGAGCACATCCAGGTGGAATTCTGCCGCACCGGCCAGGGCGGAGGTGGCGTTGTTGGTTACCGCCAGAGTCAGCGCGCCACACTCGCGCGCGATCGCTGTCGCCTCGACGATGTCGGGCGACCCGCCGGACTGACTGACCGAGACGACGAGTACGTCGCGCATGTCCGGCCGGGCGCCGTACGCCGTCGTTGTCGAAGGCGACGTCAGGCCCGCTGGCAGCCCGAGCAGCACCTCGACGAGGTACTTCGCGAACAGGGCCGCGTTGTCGCTGGTGCCGCGCGCCGTGAAGAGCACGAACCGCGGTAGCCGCTGCGCGATGGCGCCCACGAACGCGTCGATCGCCGGGAGTCCTTCGGTCAGTACACGTTCGAGCACGGCGGGCTGTTCGGCAATCTCGGCCGCCATGACGTGGCCGATCCTCGCTTCGTCGTCCGCTGGCGTCATGAGCGCGCCATCTCCTCGCTCAGGTGCAGTTGCGCGAAGCGGACTGCTCCGAGCTCGGGTGGGCCGATCGGCAGGACCGCACCGGTCGCATCCGTGAAGGCCTGGCGCACCGACTCCACCCGGAAGACACCGCCGACCATGGCCACGGGCAGCGGCCCGAGCTTGGACCGCATCGTCGTCGCAAGGTGGGTCAAGTGAGCGGCGGCGCGCACGAAAATGTCCTTGGCCACCGGATCATCCAAGGCGGCGGCAAGCGGCACCAGCGTGGTGAAGAGAGTGCGGTCGGTCGGTGACTCGTGCACGCGGCGTACGGCATCGCGGGCGTTGCCGAACACCTCGGCGACCACGGCGCACAGTGCGGTCGCTGGTCCCGAGCCGTCGTCGGCCCGAAGCGCCGCGCGCACGCATTCCCGCCCGATCCAGTAGCCGCCGCCGTCGTCGCCCAGCAGGAAACCATGGCCACCGATGCGGACGAGTTGCCCCGACTCGCCGCGACCGCAGGCGATCGAGCCGGTGCCCGCGATGACGATGATGCCGGGGCCACCGTCGAAGGCACCGAGCAGCGCGGCCTCCGAGTCGTCAGTCACCGCCACTGGAACCGTCGTGAGCCGCCGGATGGCGTCCACTACGACCTGGCCGTCACTGGCGTTCTGCACGCCGGGCAGGCCGAATCCGGCGGCATCGGCCCGCATCTCGGTGATCAGAGCAACCAGCCGCACGACACTGTCGGAGTGCAGGAGGACGTTGAGCGGACCGATCTCGACACGTTCGACGATCCGGCCTTCGTGTACGACGACCGCCCGGGTTCCGGTGCCACCCGCGTCGACGCCGAGAATGCGCCGCGCCGAGGTCGGCCCTGCGTTCGAAAGGGTCACGTGACCAGGGCGGCGTCGCGGGCGTTCCGGTCCCCGATGGCGAGTCGCACGGCCCCGAACTCCGGCGCCTCGACCGGGCGCTTTGCCCCAGTCGCTGCCGTGAACCGTTGCGCCAGAGCGGGGATCTCGAAGACCCCGCCGACCATGGCCACCGGAAGATCGCCCAGGGTCTTGCGCAAAGCCGTGGCCATCGCGATGAGGTGGTCGCAGGCCGCGTCGAGGATGGCTCGCGCCGTCGGGTCCGCAGAGGTTGCCAGCGCCCGTGTCACCTTGGAGACCAGCGTCCGGTCCGTCGGGTTCGTGTGCACCCGTACGACGAGTTCTTCCAGGCGGGTGCCGCAGGCGCGCTCGACGATCTCCGGCAGCCCGTTGGAGGGCCCGGTGCCGTCGCGCCCCCGCAACGCCGCGACGATCGCCTCCCGGCCGATCCAATAGCCACTGCCCTCGTCACCGAGCAGGAAGCCGTGGCCACCGACACGGCTGACACGGCCTTTGCCCGGCCAGCCGACGCCGACGGAGCCGGTGCCGGAGATCACGACGATCCCCGCTCCCCCGGCGAACGCACCGAGCTGGGCGATCGTCGCGTCGTCGGCCGCGATCACGGTGGCGCCGGTCCGCTCCTTGACCTCGTGCGTGAACTTCAGCAGCTGCAGGGCATTGCGCAACCCAGGCAGTCCGACACCGACGAGCTCGGCCTTCGTCTCGTTGATCAGCGCAACCAGGCGGTCGCTGGCGTCTGTGTGCAGGAGCAGGTTGATGGGGCCGCTGCTGTGCCGGGAGATGAGTTCTCCCTCCCTCACCAGGACGGCGCGGGTCGAGCCGCCGCCGGCGTCGATGCCGAGTACGAGCTTTCCAGTCACTGCGAGACCTCCGGATTGGTGCGACCGAGCAGCAGCTCGGCCGCAGCGACGGCGTTCACGAAACCTGCCCCGTAGGTCACGACGTAGCCCGCGGCATGCGGCGCGAGCGCGCCTGGCAAGCCCATCTCGACAACAACGGTGCCGGGACGGGCAGAACAGACCTTGTCAGCAAGATCCCGCTGCCACGCATAGCGCCCGGCGTCACGCTGGACCAGCACTACCGGACGGTCGCCGAAGCCGCGTAACGGATCGTCGCCGGAACTCTCCTCGGAAATCCGCACGAACGCGGTGTCCGCGCCGAACGCGCGCAGGGGCTCGGTGACGCCCCACGGCATGACACCGGCCGCCATGTTGGGGATCGGCTCGAGTTGTACGACGACGGGGTTGCCGCTCGCCAGCCGCGGGATTCCGGTGCTGCGCACCGCCG
>JBDTYE010000160.1:0-6536 GCA_040005895.1 Actinomycetota bacterium | reverse complement strand
ATGGCCAAATACCAACTCGCCCAGGTCAACATCGGGATTCTGCGCGCACCGCTCGACTCGCCGCAGATCGCTGACTTCGTGGCCAATCTCGAACCCGTCAACGCCCTTGCGGAAAAGGCGCCCGGCTTCGTCTGGCGGCTGATCGGCGATGGCGATGATGCGACGTCGGTGCACGGCTTCGAGGACGAGGGTCCCGGCCTGATCATCAACATGTCAGTGTGGACCTCGATCGAGGCGCTCAGCGACTTCGCCTTCAACGGCGAGCACCTCGCCATCATGCGCCGCCGGCGGGAGTTCTTCGAGAAGATGGACCGCGCCTATGCCGCCCTCTGGTGGGTCCCTGCCGGCACGCGCCCGACGGTCCACGACGCGGAGAGCAAAGTTGCCCACGTGCGTACCGACGGACCCACCCCGGCGGCGTTCACCCTGGCCAAGCCGTTCCCGGGCCCAGGTGGCGCTCCGGTGCGGCGCGTGACGGAGACCTGCCCCGCGGGCTAGCCTCCGGCCGTGCCCATCAACCAGGACTTCGTCGGCCGCGTCCTCGCCCCGAGCCAACCTTACGAGGTCAGCCGGGCCAAGATTCGCGAGTTCGCCGAGGCGATCGGCGACGACAACCCGGCGTACACCTCGCGCGAGGCCGCCACATCACTCGGCTACGACGATGTGATCGCGCCGCCGACGTTCGCGATAGTCATGGCGATGCGGCTGCACCACGACCTCGTCCACGACCCCGCGCTCGGCCTGGACTACTCAAAGGTGGTTCACGGGGAGCAGCAGTTCGTGCACCATCGCCCCATCCAGGCGGGCGACATCCTCATCGGTACGCCGCGCGTCGACGACATCAAGTCGCGGGCCGGCAACGACATGCTCACCTGGTCGGCCGAAATCGCGACAGTCGAGGGCGAACCGGTCTGCAAGTTGACCAGCACCCTCGTCGCCCGCGGCACCGCGGCGCCGGCCTGATGACCGCGAACGTGAGTTACGACGACGTGCACGTCGACGCCGAGATCGGACCGCGCGAGTTCTCCATCACCCGGCTCGACCTGGTGAAGTACTGCGGCGCCTCGGGGGACTTCAACGTCATCCACTGGAACGAGCGCGTCGCTGTTTCGGTGGGTCTGCCCAACGTCGTCGCGCACGGAATGTTCACGATGGCGCAGGTCGCGCGGCTGGTCACCGACTGGTGCGGCGATCCAGGAGCGCTGGTCGAGTACCGCGTCCGTTTCTCGCGCCCCGTCCTCGTACCCGATGACGACATCGGCGCGACCTTGACGGTGAAGGGTCGCATCGAGAACAAACTCGGCGACCGCCGCGTCAGCCTCTTCATCGAGGCGTCAACGCCGGACGGCTCGGTGCTGACCGGCGCCCGTGCCATCGTCCAGCTCGCCTAGCCCGATGCGTGCGGAGCTCGCGTGATCCGGCCCCGGCTCCCGCGGCGCAAATCCGCACGCGTGGTCATCGCAGTCATCGGCGTCCTGATTTTGCCCTTCGCGCTGTTGTTCGCCCGCTGGACGGTCGCAGTAGTCAGGTGCGGTCACCAACCGATCGAGACCAGCGATTTCGCGGCCGCCAACAGCTACACCTTGCCCGGGGACGGTACGTATTCGCTCTTTCCGGTTTTCAACGGTTTTGCGTGCGACCTCTCGGACGTGGGCGGCAGGCAGCACAGCACACTCAAGTGACATCGCCGGCGCGACGCGGTAAGGCGGCGCGGCAGTAGGTTGCCTGCACATGAGGGATTGGTTCGCTCGCGTGGCGACGGTCTCGGCCTTGTTGTTCGCCGTCGGCTGCAGCAGGTCGCCATCTGCATCAGCGCCGATGAAACTGGTTGATGCAGCAGGCAAGCACGTTCCGCAAGAGAAGGCCGAGATCTCTAAAGGCCCGGCGCATTGCGACTGGACGAGCCTGACCTTCGTTTTCATCGACCGCCGCGAGTACGTCGCCGATCCGCAGCGCAAACTCCCGGCGGGTGCCCTCAAAGGCGAGTACGCCGACCGCATTCCGGTCCCGAGCGATGCCCGGGACACGGGTTATCACGTCGGCGACGTGCACTTGTACGAGGCCGCCGACCGTCAAGCGGTATACCTGTTGAGCGCGAAGAAAGGGATGGCACAGCGCCTTTCAGCCGTCACACAAAGCGTCGGATGCGACTGAGCGCGCACGAACCGAACTGCTATCGGATCAGGCCGGGCGTACGCCGCCCAAAAGCGCCAGCTCGCGCCACTTCCAGTGCACGTCCACGTCGGTGAAACCGACCGCCCGCAGCCACTCCAACTGCTCGAAAGCGTCGGCCAGCTTGTTTGACGGATCCTCGGAGTCGGGACCCACACCGAGCGCGGCCATGAAAGCCAAGTGCAGCGAGGCGGTCGGCGACGCGACGTGCTCGAGATTGAGGAAGACGCCGCCGGGCCTGAGCAGGCCGAACACCTCGGCGTACAAAGACTTCTTGCGCGCATCGTCGATGTGGTGGATCGCGAAACTCGACACCACCGCGTCGAAACCCCCGGCGAACGCCAGCGGATCGTCGAGGTCGTGCTCGACAACGGAGACGTCCGGGTCAGCAGCAAACCGGGAGCGGGCCGCGTCGAGCATCGCGGGTGAGAAGTCGGCGGCGACACCCGCGACGCCAGGACGGGCCAGCCGGACCAGCGCGAGCAGCCGGCCGTCGCCGCAACCGAGGTCGAGCACGCGGTGCAATGACGCAGGGAGGTGCTCGAGCAGAGCGGCCTCGCCCTCGGTGCGGTGCGGAATGCCAGACGCTTTCGCGAGGTAGGCGCCTACGTGATCGGGCATCGTCCAGAGGTTCGTCATTTCGCCTCCCCCAGCAACTGCTGAAGGCGCCCGACGCCCTCAACGATGTCAGCGTCGCTGCACGCATAGGAAAGCCGCAGGTAACCGGGCGCCCCGAACGCCTCTCCGGGTACGACGGCCACCTCGGCTTCCCCGAGAATCAGCGTCGCGAGCTCGGCCGACGACGCAGGTGTTCGCCCGCGGATCGACTTGCCCAGCAGACCGACCACAGAGGGAAACGCGTAGAACGCGCCCTTGGGCTCGGCGCAGACGACGCCTTCGATCGGCGACAGCATCGAGGTCATCAGCACGCGCCGTCGATCGAATGCCTCGCGCATCTCAGCGGCAGCCGACAGGTCGCCGCTCACAGCCGCCAGGGCCGCAGCCTGCGAGACGTTCGCGACGTTGGACGTCGCGTGCGACTGCAGATTGATCGCGCCGGCCACCACGTCGGCCGGCCCGATGAGCCACCCGACCCGCCAGCCCGTCATCGCGTAGGTCTTCGCGACGCCGTTGATCACGACGCAGCGGTCAGCCAGCTCAGGTACGACGACCGGCATCGACACGTGCTTCGCGCCGGCGTAAGTGAGGTGTTCGTAGATCTCGTCCGTCACGACCCAGATGCCCACGGACAGTGCCCACCGGCCGATCTCCTCGACCAGCTCCGGCGGATAGACGGCACCCGTGGGGTTGGAAGGCGAGCAGAAGAGCAGCGCCTTGGTCCGCGGCGTACGGGCAGCCTCGAGCTGGGCGACCGAGACGCAGAAATCGGTGGTCTCGTCGGTCGCGATCTCCACCGGTACGCCGCCCGCCAGCCGGATGGATTCGGGGTAGGTGGTCCAGTACGGGGCGGGAAGCAACACCTCGTCGCCCGGGTCGAGCAACGTAGCGAAAGCCGAGTAGATCGCCTGCTTGCCGCCGTTGGTCACCACAACCTGGCTGGCATCGACGGCGTACCCGGAGTCCCGCTCGGTCTTGACCGCGATCGCCGCGCGCAGCTCCGGCAGCCCGGCGGCCGGGGTGTATTTGTGGAACCGCGGCTCGCGGCACGCCGCCACGGCCGCCTCGACGATCGCAGGCGGCGTCGGGAAGTCGGGCTCGCCCGCGCCGAAGCCGATGACCGGCCGGCCGGCCGCCTTGAGCGCCTTCGCCTTGGCGTCGACGGCAAGGGTCGCCGATTCGGCGATCGAGCCGATCCGTCGGGAGATGCGCGTGGTCATTGGCCAGCCTTCCGGGGGGCGTGACAGCATCGTGCCGCCGTGAGGCATGTAACCCGAACCGCGCAGAGGGGTCCAATCGGTTGATGGACGTCGACATCGACATCGTCCGTGCCTGCCAGGCGGGGGTCCCCGGCGCGATGGACGCGCTGATTCGGGCGACGTACGCCGATGTCTATGCCCTCGCTTATCGGCTCGTCCGCGACCGGGACGAGGCGGCCGACGTGACTCAGGAGGTGTTCGTGCGCGTGCTCAGATCCGTAAAGGGTTTCCGCGGCGACGCCGCCTTCGGCACCTGGCTGCACCGCGTCACCGTCAACACCTCCCTGACCGCGATGCGCAAACGTGCCAAGCGGCCGCTGCTCGGCGCGGCCGGCGCTCTCGGCGCACCCGACTCCGAGTACGGCGATCTGGCCGACTCCGCGCCGGGTCCGGCCGAGCGCGCCGAGCGCTCCGAGCTCCTCGCCCGCGCCGAGGCCGCCGTCGCCGCCCTGCCGGAATCAGCGCGAACGATCGTCGTCCTTCGCGATGTCGAAGGCCTCTCCACAGCCGAGGTCGCCATCGCGACCGGGCTCACCGAATCGGCCGTCAAGGTCAGACTCTTCCGCGCCCGCGAGCGACTGCGGGCAGCGCTCACCGACAGCACCGTCACCCCGCTACCGCGGTCCCGAAGGGCAAGTTCATGAACTCCTCCAAGCCGACCGCCACCGAGTGCGCCGCAGTCCGGGCTGATCTGCCCGGGCTCGACGGCCACGAACTGTCGTCCCGGCGTGCGTTCGAGCTTCGCGGCCATCTCGCCGATTGCGCCGACTGCGGCGAGGTCGCCGGGTCCTACCGGGCCATGCGGCGTACCCTCGCCGAAATTCACGAGGTCCCGGTACTGCCGCCGGCCGGCCTGCTCGACCAACTATTGGAGAACGCCGCCAACCCCGGTCTGGTCGAGCGGGCCGCGGTGTACGGCAGGGGAGCCGTCAGCGGTTCGAGACCCAGCGTCGTCGCCGCCGGTTTTGGAGTCGGGGCGATGGCAGCCGGCGGAATCGGTCTGCTCGCCTGGCGGGCGTTGCGGTCCCGCCGCGCCGTCGCCTGATCCAGCCCACCAGCCCCGAAAATCTGGTGATCCACGGCACATGATCATGCTTATGACCATGATCATCCGCCGTGGATCACCCGTCGGCCGCGAGACCTTTGTTGGCCCCGTTTGCCGCTGGCACGTACACTCGCCTACCAGGGCCTGAACTGCCCGGCAGCGGCGCGCCCTAGGAACGGTCGTGTGCGCACCGGCGAGTCGCGCCCGATAGGGCAGTGGCTCAATTGGTAGAGCACCGGTCTCCAAAACCGGTGGTTGGGGGTTCGAGTCCCTCCTGCCCTGCGAGGATGACCGAACCGATCAGGAGTGAGGACCAACCGTGACGAGCCAGACCACCTCGCCGGCCAAGCAGCCGGCAGCTGGCGGCAAAGGCGGCAAGGGCAAGGGCCCTGGCCGCATCGGTCGCAGCTCGTTGTTCGTCCGCGAAACCGTCAGCGAGATGCGCAAGGTCATCTACCCGACCCGAAAAGAGCTCGTCAACTACACGGTTGTCGTGCTGGTGTTCGTCACAGCCGTCGTACTCATCGTGTCAGCGCTCGACTGGGCCTTCACCCGCCTGGTCCTGCGCGTCTTCGGCTGATCCACCTACCGTCTACGCAAAGGATCTCCCCCAACGTGTCCCAGTCCCCCGTGTCCGACTCGGCCCACCACCTCGCTGAGGCCGGGGTCGACGACGTACTGGACGCGTCATTGGCCGCCGACGACTCCGACGCCGACCCGGCTGACGCTCTGGACCCGACTGACGCTGCCGGTGAGCAGGCTCCCGCAGAGGACGTCCCGGCTGAGGACGTCCCAGCGGAAGACCTCCCCGAGGAAGACCTGGTCGCCCAGGCGATCATCAACGCCCCCGGATCCTGGTACGTCGTGCACACCTACGCGGGCTACGAGGGCAAGGTCAAGGCCAACCTCGAGAGCCGCATCCAGTCGCTCAACATGGAAGACCGGATCTACCAGGTCGAGGTCCCGACCGAAGAGGTCGTCGAGGTCAAGGGCGGCAAGCGCCAGACCGTGCAGCGCAAGGTCTTCCCGGGCTACGTCCTGGTCCGGATGGATCTCGACGACGAGTCCTGGGGCGCGGTGCGCCACACGCCGAACGTGACCGGCTTCGTCGGATCGGGTTCCCATCCCTCGCCGCTGTCGAAGGACGAAGTCATCAAGATCCTCGTACCGGCTCCGGAAACGGCGAAGGCCGCTCCGAAGATGGAATTCGAAGTCGGCGAGTCGGTGATCGTCACGGACGGTCCCTTCCAGACGCTCAATGCGACGATCAACGAGATCAACCTCGACTCGCAGAAGCTGAAGGTTCTCGTCTCGATCTTCGGCCGCGAGACCCCTGTCGAACTCTCGTTCAGCCAGGTCGCCAAGCTCTAAACCGCATCCGTACGCGGCCGCACGACCTGTGCGCCACGCAACAAGAAGGAAAAGTTAAATGCCCCCCAAGA
>JBDTYE010000159.1:0-6624 GCA_040005895.1 Actinomycetota bacterium | reverse complement strand
CTTCAGCAAGGCCTTGAGTCGTTCCCCGGCCTGCAGGTCGGGCGCGCCGGACCGGGCGCCCCGAGTCGATGCCGGGTGGCGGTGTGCGCCGTCAACCATCAGCGCGGAGACCGGCGCCACCGAGCCTTCGGTCACGTAGGTGGGCTTCCAGCCAAGCCCCTTAGCCGGACCTGTGTACGCCGACGAGTCGACAACGATGCGCCCGCTGATCGCCGTGATGCCCCGGCGGCGTACCGCCTGCACGAGCGCGCTCATCCTGGCCGGCGGGGGGTAGGCCGCCGTGTCCAGCGACGAGAGAGTCGGATCGCCGCCACCTACGAGCACCAGGTCGCCACTGAGTACGCCGCCGGACAACGACCCGCTGGACACGAGCCTCGTACGCAGGGTGGTCTCGGCAGGCAGCACCGTCAGCACGGTTACCGCAGTCACGATCTTGAGGGCTGACGCGGGCTGCACCGGCAGATTCGCGCCCTTGCTGAAGAGCACCTGGCCCGTCGCGGCGTCGACGATCGTGACGGCAACCTCCGTGCCCAGCCCGCGCACCGCGAACGGCACCGCAGCCACCGAGGCCACCCTGCCGGGAAGCGCCGTCGAGGTCTGAGCCGGCGGGTTCGACAGCGGGATCGGCTCGCCCGCGGCGGGCACCGCAGCCAGGATGAACAGCGCGGCGCCGACGGCGAATACCGCGGGGGCCTTGCGCATCGCCGGGAGTTCCTCTCTGCGCCGCGCCGTGCGCCGACGCCGCTCAATGTTGGACACTAGCCGCCAGACTCGAGCGACCGGACTCGAGAAGCCAGGGAGGGCCCCCGTGGAGTTCGACGTCACCATCGAGATACCGAAGGGCACCCGCAACAAGTACGAGATGGACCACACCACCGGGCGCATCTTCCTCGACCGAATGCTGTTCACCTCGACCAGATACCCGGCTGACTACGGCTTCATCGACGGCACGCTGGGCGAGGACGAGGATCCGCTCGATGTGCTCGTGCTGCTGGACGAGCCGACCTTTCCGGGCTGCCTGATCCGCTGCCGCGCCATCGGCATGTTCCGGATGACCGACGAAAAGGGCGGCGACGACAAGGTGCTCGCGGTCCCCGCCCGGGACGCGCGCATGGCGCAGCTTAAAGACCTCGACGACATCGACGAGTTCATGAAGATGGAAATCCAGCACTTCTTCGAGGTCTACAAGGATCTCGAGCCGGGCAAGTCGGTCGAGGGCGCCACCTGGGTCGGCGCCGCCGAGGCCTATGTCGAGATCGAGGCGTCGCGGGCGCGGCTCGCGGCCTCGACCGGCCACGCATGAGCGCCACCAGGCGGTTCACGTTCGACTTCCTGCCGGCCGCGCGGCCGTTGCTGCTCGTGTGGGGCGTGACGGACAAGACGGCGTACGTCGACGTCACCGAGACCGAGTTGCGGGCACGGTTCGGGTACCTGTCGATGGCAACGCAGCTGAGCAACGTTGCCAGTGCGGAAGAGACCGGACCGTACAAGGCCTACCGCGCTCTCGGGCCGCGGCTCTCGCTGTCGGACAAGGGAGCGACGTACGGGACGTCCGTCAACGGGGTCTGCATCCGCTTTCACGATCCGGTGCGCGCATTGCTTCCCACTGCGATGCACCCGTCGCTCACCGTCACGGTGGCTGACCGGTCCGGTCTCGTCGCCGCTATCGACGAGTACGAAAAGCGGTCGAACGCGGGCTGAGTTCATGAAATAACTCGCGCACGTACAGGTGTTGATCACCGCAAATGCGGGAAGCCGCAGCGGCACACTGCAAGCGCGAGGGGGCAACGATGCCGTCGCCGGACGTCATCTCCGCAACCGGTGTCACTACCGGCGGAGCAGCCGCAACGCTGCAGCCGATCATCGCCGCGCTGGTGGGCGATGTGCCGGCGCTGCTGGTGTTCTGGGACGGCAGCAGGATCGAACCGGCCGGCACGAAAACTGCCGGCACGCCGACGATCCGGGTGAATTCCGCCGACGCGATCCGGCGGATCATGCGGTCGCCGGACGAACTCGGCTTCGCCCGCGCCTACGTCGCGGGTGACTTGGAGACCGACGGCGACCTGATAGACCTCGTCAAGGCGCTCCGGCCCGCCGGTCTGCAGCTCGGGTCGCTGCGCCGGATGACGATCGCCGTCGCACGCGCTCTCTCCGCGGCCCGCAAGCTGGAACTCTTCTCCGCACCGCCGGCGCCGCCCGCCGAGGAGGCGCGGCTGAGCGGCCGGCTGCACACGCGGTCCCGCGACGCGCAGGCGATCAGCCACCACTACGACGTGGGGAACGAGTTCTACGAGATCGTCCTCGGGCCGACCATGACCTATTCGTGCGCCCGTTTCGCCGACGACTCGATGACACTCGCGCAGGCGCAGACCGGCAAGCACGAGCTGATCAGCCGCAAGCTCGGATTGCACGGACGCAGCGGTCTACGACTGCTCGATGTCGGCTGCGGCTGGGGATCGATGGCGCTGCACGCCGCGGCGCATCACGGTGCGCAGGTCGTCGGCATCACTATTAGTGCCGAGCAGGCGGCGTACGCCAGGGCTCGGGTCGAGCGGGCCGGGCTCGCGGATCTCGTCGAGATCCGCCTGCAGGACTACCGGGATCTAGCTGGTGAGCGCTTCGATGCAATCTCATCGGTCGGCATGTTCGAGCACGTCGGCAAGGCCAGGATGGGTGAGTACTTCGCGACGCTGCGCGCCCTGCTGAGCGACAACGGGCGACTCCTCAACCACGCGATCTCCTCCGTCGGCGGGTCCAGGATCGGGGCCCGGTCCTTCGTCGGCCGGTATGTCTTCCCTGACGGCGAGCTGCTCGACGTCGGTGACGTCGTACTCGCGATGGAGGGCGCCGGCTTCGAGGTGCGCGACGTCGAGTCGCTGCGCGAGCACTACGCCCTGACGTTGCGGCACTGGCTGGCCAACCTCGACGAGCGCTGGGACGACGCCGTGGCCCTGGTGGGTGCCGGCCGCGCGCGGGTCTGGCGGCTGTACATGGCGGCGTCGGCGATCGGTTTCGAGGATGCCGGGCTGGGGCTGCACCAAGTGCTGGGTGTTGTCGACGATCCCGACGGGGGGAGCGCGATGCCGCGCACTCGCGACGACTGGGCCGCCCGCGGCTGATTGCGGGGATTCTGCTAGTCGACCTGGTAGATCGTGGCGAACGCGAAGTGCCGGATCACCTTCTGCTGGAGTCTCGGATTGCCGTTGCTCTGGTCATGAAAAAAGATGTAGTACTTCGTGGCCGTGCTGGCATCGGTGTCGGCGATGTAGGCGATCACGTGCGGGTGGCCGTGGAAATCAAGGATCTCGCCGAGCCGCTGAGCGCCTTCGGGCGCATTGAGTGCAATCGGCTGGTCCGCTGGAATGGTCTCTGCCCAATCCCGAACACCGACCACTGCAGCGTTCCGGTTGAGCTGCTGCGTCGTCATCTTCCTCGAAACGTGCACGGCACCAAGGACTGCCACGACAGTGGCGACTGCGGCGATCGGGCGGGCCAGGCGATAGGTGCCGCGTTCAGCCGGCCAAATGATGCGCATGACACCTACGGACATCAACCAGATGGGTGGTGCCCCGTAGTAGCTGTCCGCATGTCCCCACGGCAGCAGGTTGCCGAGGTACAGCGCACCCCCGACCAGCAGCACCCACGCCAGCGGGTCTCTCCAGGCCAAGGTACGCAGCCGGGGACGCAAAGCGACAACGCTGGCCAGGCCGACGACGCCCGGCCAGAAGAACAGGGGAATGGCCGTCTTGATCGCGGCTCGCACGTTGGCCAGCGAGAAGCCTTGGGTGTAAGAGCCGCGCCGGGATGCTTCGGCGGCCAGCCAGACAGTGGCGACGCCGACCGCCAGGTTGATCCAGGCCCATTTCTTTCCCTTGATCAGCAGGTAGACCGACCAGGCCAGGAACAGCCAGACAAAGGGGGTCTTGAACCACGCGGCTATCAGCCAGAGCACGGACCGGCGGCGATCGCCTGTGACAAGCCCGAGCGCCACGAACGCTAGTCCGGTCAACTCCTGGAGGGACAGATATGACAACCCCAGGTAGAGCGTTACGTTCGCGGCCAGCAAGGCGACGGCAAGCACGATCGTGATCCGATCACGGCCGATGGTGTAGGCCGGGACGAGCAGCACCAGCAGCACCATGATCAGCCGGATGCCGTGCGCCAGAGCCGGATTCGTCAAATAGAAGAGCGTGTTCCAGAATTGGTAGGCCGGCCGGAACAGGCCCCAGCTCCGATCGCTGCGCTGCAGGTCGGTAAACAGGTCCCAGAGACCGCCAATGGCCCCCTTGCTGTGGGTGTATTGGTTCACTGCCGTTTTCAAACCGGCGTCGTCGATGAACGACCACTCCCACGTGATCGCGAACGTCCACACGGCGACCAGGAGCGCGAGGGCAGCCAAGGTGCCCCGACGAACCGCACTCATTGCTCGGACGGATCGCAAAGTCGGATCAGACATGTCTTCCCGGGATCTTCGCAGTGGATGGAGCCGCCTATCAGAATCGAACTGATGACCTTCTCATTACGAGTGAGACGCTCTACCGACTGAGCTAAGGCGGCGTGGTGCCGGCGCAGTTTACCCCAACGCAAGCGCCGCGCTGTCAGCCGCAGCGCTTGCCCGAAGCGGGCACCACGAGGTCGATGAGATAGCTGTTTCCGGCCTTGTCGACGCACGAGTCACCGTCTCCGTAGACGGTGTGTCCGTCCCCGTTGAAGGTGAGCAGCCGGCCGGACTCGAGCTGGCTCGCGAGCGCTCTCGCCCACACCAGCGGCGTGGCCGGATCACGCGTCGTACCGATCACGAGGATTGCCGGGGCGCCATGCGCTTTCAGCGGCCGTGGCCGATCAACGGGCGGCACCGGCCAGTAGGCGCACGGCAGCCCGCTGAACGCCGACGCGGCGCCGAAGTGGGGTGACTCGGTTGCCTGTCGCCGTGCATCTGCCTGGTACGTCGCGAGGTCCGTCGGCGAGGGTCGGTCGATGCAACTGATTGCCGTGTAGGACTCGAGCAGATTGGAGTAGCTGCCACCGGCGTCGCGGTCGGTATAACTGTCGAACAGCAACAGCAGCCCCGACCCGTCGCCGGTCTCCGCCTGCGAGAGTGCCTGACGCAGCACAGGCCACCCGTATTGCCTGCTGTACAGGGCTTCCGCCACGCCGATGGAAGCCGCGTCCGGTCCGACCGTGCGCCCGCTCGGGGTCGCCAGCGGCTGTCTTTCGATGCGTGCGAGCAGCGCGTCGAAGCGGGCCCTGATGTCGGGAGTCTTGCCGAACGCGCAGGACGAAGTCTTGGCGCAGTTGTCGAGAAACGCGGTGAGCGCCACCTCGAAGCCCTGCGCCTGGACGCGGCCGAGGGCCTGCGTATCGATAGTCGGGTCGACTGCCCCGTCGAGCACCAGGGCGCGGACCCGCTGCGGGAACATGTCTGCGTAGAGCGCGCCCAGGTAGGTGCCGTAGGACTTGCCGAGGAACGTCAGCTTGTCATCGCCGACAGCCGCGCGCATCACGTCGAGATCGCGCGCGGAATCGCGGGTGCCGACGTGCGCCAGGAGCACGCGGCTGCGCTGCTGGCAGCCGGCGGCAAACGCCTTGGACATCGAGACGAACGCCTGCAGTTCCCTGCTGTCGTCCGGCGACGGGTCGACGGCGAGCCAACTGTCGAGCTGTGCACCGGTCGCGCATCGCACAGGTGAGCTCTCGCCGACGCCGCGGGGGTCGAATCCGACGATGTCGAAACGGTCCCGCACGCCGCGCGGGATGGCGCTCTCGGCGTACCGCGCGTAGCCGATGCCAGAACCGCCGGGGCCACCCGGGTTGATGAACAGCGATCCGATCCGCTGGCTGGTCTTGCGGGCAGGGAGCTTGATCATCGAGATCTGGATCCGCTTGGCACCGGGCTTCGAGTAGTCCAGCGGCACATCGGCGTGGGTACACGAGAAGCCGCCGCCGCAGGACTTCCACGTCAGTTTCTGCCGATAGAAGGCGGACAGCGCAGCCGCTGACGGGGTCGCCGCCGGGGACGCGGCCAGCGCGGCAGCCGAGCCCCCGGGCGACGCCGGCCCCCCGCTCGGCGCATCGGCCGTGGAGGGTTTGCCAGTGGACGCGGGGCCGGTAGCTGCACTGGTCGCCACGGTGACCGGGTGCGCCTTCGCCGCGGTGCAGCCGGTCACGATCAGCACGCCTACGGCCACGGCCGACAGCGGGCGCCAGGTCATGAGGCGGCGGTCGTGATGAGCACGGGAACAGGGTTGACCGGTGTTGTCGTACCGGTCAAGGCGGCCGACCCGCCGTCCAGCCGACGGATCGTCTTGAAGCCGGCCGGAACGTCGTACTGCACAGTCGTCCCCGGATGCCAGAGAATCTGGAAGCGCTCCTCCCCGCGGCTGAAGTAGCAGGCGAAAGCGCCTTCCGATTTGCCCGACCCGAATCGCTCGCACGTGTCGGGCCTCGCGCCGAGCAGCCACTTCGTCATCAGGCCGAATACCCGTCCCGCCTCTGTCGGCTTGCCGTTCGGCTGTGTCAGGTACAGCCCGGTGAACCCGTGGTCGTCCCACGCGTACCAATAGACGCGCTCGACCCTATGTCCGGCAAACAGGGCAAGCGACCTGGCGATGTAGGCCGACGCGA
>JBDTYE010000158.1:0-6771 GCA_040005895.1 Actinomycetota bacterium | reverse complement strand
TGATGTCGGCACCGGTGTCGGCCTGGATCTGGTTGATCATCTTGCCCTTCGGGCCGATGATCTCGCCGATCTTGTCGACCGGGATCTTCTCGGTGATGACCCGCGGTGCGTACGGCGACATCTCCTGCGGGCCGGACACTGCGTTGTTCATGACCGCGAGGATCGCGAGCCGTGCTTCCTTCGCCTGAGTCAGCGCCGACGCGAGGACCGAGGCGGGAATCCCGTCGAGCTTGGTGTCGAGCTGCAGCGCGGTGACGAACTCGCTGGTGCCGGCCACCTTGAAGTCCATGTCGCCGTAGGCGTCCTCGGCTCCGAGGATGTCGGTCAGCGTGACGTATTCGCCGCCCTCGTAGATCAGCCCCATCGCGATGCCGGCCACCGGCGCCTTGAGCGGCACACCCGCGTTGAGCAGCGACAGGGTGGATCCGCAGACCGAGCCCATCGAAGTGGAGCCGTTGGAGCTCAGCGCCTCGGACACGACCCGGATGGCGTACGGGAACTCTTCCTTGCTCGGCACGACTGGCAGGAGCGCCCGCTCGGCGAGCGCGCCGTGGCCGATCTCCCGGCGCTTGGGACCGCGCATGAAGCCGGTCTCACCGGTGGAGTACGGCGGGAAGTTGTAGTGGTGCATGTAGCGCTTGCGGGTCTCCGGGTTGAGCGTGTCGACCATCTGCTCCATGCGCACCATGTTGAGCGTCGTGACGTTGAGGATCTGCGTCTCGCCCCGCTCGAAGATCGCCGAGCCGTGCACCCGCGGCAGCACGCCGACCTCGGCCGCGAGCGGCCGGATGTCGGTCAGGCCGCGCCCGTCGATGCGGACCTTCTCGGTCGTGACGCGCTTTCGCACCAGCTTCTTGGTGAGCGAGCGGTAGGCCGCCGAGATCTCCTTCTCGCGGCCCTCGAAGTCGCTGCCGATCTTCTCGGTGACGAGGGTCTTGAGGCGGTCGAGCTCGGCCTCGCGGCTCTGCTTGTCGGCGATAGTCAGAGCGCTGGAAAGCTCGTCGGAGATCGCCGAGGACACGCCTTCGAAGACGTCATCCTGGTACTCGAGGAACAACGGATAGTCGACGGTCGGCTTGGCGGCCTTGCGAGCCAACTCGAGCTGCGCCTCGCAGACGGCCTTGATGGCCGGCTTGGCGGCCTCGAGGCCACTCGCGACGACGTCCTCGGTCGGCATCGGGGCGCCGCCCGCGATCAGCGAGATGGTGGCCGGAGCCGCCTCCGCCTCGACCATCATGATCGCGACGTCGCCGTCCGGCAGCACGCTGCCCGCGACGACCATGTCGAACGTCGCCCGGTCGCTCTCTTCCCAGGTCGGGAACGCGATCCATTGTCCGTCGACGTGGCTCACACGCGTCGCGCCCACCGGGCCGCTGTAGGGAAGGCCGGCCAGCAACGTCGACGCGGACGCAGCGTTGATGGCGATGACGTCGTACGGATGCGCGGGGTCGAGCGCGAGAACCGTCGCGACGATGTGGATCTCGTTGCGCATGCCCTTCGGGAACGACGGGCGCAGCGGCCGGTCGATGAGGCGACAGGTGAGCGTCGCGTCCTCGCTCGCGCGGCCCTCCCGGCGGAAGAAGCCACCGGGAATCTTGCCGGCTGCGTACATCCGCTCTTCGACGTCGACCGTCAGCGGGAAGAAGTCGAGCTGCTCCTTGGGGTGCTTGGCCGCGGTCGTTGCGGACAGCACCACGGTGTCGCCGAGCTTGACCAGCACGGAACCGCCGGCCTGCTGCGCGAGCCGGCCCGTCTCGAACGTGATGGTGCGGTCGCCGACTGTGGCGGTCGCGGTGTGTACTTCGTGCGTCTTGGTGCTAGGTGCCCCCACGGGCTCCTCCTCTGCGAACAGGAGCTGGCGGGACCTGAGGTGAGGTCCGGCCTTCAGTGGAAGCGTCCGGAGAGGCTCCGGAGGCCACTACCGAGGACCGGTCTCGTACGCCCTCATTGCGGCGTCCGCCGTGCTCCGGCGTAGCCACGCGGCCGGTCGGCCGCGCGGTGGCGTGGATTTCGTCAGAAGCGGCCGTCGAAGGGACGGCTGCGGTCTGATCGAAGTGTGGTGCTATCGGCGCAGGCCGAGGCGCTCGATGAGCGTCCGGTAGCGCGCGATGTCTGTCTTGGCGAGGTAACCCAGCAGCCGGCGACGGCGCCCGACGAGCAGGAGCAGCCCGCGGCGGCTGTGGTGGTCGTGCTTGTGGAACTTGAGGTGCTCGGTGAGGTCGGCAATGCGCTTGGTCAGCATCGCGACCTGCACTTCAGGCGAACCCGTGTCGTTCTCGACCGTCGCGTAGTCGGTCATGATCTGCTTCTTGACGTCCTGGGCGAGAGGCACCGGGCTTCGAGCTCCTTTGTGGTGAGCGCTGCGCCCGAGGTCTTATGCACGCGGGCAGAGAACAGCACGCCGACCTGGGTCGGCAACCACAACAGGCTAGCACCGAAGGCGCTCAGCCCTGTATTCAGCCCCGCGCATCAGTGGTCGGGCGCGACCGCAATGATCGAGGGCGAGATGGACCGGCGATACCGGCTGCATCTTCCCTGGATCATGGGCGCAGCAGGTCGTGGCGCTGGTGCGGCGGGGTCAGGCGTCGGCGGTGTCAGGCGTCGGCGGCGGTCGGGGCGGCGACCAGGTAGCTGAGGTAGCGCAGCAGCTCTTCCGGGTCGAACGGCTTGGTCATGAAGTAGTCGACACCCTCGGACCAGGCCTGCCAGGCCTGGTCGTCCGCAGCGTTGGCGGTGAGCATCACGACTGGTACGTGGATTTCAGACGCCCGAGCGCGGATCTGGTCGAGAACGGCGTGGCCGTCCATGCCGGGCATCATGACGTCGAGGATGATGCAGTCCGGCGCGAGGCAGTTGACCCGCGCGAGTGCCGCAAAGCCGTCCGCGACTGCATGAACGTCGTAGCCCTCGGTTTCGAGGACGTCGGCTACGAGCATCCGCACGCTCGGGTCGTCATCGACGACGAGGATGTTCGGGTGCGTGCGCGACATGTGCTCTCTCTTCCCAGCGGGACGCCGCCGACGGGCGGCAGTATCAAATGTCGGCCGATGCGCGCCCGGAGGCCGTCACCCGACAGGGTGAGTCAGACCGCCAGGTCGATCCTGGCCGCAGCGACGTCCCTGTGCATCTGCTCGACCAGAGCGTCAACCGTGTCGAATCTGGCGACGTCGCGCAGCCGCGTCACGAAGTCGACCGCGATCTGCTCGCCGTACAGATCACCGGAGAAGTCGAGAGCGAAGGCTTCAACCCGGCGCTCCCGGCCGGCGAAAGTCGGGTTCGTACCGATCGAGATCGCGGCGGGCAGCACGCCCGACCGCCGGATCAGTCGGCCGGCGTAGACACCGTCCGCAGGCACCGCGGCGTACGGAACGGTCTGCAGGTTGGCCGTCGGGTAGCCGAGCTCGCGCCCGCGCGCATCGCCGCGCACGACGATGCCGTCGACGCGGTGCGGGCGGCCGAGGGCGCGGGCAGCGGTCGTCACGTCGCCCGCGTCGACACAGGCGCGGACGTACGTCGAGGAAATAGTCGTGCCGTTGTCCGTGAGTAGCGGCACGCCTTCGGCTGCGAAGCCGAATTCGGCTCCGAGCGTCACGAGGGTGTCGAGGCCGCCCGCAGCGCCGTGGCCGAACCGGAAGTTGTCGCCCACCACGACGTTGGCCGCGTGCAGCCGTTCGACCAGCACGGCGTGCGCGAACTCCTTCGGCGACATCCGCGAGAACTCGACGGTGAACGGGAGCAGGCACAGCACGTCGGCGCCGAGCGCCTCGACGAGTTCGGCCTTGTGCTGCGGGGTGGTGAGCGCGGCCGGGTGAGTCCCCGGCCGGACCACCTCGGCGGGGTGCGGGTCGAACGTGATCACCACCGCCGGCCGATGCTCGGACTGGGCGCGTTCGACCGCCCGGCCGATGATCTGCTGGTGCCCGCGGTGTACGCCGTCGAACACGCCGATCGTCGCGACGCACCGGCCCCACCCGGGCGGGACCGCCTCCAGACCGCGCCACCTCTGCACTACCGCTCCTCCAGAATCCGAGGCCTCAACCGCGCCCGAGCTACCCGCCGATGAAAACGCACAGGGCAGCGGCAGTGTCGCCGTGTTCTTCCATCAGCGCCAGAACATCCCCGTCCGGACCGAAAATCCCGACCGGGCCCGGGCCGAAGCCGGCGGCTGGCAGGGTGCCGCCATGGCCGACCTTGACCGCTGTCTCGGCGTCGACGTCGCGCCGCGGAAAGGCCGCGGCGACCGCGTCGGCGAGGGGCAGCACCGCGGCGCCGAACTCTCCCGCCTGCGACAGCGCTTCCAACTCGGAGAGCGCGCGGCCCTCGGCGAGCCGGTAACCGCCGATCCGGGTACGCCGCAGCGCACTCAGGTGCCCGCCCACGCCCAGCGCTGCGCCGACGTCACGGGCGAGACCGCGGATGTAGGTGCCGGCCCCGACCGACGCGGCGACATCGACCTCGATGACCCCAGGCACGCGGCGTACGGCGAGCACGTCGAAGGACGCGACGTGCACCGGCCGCGCGGGCAGGTCTACGTGCTCGCCGCGCCGGGCCCGGGCATAGGACCGGACGCCGTCGACCTTGATGGCGCTGACCGCTGGTGGGACTTGCATGATGTGACCGACCAAGGAAGCGGCGGCCGCCGCTATCGCCTGGTCAGTGACACCGGAGACGTCGGCGGAGGCAACCACCGAACCCTCGGCGTCGTCCGTCGAAGTCGATTGGCCGAGCACGAGGGTGCCCGTGTAGTCCTTGTCGTGGCCCGCGAGGTGGCCGAGCAGCCTGGTCGCCTTCTCCATACCGATGACGAGCAGGCCGGTGGCCATGGGATCGAGTGTGCCGGCGTGTCCCACGCGACGGGTGCCCGCCAGGCGGCGTACCCGCGCCACGACGTCGTGACTGGTGAGTCCAGCCGGCTTGTCCACGAGCAGCAGCCCGCTGACCGCCGGCGCGCTCATGCTTCCAGGCGCGGTGCAAGCTCGATGCAGTGCCTGATCCGGGCCATGGTCGCCTCGACGCTGTCGAGGCTGGTGAACCCGGCGGCGTACCGGTGCCCCCCGCCGCCCAGCGAGACCGAGATGTCGCCGACGTCGATGTGGCCTTTGGACCGCATCGACACCTTCTGTGAACCGTCGGTGTCCTGCTTGCAGATGACGGCGATCTCCGCGTCGTCAGCGGTGCGAATGACGTCGATGACGCCCTCGATCTCCTCCATGAGGACACCCGAGACAGCCAGGTCGTCGTTGGCCGAGTAGGTCCAGATGAGTTCGTGTTCGGCCTCGAAGATGACGCGGCTCAGCAGAGTCCCCAACAGGCGGATGTAGGGCACCCTGTTGGTGTCCCAGATCCGCCGCGAGATCAGGTCGTGGCGCATCCCGGTACGAAGCAACTCGGCGGCGATCTCGTGCACCGACGGCGAGGTCGCCGTGAATTTGAAGGAGCCGGTGTCTGTCGTCAGGCCGGTGTAGAGGCACGCGGCGATGTCGGCGTCGACGGAGACGCCGAGACCGCGCAGCAGGTGGTAGACGATTTCCGCGGTCGCGGCCGCGGCCGGTGCGAGAACGTTGATCGTGCCGAACGACGTGTTGGAGGCGTGGTGGTCGATCATGATCACCGTAGTGGCCTTGTCGATGACCGGAGCCAGAGTGCCGAGCCGGTCCACCGACCCAGTGTCGAACGTCACCAGCAAGGGCGGTTCGACCGGAAAGTCGCGGGCCGCGCACAGCAGGTCGAGGCCCGGCAGGAACGAATACATGGGCGGTACGACGAGTTGATCGCTCCCCCACGAAGCCACGACGCGCTTACCCATCGCCCATAGGGCGATGCCCATGGCGAGTAGCGATCCGAGCGCGTCGCCGTCAGGACCCACATGGCAGAGGAGGGCGACCTCGTCTGCCTCGAACAGCAGGCGGATGGCTTCGTCGAACGACGACTCCGCCGGCGTACCCGCAAATACCTCAGGCAGCGGCGCCGTCACAGCTCTTCCTCAACTGCTCGCCGGTACGGGTCGGCCTCGCCGACCGGCACCGCGTCGACCGCGGCGGCCGCCAGCTCGGCGTCGTGCGCACGGACCTGGGCCACCAGGTCCTCGATATGCCTGCCGGTTTCAGGGACTGCGTCTGCCACGAACTCGATCGTAGGGATGAACCGCAGCCGGCACTGCTTGCCGACTTCGGCGCGGACGATGCCGGTCGCACTCATCAGAGCGGCGGCGGTTTCGGACCGGGCCGTGTCGTCGCCGTAGACGGTGTAGAAGACCTTCGCCTCGCGCAGGTCGGGCGTGATCCTGGTGTCGGTGACGGTGACGAAGCCGAGGCGGGGGTCCTTGATGCCGCGTTCGAGCGTCTCGGCGACGACCACCTTGATCCGGTCTCCCAGGCGCCGCGCACGGCCGGCGTCAGTCACTCGTCCTCCAGGGCGTAGAGGCGCTGTCGGCTCGACAGCACCGTTATCTCAGGATGTGCTTCGACAAGTCGTACTGCTTCATCGAGCACCTTCTCGCAGTGTGCGGCCTGTGCCGAAACGACGGCCACTCCGATCAGCGCTCTCCGGTACAGGTCGAGGTGCCCCGCTTCGGCCGCGGCGCACTCGAAGGTGCGCCGCAGCGAAGCCACGATCGGGCGTACGACGGAGCGCTTCTCCTTGAGGGAATGCACGTCCCCCAGGAGCACATCGAGCGCGACCATGCCGGTGAACACAGGCGCTACTCCCGCGGCTTCTCCCGCATCTCGAAGGTCTCGATGACGTCCTCCGGCTTGATGTCGTTGAACGAGC
>JBDTYE010000157.1:0-6814 GCA_040005895.1 Actinomycetota bacterium | reverse complement strand
CGGCGCCCAGCTGCAGCGGGCGCTCGATGGTGTACTTCGCGGTCTTGTAGCGGGCAACGCGTAGCGCGGTCTCGACGGTGCCGGTGCCGCGGGCCTGCTCGACCACGTCGAGGTATTGCCCGGCCATCACTTCGGACTGCATGAGGTCGAACGTCGGGCGGCCTCGTACCAGGGACTCGCCGGGGAGTCCGGAGGAGAGCAGCATCTGATCCGCCCAGATTAGGCAGAGGTCACCGAGCAGGATGGCGGCCGAAGTGCCGAAGCCGGCCGGGTCGCCGCGCCAGCCACTGTCGCGGTGCAGGCGCTCGAAGCGCCTGTGAATCGCCGGACGCCCGCGCCGGGTGTCGCTCGCGTCCATCACGTCGTCGTGGATGAGAGCGCCCGCGTGGACGAGTTCGAGAGCGCTCGCCGCGGTGACGATCTCGTCGTTGTCCGGGCCGCCGGCGCCGCGCCAGCCCCAGTAGCAGAAGGCCGGCCGGATCCGCTTGCCGCCCTCGAGAACGAACTCCTGCAGCGCCTGACCGACCGGCGCGAGGTCGTCGCCGATCGCGTCGAGGCCGTTGACCTGCTGCGCGAGGAATTCGGCGAGGGACTTGTGGATGCGCTGGCGCAGGTCTGCGGTCTCCAGCACGTCGGTCAGCGCGTCAGTCACCGCGCGAGTATCCCCTACGTCGCCAGCGCCGACGGCCCCCCGCGACGGTGCGGCGCGTAGCGCCGGGGAACTACGCGAATTGACGCTGGGATGGACTACTTGGGGCCGCGCCCGGGCTCGCGTGCGAGGACGGGGAGTCGGACTCGCACGACCATGCCCTCGGGCTGGGAGTCCATGGTGATGCTGCCGCCATGGCGGTCCTCGACAATGCGGCGGGCGATGTCGAGGCCGAGGCCGGTGCCCTTGCCCACCTCCTTGGTGGTGAAGAACGCATCGAAGGCGCGGGCCGCAACGGCCGGCGGCATGCCGGGGCCCGTGTCGCAGATCTCGACAGCGACGAAGTCGCCGTCAGCGCGCGTGACGAGTCGCAACGTCCCCACGCCGACCATTGCATCGATGGCGTTGTCGATCAGGTTGGTCCACACCTGGTTGAGCTCGCCGGCGTACACATCGATCTTGGGTACGCCGGCGCCGTAGTCACGCACGATCGTCACACCGTCGCGCAGCTTGTGCCCGAGCATCACAAGCGTGCTTTCGAGACCTTCCGTCAGGTCGATGTGCTGCATGGACGCGCGGTCCATCTGCGAATACGACTTGACTGCGGCTACGACGTCGGAGATGCGGCCGGTCGATTCCTTGACCTCCGACAGCAGCGTGCCGACCGAGAGAGTGCTCGCCACCCATTCCAGTCCCGCCGCCAGAGCGGACCCGGGCAGAGCGGACGCCGCCCGCTCGCACCACGCGAGGTCGACGCCGGCGGCAGCCAGCGGCGGCGCGACGACCCAGTCCCGTTCGACGCCATGCCGACCGAGCCATGACGAGAGCTCCTCCTCGAGGTCCGCCAGTTCCAGCGGATCGAGGACACTCGGACGAGGCTTGATCCCCCTGCGCAGCGCCTCTAGTTCCTGCAACTGCGGTACGGAGACCTCTCCACCGGCGAGCCAGCCGAATGACGACAGCAGCGCCTGGCACGCGGTTTCCAGCGCGTCCACCGCACGCGTCGCGGCGGCCGCCGGATTGTTGATCTCGTGCGCGAGCCCCGCCGCCAGTGTGCCGAGCGTGACGAGGGCGTCGCGCTGCCGCGCGGTCGACTCGATGGTGCGCGCCGTCTTGTACAGCCCTTCGATCAGGTGACCGCCGAAGGGGAACCACGCGTCACACAGGGCGCGCAGCACCTCGGCGGGCAACCGCAGCACCCGCCCTGCGACAACTCCGTGCCCCGTCGCGAGATAGACGCCGTGCTCGTCCCACGCCCTGAACCCGCCGGCCCAGCGGCCGGGCACGTCCATCCGTCCGACCAGCGACTCCTCGCGCCCGACGAGCCGCGTCAGATTGAGGGCGCCGTCGACGAGCACCCACCAGAAGTCGGCGTGCTCGCCCTCGTGGAACAACTCCACTCCCGGCTCGATACGCACCTCGGTGCCGGCCGCGACCAGCTCCCCGAGCCGGTCGTCGGTGAGACCGTCGAAGAGCGCCAGCGGGCGGAGATCGTCGACACGCATCAGACCGTGGCCAGGTAGCGGTGCACGAGGTAGACGGCCATCGCGCCTTCACCGACCGCCGACGCGACGCGTTTCATCGACTCGAGCCGCACGTCCCCCGCTGCGAAGACCCCCGGCACGCTCGTCTCCAACGCGAAGGGCGTCCGGGACAGGGGCCAACGGTGCGGGTGGTTCTGCAGCTCCCGACCGGTGACGACGAAGCCCTTCTCGTTACGTACGATGTCGGCGCTCAGCCACTCCGTGCGCGGCGAGGCGCCGATGTAGATGAACAGCCAGCTCGATGACACCTCCTCGCGCTCACCGGTGTCCCGGTTGGCGATCGTGAGCGCCTCGAGATGGTCCTGACCTCGGCACGCGACGACTTCGCTGCGATAGCGCACCTCGACGTTGTCGGCGGATTTGATCCGCTCGATGAGGTAGTGGGACATCGATTCGTCGAGCTTCGCCGCGCGGATGACCAGCACGACGCGTTTGGCGAAGCGCGCCAGGTTGAGCACCGCCTGACCCGCCGAGTTGGCTCCGCCCACGATGTAGACATCGTCGCCTTCACACTGGCTGGCCTCGCTGGCGGTCGAGCCGTAGTAGACGCCGCGGCCGGTGAGGTCGCCGAGGCCGGCAGCCTCCATTCGCCGGTAGGAGACACCCGTCGCCAGAATGAGCGCGCGTGCCTCGATGGCGTCTGAATCCCCGAAGAGCACGGCGTGCACCGAGCCGCGGGTCTCGTAGCCGACGACGTCGCGCGCGAGCACCATCTCGGCACCGAAGCGAGTGACCTGGGCAACCGCGCGGCGGGTCAGGTCGGATCCGGAGAGTCCCTTCGGGAAGCCGAGATAGTTTTCGATAGCCGCACTCTGGCCGGCCTGACCCCCGGGCCCTTCGCGTTCGACGATGACGGTGCTCAGACCCTCGGATGCGGCGTATACGGCGGCGGCCAGGCCGGCCGGTCCGCCGCCCACTATGCACACGTCGTACAGCCGCTGTTCGGCCCTTGTCCGCAGGCCGAGCGCGGTGGCGAGGTCGAGCGTTGACGGAGAGCGCAGCGGCGCGCCGTCGGGTACGAGCACCAGTGGCAGATCGACCTCAGTGGCGTGCGCGAGCTCCAAAAGCCGCTGTGCCTCGGCATCGCGCTCGACGTCGTACCAGCGGTAGTACACGTGGTTGCGGGCCAGGAACGTCTTGATCTCATGGCTGTGGTCGGACCATCGATGACCGACGACGCGCAGGTCGGACGAATGGTCGGGGTTGGCCTGCGCCCAGTCCTCGAGCAGGTCGTCGATGACCGGGTACAGCCACTCCTTGGGCGGATCCCACGGCTTGAGCAGGTAGTAGTCGAGGCCGATGTCGTTGATTGCCTTGATCGCGACGTCGGTGTCGGCGTACGCCGTCAGCAGCAGGTATTTCGCGATCGGCGCCTGCGTCCTCGCTTGCGCCAGCATCTCGATGCCGGTCATCCCGGGCATCCGCTGATCGGCGGCGATCAACGCGACCGGCTGGTTGCGGAGGGCCAGCTTCGTCAGTACGTCGAGCGCCTCGGTTCCGGAACTGGCGCGGACAATGCGGTAGTCCTCGCCGTAGCGGCTGCGCAGGTCGCGGGTGATTGCAGCGGACACCATCGGATCGTCGTCCACGGTCAGAATGGCGGGCTTGCTCATGAGCTATCAGCCTTTGTTGCGAAGGAATGGCAAGCCGCAGCCTAGCGGCAGTTTCCGGGCTGTCGCCTCCTATCCGCGCGCGCCATGGACCATGGCATTGAGAAGTCCGGCCGGCGCTCGGACAGCCGTCTACTCAGCGCCGGTAGCTGATAACGCGGAACGACTCGGCGTACTCGAAACCGTGTACGCCTCCCAGCTCGGACATGCGCTCGCGCATGAACTTCTCGACGTCCCGATCGCCGACCTGGCTGGCGTGCGCGCGCAGCGCCTCCAGCTTGCGGTCGACCGTGGTGGTCACGTCGACGACGGTCGAACCGCCGCCGGGCCCCATCAGCCAGGTTTCCTCAAGCTCCCGCCAGGGCTGCAGACCCTCGTCGATGATCAGCTCGGGGAAGATCGCCGCCGTCGTGCCGCCCGTCATCGTGATGTCCAGTGTGGCCGTGCCTACTGCGCGGTGGTCGGGGTGGTTGACGAAGAAGTCGGTCGGCAGCAGTTCGGGGTTGATGGCGAACAGCCGATGCGGGCGGTGCCGGCGGAACTCGCGCGCGATGTCCTTGCGCAGCTGTTGGGTGAGCTCCACCTCGGCGTCCATGTAGCCAAGAAAAGTCACACCGGCGACCCCGAGGATCGCGGCGGCCGCGCGCTGTTCCCGTTCGCGTAACAGGCCGAATTCTTGGGGATCCTGCTCGACGTTCTGCACGCCCTTCTGGCCTGATGTGACGAGCAGGTAGTGCACCTCCCAGCCCTGGTCGCACAGGAGTGCGACGGTCGCCGATGCGCCGAAGTCGATGTCGTCGGGGTGCGCGCCGACTGCGAGCGCGCGGCGTACCTCCGCTGTCATGCGCCGATGATCTTTCGGACAGCATCTTCGCTTCGGCCAATGACTGCGCGGCCGTCTTCAGTCACGATGATCGGCCGCTGGATGAGGATGGGATGGGTGATCAGGACGGCCAGCCACTTCTCGCGGGTCTTTTCCAGGTTTGCCAGGTCGAGCTGTTTGGCGATCGGTTCGTTCATGCGGGTGATGTCCCATGGCTGCAAGCCGAGTTTCGCCAAAGTCACGTCGAGTTCCTCGGCCGTGGGCGGTTCGTCGAGATAGCGGCGCAGGGTGTAGTCGGCGCCGGCCTCGTCGAGCATCTCCTTCGCGATGCGGCACTTGCTGCAACTCGGGTTGAACCAGACATCCACGCGAGGCGCCTCTCGTGCGACGTATCAGATCGGTTCTCGCATCCTCTCCCGATGCATGACGACACTAACAACGCGATGGCTCGTATGACCGCCGCGCAGTCGCGCGTCCTGCGCCGCGCCAAGAAACTGCGAGCCCTGCGGCTGCTGTCGCCTGACCTTGCTCGCCGCAACGCTGCGAACGATCCTGCGCGCGAGCAGGCGAGGCAGGCCATGCGCGAATGGGGCGCCCTCACGCCGTTGCCGATCAGCGTCCGCAGAACACCCCGCGCCTGAAACGCCGCTCCGAGCCCGTCAGCCCTGTTTGATTTCGCGGACGTTGGACCTCCAACCGTCACGCTGGCCGTGACGTTTGAGGGTCCAAGGTTCACGCTCGGAGGTGGTGCCGGTGGGTGGCGGGGCTGCCGGGTTCAGAAGCGGTCTAGCCACCCGAACCGCGGGGTGATGACCGAGTTGAGCTGCATGAGGACGAGGAAACCGATGCTGAGATAGGTGTTGACGATCGCCAGCGACGCACCGAATGCGTAGAGCAGCTGATAGACGACGATGCGCCGCCGCATCGCTGCGATGACGTCGGCTGAGACGTCCGTCTTCAGCAGTCCGGCGCGGACGGCGTGGTCGAGGCTGAGGTAGAGCAGTACGCCGAGTAGCAGCAAGTTGAGCCAGTAGATGCCCAAGGCGAGCCGGTAGGTGATGAACGCGCCGAGCAGCGAAGTCGAGAACGGCATCAGGGTCACAGCCAACAGGAAGAGCAGGTAGGTCCAGGTCAGCCGGCGGTCGCCGCGGTCGAAGTGGTTGAGCTGTGTCTGCTGTCCCATCCAGAAGATGCCGAGCGTCAGGAAGCTCAGGAGATAGACGAGCAGCAGCGGCGCGATGTGACCCAGCCGGTGCCAGAGCAGTGACTCGGACCGCAGCGCGCCGCTGACCCAGACCGGGTTCTGGGAGTGCGGCGGATGCTCCGTGGGAATGCGGATTTCCAGCACCAGCAAGGTCATGACGATTGCGAACACGCCGTCGCTGAGTGCGGCGAGCCGTTCGAGACTGCCGCCCGAGATCCGGTGGTAGAGCGTCGGCGCCATGGCCGCACATTGTGCCCGTCGGCGTTGAGCGGCGCTCGTAGGTGGAGCGCTTCAGCGAATGTCCACAGCCCGTTGACGGAGTGTCGGTGCGTGGGTTTACTGTGTGCAGTGTTCGAACATACGTTCGAACACTGGCGATGCGCTCTCGCGGAGCGTATTTCCACCGGCGGACACGTCCGTCCGGTCGGCTCGCGGTCCTCGACCACCGTGAGTCCGGCCGGGCGGTCACCGGTCCGGGTGGGGACGTTGGGGAAGCGTCCCGCTCGGACCGGTGCCGCCGAAACCGTCGACTTCCCCCGGCGCCAGCACTGCCGCACCCGCGGCAGTGGACCGACGAGGGAAGGACGCCCGATGAGCCGCAGGTACGCCGACCCGGTGGAAGTCCAGCGCCGTGACGCCGATCCGTCTCAGTTTCTCTGGCGCGACCGGCTCTACGTCGTTCGCACCGTGCTCGCCCGCTGGTCCGAATCCGGTCGTTGGTGGCGCCTCTCGCCCGCGCTGCAGGCGCCGGCTTCAGGCGATGTGGGCGCGGAGCGTGACTTCTGGCGGGTCGAAGCGGGCGCCGGCCGGATGGCCGCGATAGGTGTCTACGACTTGTGCTTCGACTGGTCGCGGGGCGCGTGGTTTCTCGCCTGCGCGCTCGACTAGGAGTCCCGATGTCGGTGACTTCCGTCGATCGCAGTTCCCTTTCCCCGGCGCCGACCTCGTCCGGCGTCTATACGTTGCTGGTGATGGCGCGGCGCG
>JBDTYE010000156.1:0-6875 GCA_040005895.1 Actinomycetota bacterium | reverse complement strand
CCGCCTACCTCGGGGAAGCCCTGGTAGCCATGGGGATTCCGGTCGTGCAGCCGATCGGCGGCCACGCCGTCTACATCGACGCGCGGTCGCTTCTCCCGCACGTGCCGCCGCTGTCCTACCCGGGTCAGTCGCTGGCCGCGGCACTGTTCGAGGCGGGCGGCGTACGCGGCTGCGAGATCGGGACCGTGATGTTCGGCCGGCATCCGGACGGCTCCGAATCGCCTGCCGCGATGGACCTCGTGCGGCTCGCGATCCCGCGCCGGACCTATACGCAGAGCCACATCGACTACGTCATCGAAGTGTGCGAGCAGGTCGCCGCCCGCCGGGCCGACCTGCCGGCGTACCGGATCGTCGAAGAGCCCCCGGCGCTGCGGCACTTCACCGCGCGCTTCGAACCCATCTCCTAGAGGGCCGTCGACCCTGGCGACTCGTACTCGGTGCTGAATACGTCGGGCTCGAGGTAGATCATCCGCGCGATCGGCACGGCGGCGCGCACCCGGGCCTCCGCCTCGTTGATGGCCCGCGCCACCCCGGCGAAGGTCAAGGAGGCGGTCATCTGCAGTTTCGCCGCGACGAGCAGGTCATCCGGGCCGAGGTGCATCGTCTTCAGATCGATGAGCTGCTCGATCTCGGCGCCGTCCACCAGGGCGGCGGTGATGGCGACTTCCTGATCGGTGGTGGCGCTCTCGCCCAGTAGCAGACTCTTCATCTCGACGGCGAGGACGATCGCGATCGCGCCGAGCAGCAGGCCGATCGACATGGTGCCGAGGGCGTCGTACCGAGGTTCGCCGGTGACGAACGCGAGTACGACGCCGGTGAGGGCCAGCGCCAGACCGATCAGCGCACCCGAGTCCTCCAGCAGGATCACAGGGAGTTCGGGCGAGCGGGAGTGCCGGATGAAATGCGACCACGACCGATCGCCGCGGTGCGGATTCGCCTCGCGAACCGCGGTACGGAAGGACAGGCCTTCCAGAACGATCGCGACGAGGAGAACGCCCACGGCGATGACCGGCTTCTCCACCTCGTGCGGGTTGCGCAGCTTGTCGTAGCCCTCGAGCAGCGCGAACAGCGACCCGAGGGTGAAGAGCACGACCGCGACGACGAACGCGTAGAAGTAGCGCGCCCCGGCGTGACCGAACTGGTGTTCCTCGTCGGGTGCCTGCTGAGCCTGCCGGCCGCCGTACAGAAGGAGCAGCTGGTTGCCCGAGTCGGCAACGGAGTGGATGCCCTCGGCGAGCATCGACGCGGATCCCGTGAAGGCGAAGGCAACGAACTTGGACGCTGCGATGCCGAGATTGGCGGCGAGCGCGGCGACGACCGCCTTGTTGCGTCCGGGCGCGCTCACTGGAGCGGGGGTGGGCGCAGTGCGCCTGCGGATCGCGGCCCGGCCGGATTGACGCCCAGGAGCAGCGCCAAGTAGACCGCCGCGAAGTCGCCGAGTGCCGCCAGCGAGGCGAGCCGGGCGAGCGGGGTGGCGCCCTCGGCCTTGATCTCCACGACGGAACTGCCCATCGATTCACGCAATTCGCGGGCGGCATCGGCCCTGTTGGCGACCTGGGGATGCTCGTCGGTGTCGCGGAACAGGGCGAAGTGCACGGGCAGGCCGCCGTGCTCGCGCATGTCGCGGCCGGCCGACTCCCGGTGTCCCGCCTCGGGCAGCACCCCGGAGATGGCCGGGTACTGCGCGATGACCGCGAGCTGGTTGGCGAAGCGCGCGGCCGCTACCCCGGTCACAGCGGTCGTGCCCCAGGCGATCGGGAGCCGGCCGGCGAGTGCCAGGGCGAGGGTCTTCGCTGGGTTGAGGAACGCGTCGCGGGTCGGCTTGAAGCGCTCGGTCATGGACTCGAGGATCTCGACCGGCTCGCCGATCGCGGCCGGCCCGCCGCCGCCGAGGCCGAGTTCGCCGGCCAGGAAGATCAGCGGAATGGACAGTCCCCACAAGCTCGTCGACGAACGGCGGCTGGTGCGCGGCAGGACGGCGACCGGGCCGCGGCCCTCGATCCGGTCCGCCAGCGATGACTCGCCCCGGGTGACGGCGAAGACCCGGCAACCGCGGCGTACAGCCTCATCCGCAGCAGACAGCGTCTCCTCCGTCATGCCCGACTGCGAGACGACGGCGACAAGGTCTGCGGGCCCGACCCAGCCGGGCAGCCCGTAGCCACGGTGCGAGAGCACTGGGATCGGGCAGCTGTTGCCGAGTACGGCGCCGAGCAGGTCGCCGGCGCGCCCAGCCGCTCCCATCCCGGCTACGACGATGGACCGCGGCCGGCCGTCAGCGACCAGCTCCGAGTAATCGATTTCCCCTGCCGTGAAGACGGATTCGCGTACCTGCGCCGGAGCGGAAGCAACCGCGATCAGCGCATCGCCCGGGTCACGTTCGGCGATCGCCTCGGGGTCGTCGAGGAGGTATTCGTCGACGACGAACCGGCGCGCTTCGGTCACGCCGGTCGCTCGGCCTCATCGATCAGGAGCACCGGAATGTCGTCGCGGACCGGGTAGCGCAGCCCGCAACCGGTGCAAACGAGGAGGTTCTCGGCGTCGCGCGCCTCCAGCGGCGCATGGCAGTCAGGGCAGGCCAGTAGTTCGAGCAGAGCCGGATCGAGGTTCATGCGGTCGCACCTTTCGTGATGAGTGCGAGCGCTTCGTCGCGCACCCGCTCCATCGTGGAGCGGTCGTCAGCCTCCACGTTGAGGCGCAGCAGCGGCTCGGTGTTGGAAGCACGCAGATTGAACCACCAGGCGTCGTGGCTCACGGTCAGGCCGTCGAGGTGGTCGAGGGTGACGCCTTCGGATCCGGTGTAGTGCTTCTCTACCTGCGCGATGACGCCCTGCGGATCGTCGACCGTCGAGTTGATCTCACCCGAGGAGGGGTAGCGGCTGTACTGCGCGAGCAGCTCGGACAGCGACCCGTCGTATTCGCCGAGCGCAGCAAGTGTGTGTAGCGCGGCGAGCATGCCGGAATCGGCCTTCCAGAAGTCGCGGA
This sequence comes from Actinomycetota bacterium, assembly GCA_040005895.1. GTDB lineage: Bacteria > Actinomycetota > Actinomycetes > BP-191 > BP-191 > JBDTYE01. The sequence continues at coordinate 3,893 of JBDTYE010000156.1, read as the reverse complement.
AGTAGAAATGCCCGGAGTGCTCGCCGCCGAAGATCGCACCGGTACGCGCCATCTCCGCCTTGATGAATGAGTGCCCGACGCGGGTGCGCACCGGCGTGCCGCCGAGTTCCCTGACGATCTCGGGCACCGCACGGCTGGTGATGCAGTTGTAAATGATCGTCGACCCTGGCTCGCGCCTGAGTTCGCGGGCCGCGACAAGCGCGGTGATCGTGCTAGGCGAGACGATCTGACCGAGCTCGTCGATCACGAAGCAGCGGTCCGCGTCGCCGTCGAAGGCCAGGCCGATGTCGGCCTTCTCCGCTACCACCCGGGCCCGCAGATCGGCGACGTTGGCGGCCTCGATCGGGTTGGCCTCGTGGTTGGGGAAGCTGCCGTCGAGCTCGAAGTACATCGGCACGATCTCGAGCGGCAGCCCCTTGAAGACGGCGGGCGCCGTGTGCCCGCCCATGCCGTTGCCGGCGTCCACGACGACCTTCAGGTGCCTGCTCGCGCTGATGTCGACGAGTGAGTGCAGATGCTGGGCGTACGCCGTCAGCATGTCCTGGTCGCGCGCGGTGCCCGGGGTCGCACCCGCTACTTCAGGGATCGCGCCGTCCGTGATCCAGTCCTTGATCTGGTTGAGGCCGGTGTCCTGCCCGACCGGCTTGGCGCCGGCGTAACACATCTTGATGCCGTTGTAGCGGGCCGGGTTGTGGCTCGCGGTGAACATCGCGCCGGGCACGTCGAGCTTGCCGGACGCGAAGTACAACTGGTCGGTGGAGGCGAGCCCGATCCTGATGACGTCGATGCCCTGGGACATCACCCCGTCGGCGAAGGCGGCTGCCAGCCCGGGACCGGATTCGCGCATGTCGTGCCCGATGACGATCGCCGCAGCGGGCTGGATCAGCGCGCCGAAGCAGCGGCCGATGTCACGCGCCAGCGCCTCGTCGAGTTCGTCAGGTACGACGCCGCGGACGTCGTACGCCTTGATCAATCCGGAAACGTCGCGCACGCGGGCATCCTCAGGGCAGGTCGATGAGACGCCCGGATGCTACCTGTCGCGTCGCCCCGTGTCGTTCGTCAGACCTTCTTCTTCGCGGCCAGCGACAACACGCGGTCGAGCGGGACGGCTGCGCCGTCCTCACGCCAGGTCTTGTGCTCGCATCGGTGACAGGACGTCATCTGCACCGACTGGCCGTGGGTCATAGTCATAGCGATCGTGGTGACGGCCGTGCTCTGGCATACGTCGCAGGCGGGCATGTTGCGATTCTCCGAACGTCGGCGGGCGTTTCCACCTCATCGTCGGAAACCGATTTTTCCTTGAGCGCCCGTGACAGGGCCCGATCAGGGGGCCCGATCAGGGGGCCCGATCAGGGGGCCGGCGAGGGCAGCATCCGCAAGTGGCCGCGGCGGACACCCCCCTCAGGGAGCGCGACGAAGGCCTCCTCGCGGACCGCATCGGCGATTGCCTCCGGATGCTCTACATCGACGCGCGCGGCGCGGACGCCGGCCCCGGCGGCGAGTTCGCGCCGGACGACCTCCCATCCGCGTGGAGCCGTGAGCCGGCCGGCATGCTCACGGCACAGGTCGTAGCAGTGCGGCTCGTGCACGGGCGCCAGTGGACCAACGACCGCCTGCTGGTCGGCGTACACGTAGGTCAACGTCGCGATGGCGGCGTCGGCACACGCGGTGCGCGAACAGCGGCGAGTTGGGCTCACGGGCGCGACAGTAGTGGGCAGACGGTGACGCAGCCATCACCGGCAGCGTGTCGCGGATACGCTCCGGCCGTGGAATTCGAGCAGTACGCCGCCCTGCGCCGCAGAGTCCGCCGCCGCAGGGACCGCCGCGGGCGCGGCCTGCGCGGCCGGTTGGTGCCACCGCAGCTCCCGTTGTCGCGGCGCCCGAGCGAGCAGTTCGACGATCTTGTCCTCGACGCGGTCGAGCACCTCGACTCGCGCTGGCAGGACCAATTGGCGGCGCTGGAGTTCGCGGTCGAGGACGTGCCCCCGGTGGAGCTGCTCATCGACGAGCACGGCCAGCCGGCCGTGCCGCTGGCAAAGCTGGTGCCGGCCGGTACCGATTCGCGCGGGCAGGCCTACCCGCCACGGATCGTGATCTTCCGGCGCCCGATCGAGGCGCGGGCCCGTCAACCGCTCGAGCTCGCCGACCTCGTCCACGAGCGCGTCGTCGAAGAAGTCGCGCGCTTCCTCGGCCTTGATCCCGACGTCGTCGACCCGCCCCCCGAGGACGACGAGGCCTAGATCGACGCAGGTCAGTGGCCTGGGACCAGCCAGCCGGCCGGGTCGCCCACAACCGCCGGAACCGGGACGCCGGCGAGTGGCTGTCCCTGAATGCCGAGCTCGGTGACGAGGGGTCCGCGGTCTGATTTCTCCACGGTGACGCGGGAGCCGTAGACGGCCGCGGAGTTGGAACTCGTCGTCACCAACACCGACAGCGGATCGCCGCGACCGAAAGCGTGCGAGAGCGCGACAACCACGAGAGTGCCCTGCTGCACCGGGACTATCCAGGTACGGCCGGGCGAGCCGCTCTCGGTCACCTCGGTCACAGTCACTTCTGCGTTGCCGTCAGGGGCATCGAACAACAAAGCGGTGTCGACGGTCTGCCCGATCCTGTTGTCGTTGAGCAGGGCGGGGCCGGTGAGCGGGAGCTGCCCGGCGGCGTACAGGAAATCGGCTCCTGGCTTGGCCGGATCGGTGAATTCGGCAAAGGCGCCGACCAGCGCCGCAGGCCCGTCGGTCTGCACGCGCAGCATCGTCGACTTGGCGTCGAGCTCTGGAGTCAGCGGGACGGCGACGACCTTCTCGCCAGGAACCTCGATCGCGCCCAGCGTCTCGGGTACGAACTGGCTGTCCTGCTGCGTGAGTGTCACCCGCGCTGTCAGCGCATCAACGCCCGGGTTGACGATCAGCAGGGTCCGCTCACCGCTGCCGCCGGGCAATGCGCCCACGTACGTCGTCGTGGCCGGAGCCGTCGTCCGGGGAATCCAGTCGGAACCGCTCGGCACGCCACGGATCGAGCGGATCCGGCGGACCGCGGGTGAGACCCGGCCGGACCTGACCAGGACATGCACTGCCAGCCAGGGCTCGTCGGGAGCCCAGTCGGCTAGCGGCTTCAGCACCCGCGTCCTGGCCTTGACCGAGACACCGGTCATACCGGGTACGTCGATCCGGCCCTTCTTCGAGTACAGCGCGACATCGACGATTGCCCCGTCGTCATACGGATTGACGAGGAGCAGATCGCTGCGGTCACTGATGCTCGTTGCTGCTCCGGCGTACCAGCTGTCCGAAACTGCCGGCTCGCATCGGACCGACGCGAGCCCGTGCTGCGGTCCGGTTTCCGCGCGGGTCACCTGCTCGACGGCGACGCCACCGGCCTGCGCCCCGGTGGCCGTCGCGACGACGGCGACCGGATCCTCGCTGTCGACCTCGAGGCGGCCGACCCGGGCGCCGGTTTCGGTCATGACCTTCTCAGCGGCCGCGGATTCAAGGGTGGTGGCGGTGACGCGCACCTGACCCGGGCCGCCGGTACCAGCGGTGACGCGGGTGCTGACGGCGCCCTTCGCCTGCGTCTCCGGGCACACGGCAACGCTGCCGACCACCGGTGCAAGCGAGGCAGGAACCACCGCGCGGCGTACGGGCATCGGCTTGGTCAGGTCAGCGGCGCCGACGCCTCCGGCGAGCAGTGCAACAACAACGAGGGCGGCCGGTGGGCGCACCGAGAGCAGCGGTCGGAGCGCGCGCAGCAAGGAAAGCGGCCGCCACGCTCGCACGCTTGGCAGGCTCCGCAGCGAGCGACGCCAACCGGTGGGCTCGGAGTCCGGTTGCTCCTCGAGCGGCGTCGTCTCCTCGAGCGGCGTCGTCTCTTCGAGCGGCGTCGTCTCTTCGAGCGGCGTC
>JBDTYE010000155.1:0-6880 GCA_040005895.1 Actinomycetota bacterium | reverse complement strand
TTGAAGGTTGAGTAGCGATTACTCATCCGGCATTTCGCTCAAGCAATGAGGCTGCTCCCAGAACACAAACAGCCGCCGCAACAGCGTCGGCCCTCTGACGGGAGTAGGGCAATGGGCTTCTTCACGAACCTCAAGAACACGATGGACAACGCGAACGCCGCTGCGATCAGCGCCAACGCGATGACGCAGCAGTTCGCGGCGGAGCGGATTGTGCAGCTTCATTCGTGTTCCCTTTCGCTGAGTGGGTGTCGTCGAACAGCAGACACCGGACAGCGATCAGCGCCTTGAGCAATTGCTACTCAAACTGCGCCGGGCGGGCGAGGCACCTGCATCGCGGGTAGCGCTTGAGACAGCGCATCGCCTCTGGCCTGGGTTGTGGTCGGCGTTTCTGCCCTTCGGCGGCGCGCGAAGTCGCGGCTCCGATCAGATACTCGCTTCCAGCGCGCGCACGACGTCGGCCGGTGCGGGCATCGCCGCGATCTCGGCGGCGACCTCGCCGGCGGCGGCTCGGAAGCCGTGGTCGGCAAGCAGCCGCTGCAGCGCGGTGCTGATCGCCGTCGGCTCCGTCTCGCCCGGGAGCAGGGCCAGCGCCGCGCCCCGCTCCACGCCCGCTCTGGCGTTGCGGAACTGGTCGGCGGCCTGCGGTACGGCCAGTTGCGGCAGCCCCTCTGCGAGAGCGCCGAGGAATGTCCCCGACCCGGCGTGCGACACCACCGTGTCGCACTGGGCGAGCACCTCCGACTGGCACACCCAGCGCCGGACGGCGACGTGCGCGGGCTGCGCAACGAGCGCCGCCGGGTCGCCGTCCGGTCCGACGGTCACCAGCACGTCGGCCTCGAGCGTGGCCAGCCCGTCGAGCAGCTCGGCCAGCACGGGCGCGCGGTTGTTGACCGTACCGAGCGTCACGTAGACCTGCGGTCGGTTCGGGTCGCGGTCCGGCAGCGGTACGCCGTTCGGCTCGCCGGTGTAGACGACCGGCCGCAGCGGCAGACGACCGGTGATGTGCCCGACCGGCTGGCCCTGCACGGAGGCGGGGCAGATGTCGAGGTAGCCGGTCTCGAACAATCCGGCGTACGGGGGTATCTCAAGGCCCTGGGCGGCCCACAGCGGGGCGAGGAAAGTTCCTGCAGCCGTGAGGAAATCGACCGGTATCGCGCCGCCGAAGGCGTGCGTGAAGCTGGGTACGCCGAGTACGGCTGACACCAGGGGAGCCGCGACTTCCCCGTGTTCGTTGATGATCAGGTCGGGTCGCCAGTGGCGAGCGAGCGGCAGTAGGTCAGCGGCCATCGGCTCGGCCGCCCAGGAGCCGAACATGTTGGGGAACAGGAACGCTGCGCGGTCGGCTCCGGGCATGTCGCGCGTCTCCTCGCGCGCGCGCGCGACGACGGCCGCGACCCCGGCCGTGTCGAGCCCGACCGCCGCGGCCGGCAGACCGGCGGCGGTGACGAGGGCGCAGGCCGGCTCGTTGGTGGCCCACAACACATCGTGACCCGCTGCCGCGAAGGCGCGCGCGAGCGGCACCATCGGAAACACGTGCCCGTACCCCCAGGTCGAGGAAAAGAGAACTCGCACAGCCCGCCCCTTCGAGGCTCCTGGCGGCGCTGCTCGCCCCCCGGTGGACCGCCAGCATGCCAGCTGCACGGGTTCTGGGCATGGCCCGGATCGCGTCGCCGACAGCAGCGGCGGAGAAGATCCTCGTCAGATGCCTGCCGGGCACCAACACGGTGCGGATGAGGCGATGCCGGGGGCCGTGCACCGAGGCGACCCGCGTGCCGCGTGACTAGTCGTCCGCGCGGATCACGCCGATCGTCAGCAGCAGATTGGCGTAGATGCGCTGTTCACCGGTCGCGATGACGAGCGCCAGGTTGGTGTCGGCGGTCGCATCGTAGAAGCCCTGCCGGTCGAGTTGGGTCATCGGCGTGTCCCCGAGGATGTCAGCGAACTCCTGGTGCACCGGCGGTGTCTGCCCGTCCGGCGGCACCATCACCGCCGCACTCTCGATCGGAATAGCCGTGACCAGCGCCTGCAGTGCGTCGATGACGCTGATGAGCCCTGGCCGGAGATTGAGGTAGACCCGAGGCGCACCTCGATACGGCGCGGTGTCATGCGGGAAGTTGCCGTCGGACAGCAACACGAGCGAGCCGTGGCCGGCCCGTCCGAGCGCATCCAGGATTTCCGGGTGAATCAGACCGGTTCGCAGCATGTGTGTCCTCGTGGGTGGCGGGAGTGGATCATGCGTTCTTGCGTGCGTCGCGGCGGGTACCCTCAGGACGCACCGCGCGTGATGCGACGGAAGCGCCGCACGAGGTGCGGATGATGAAGTCGGCTGGCAGAACGACATTGCGACGACGGTCCCCGACCCGGCCGACGATCCGTTCGATCAGCAGCTGTGCCGCCAACGTTCCGAAAGTCTCGGCCGGCTGCGCCATGACGGTCAGGAACGGCGCCACGACGCCCGCGTGCTCGATGTCGTCGAAGCAGACCACTGCGATGTCCTCGGGGATGCGCAAATCCGCATCGCGAATCGCGTGGATGGCACCAACCGCGAGGAAGTTGTTGGCCGCGAATACCGCGGTCGGGCGCGGGCGGACTCCGAGGAGGTGCTGCATCCCCCGATAGGCGCTCTTGCCGTCGAAGGCTGAGAGCTCCAAGTATTGGGATTTGAGCGGCAGGGACGCGGCGCGCAGTGCGTCGACGTAGCCGTCGTACCTGTCCCGTGCAGTCGAGACGTCGACCGACTCATTGATCATCGCGATGCCCCGGTGGCCTAGCCTGATCAGGTGCTCTGTGAGCTGGCGCGCGCCGGCGAAACTGTCGCCCTGGACGATGTCGCATTCGATGCCGCGGACCGCGCGGTCCACGAGCACGACCGGCACCCCGCGCCGGATCACCGACGTGATGGCGGGCCGCGACGCGTTGCCCGCCGCGGCGATGATGATGCCCTCCATCTGGTGGGAGAGCATGTCCTCGATGTATTCGCTCTCGTACTCGAGATTGCCCTCGCTGTTGCAGAGGATCGTCCGGAAGCCGGCCCGCCGGGCGACGCTTTCCGCACCTCGCACGATGAGCGTGAAGAACGGATTGGCGACATCCGGGACGATGACGCCGAGTGCCTTGGTACGCCGCGAGCTCAGCCCGCGGGCGAGTCCGTTCGGCAGGTAGCCCAGCGTTGATATCGATGCCTGGACCCGCTCGCGAGTCGCCGCGGCGACCGGCCCGGAGCTATTGACGACCCGGGAGACGGTCATGGGTGAAACGCCCGCGTGGCGGGCGACATCCCTGACGGTCACCCCCACGGGGCTACCGCCCGCCACCGAGCGGAGCGGTGGCAGCTGCAGCCAATTGCGCCCACAGCGCGTCGGGAACGTCGGTTGTCGCCATCTCGAGGTTGTCGGCGAGCTCGAGTTCCGAACGCACCCCCGTCAGCACCGACGTCACGGCTCGGTTGCGCATCGGGAATTGCAATGCCGCCGCCCGCAGCGGGGTTCCGTACGCCGCGCAGATGTCGGCGAGCCGCCTGGCCTGGGCAACCACCGACTCCGGCGCGTGCAGGTAGTCGTAGTGGACATCGTCGGCGTACGGGTTGGCGAGTACGCCGCTGTTGTAGACACCACCCATGACAACGGACACGCCGCGCTCGAGACACGCGGGAAACAACTCGAGGGCGGCCGACTGGTCGAGCAACGTATAGCGACCCGCGCAGAGAACAACGTCGATGTCGGTCTCGGACACGAAGCGCGTCAGCATCTCGACCTGGTTCATGCCTACGCCGATCGCGCCGACGACCCCCTCCGACCTCAGTTGCGCCAGCGCGGGATACGCGCCGGTGAGAGCGGCTTCCCAGTGGTCGTCAGGATCGTGGATGAAGGCGATGTCGATCCGATCGAGGCGCAGCCGCTCCAGACTCTGGTCCAGCGAGCGCCGTACGCCGTCGCCGCTGAAGTCGAACGTTGCCCGCTTGCCGTTCTCGGGCACGCCGACAAATGCATCTTCCCGGGCTTCGTCGCCGGCCGCATCGACAACCAACCGGCCGACCTTCGTCGACAGGGTGTAGGAGTCTCTTGGCACTCCCTCCAGCGCGGCACCGAAGCGCTTCTCCGCGAGCCCGGCGCCGTACTGCGGCGCCACGTCCAGGTAGCCGATGCCTGCCTTCAGTGCGGCGCCGATGGTCCGCAGCGCGGCTTCCTCGTCGACGGCAGAGAACAGGTCACCCAGCGGAGCGCCACCAAGCCCGAGGGCGGTGACCGACACCTGCGTACTCCCGATGCGCGAACGTTTGGCCGGTGTCACGTGCATTCCTCTCGGTGCCGGTAGGACGCCACGTCAGTCCTGGGCCTGGCCGGACGCGATTCTCGACATCACGAGCGCGCTCAGAATGATCACTCCGTTGAGGAACTTCAGCCAATCCGGCTTGACGCCCGCGAGCTGCAGCACGTTCTGCACCAGGAAGAGCAACAGGATGCCGCAGAAAGCGCCGAAGATCGTGCCTTTGCCGCCGTCGAGGCTGACACCGCCGATCACAGCGGCGGCGAACACGGTGAAGATCATGCCGTTGCCGGTCCCGGCTGCGACGGACGCGAGCCGGCCCGACAGGAGGACGCCGGAGAACGCGGCCAGCGTGCTCGCGATGATCAGCGCGATCCACAGGACACGGTCGGTGCGCACGCCGGCCGCCTTCGCGGCGTCGACATTGCCGCCGATCGCATAGAGCGCGCGACCGTGCCGCGAGTAGCCGAGGAACACGATGCCGACCACGAACAGAGTGAGCGAGAGCCAGACCGCAAGCGGCAGTCCCCAGAAGCTGTGCTGGCCTAGGTAGAGCATCGAGGGTGGCAGCCCGAAGAACGTCTGCCCGTGCGAGACGCCTTCCAGCAGGCCGCGCAGGGTGATCAGCATGCCGAGCGTCACGATGAAAGCATTGAGCTTGAACTTCACGATGAGCAGGCCGTTGAACGCGCCGGCGGCCACGCCGACGGCAAGTGCGATCGGGATGGCCCAGGCGCCGGCCAGCTGGACGCCCTGACCGTGGCCCGGCACCTTCGGCAGGATCAGCCAGGCCGCGATGCCCGGAGCGAGACCGACGGTCGACTCCAGTGAGAGGTCGAGCTTGCCGGAGATCAGGACCAGCGCCTCGCCGAGCACGATCAGCGAGATCTCCGACTGCTGCTGCAGGATGTTGATCAGGTTGGCCCTGGCCAGGAATACCGGGCTGACGAAGTGGCCCACGACGATGATCAGGACGATCGCGGGCACCAGCGCGAAGTCGCGCAGCCGCGCGATACGCAGCCGGCGCGGTGCGACGTCAGCCACGGGTGCGGCCGCCAGAGCGGTCGCTGTGGTGCCGACGTTGTGCTCATTCATGGTCTGACCCGATTCCTTCAGTAGCGGCAACGACGTCGACGTCCGACCAGCCGCGCGGCAGCTCCTTGAACACCCGCCCGTGCAGCATGACGAGAACGCGGTCGCAGGGGCGCAGGTCTTCGAGTTCGTCCGACACGATCAGCACACCGGCGCCCTGGCCGCGCAGCCGATCAGCTGCCTGCAGCAGCGTCTCCTTCGACCGGACGTCGACGCCGGCCGTCGGGTGCATGAGGACGAGGACCTTCGGGTTGGTGGCCAGCGCGCGCGCCATCACGACCTTTTGCTGGTTGCCCCCCGACAGACTCTGCACCTGCTGCTCCGGCCCGGAGGCAACGATCGACAGCTCCCGCATGAGACCGCGGGCAAACTCGTCACGACGACGGATGTTGATGAAGCCGCCCTTGCCCATGCGCGGGCCCATCGTCATCGTCGCGTTCTCGGCCACGCCGAGTGCCGGAACGTAGCCCTGCGCATGCCGGTCGCGGGGCACGAAGCCGATGCCGGCGCCGATCGCGGCTGGCACACTGCCCGGCTTGGGTACGACGCCGCCGACGTCGACCCTGCCGCTGTCAGCGCTGCGCAGTCCGACGATGGTTTCCGCGACCGCGATCCGGCCGCTGCCGCCCGAGCCGGTGATGCCCACGACCTCGCCGGCGCGGACGTCGAACGACACGGCGTCGTACAGGCCGGCTGCCGTCAGGTCGCGCACCTTGAGGACCGGTTCGCCGTGCGATACCGCCGACGATCCCTGGTCAGCCGTCAACGTCGTCGCGTCACCGGTCATCGCGTCCACGAGCTGGGCTTGCGTCATGTCGGCGACCGGCGCGGTAAGGATGTGCCGCGCATCGCGGAAGACCGTGACGGTCTGGCACACCTGAAAGATCTCCTCGAGATGGTGGCTGATGAACAGGAACGTCACGCCCTGTTCCTGCAGCGCCCGCAGCCGGCCGAAGAGCCGCTCGATGCCTTGCGGATCGAGCTGCGCGGTCGGCTCGTCGAGAATGATGAATCGCGCGCCGAAGGACAGGGCACGCGCGATCTCGACCATCTGTCGCTGCTCGACGCCGAGCGGGCCGGCGAGGTCGCGCACGTCGACGCCGATGCCCCACTCGTCGAGCATGGCCTGCGCCCGCGCCCGCAGCGAACGCCAGCCGATGAGGCCGGCTGAAGTCGTCTGCTGCCGGTTGAGGAACAGGTTTTCCGCGATGCTCAGCGACGGGATGATCGTCGACTTCTGGAAGACGCAGGCGACGACGCGCCGCCAGGCGTCACGATCGGAAGTGCTCGGCGCCGCCTCGCCGTTGAAACGCACGGTGCCGCTGTCTGGAGTCTGCAGACCCGTGAGGACCGCGACCAGCGTCGACTTGCCAGCACCGTTGCGACCGACGAGTGCGTGCGTCTCACCGTCGACGACGGTGATGCCGACGTTGTCGAGAGCGAGCGTGGAGCCGTATCGCTTGGTGATGTTGGCGGCTTCGACGGCAGGCCGGCCCCGGGGTCCCGGGGCCGGCCCATCAGT
>JBDTYE010000154.1:0-7029 GCA_040005895.1 Actinomycetota bacterium | reverse complement strand
CGAACTCGTCTACGACGGCTTGTGGTTCTCCCCGCTCAAGCGGGCGCTGGACGCCTTCCTCGAGGAATCGTCGCAGCGGATCTCGGGCGACGTGCGGGTTCGCCTGCACGCCGGGTCGATCGTCGTCGCCGGACGGCGCAGCGAAGCCTCGCTCTACGACTTCAACCTGGCGACCTATGACGCGGAGGACACCTTCGATCAGCGGTTTGCCAAGGGCTTCGTCGACCTGTGGGGCATGCCCACCCGGGTATGGGCCGCCCGCGAACAGCGGGCCGGCCGGGATCTCCTGAATGGCTGATGACGACCCGCAGCACCCCGCTCCGCCGGCCGGCGCACCCGCGCCGGCCCGGCTCTGGGGTGGCCGGTTCGCCGGCGGTCCTTCCGATGCGCTTGCGCGCCTTTCCACCAGCGTGCATTTCGACTGGCGGCTCGCGCCCTACGACCTGCTGTCATCCCGCGCCCACGCCCGCGTGCTGCACCGCGCCGGGCTTCTCGACGACGGCGAACTGGCGAAGATGCTGGCAGCGCTCGAGTCGCTCGACCGCGATGCCGCCGATGGCAGCTTCCGGCCGCGGGTGGAGGACGAGGACGTCCACACTGCACTGGAGCGCGGATTGCTCGAGCGTCTCGGCGCCCTCGGCGGCAAGCTGCGGGCCGGCCGGAGTCGCAACGACCAGGTGGCCACCGACCTCCGTCTCTACCTGCGCGACCACGTCCGCGAGGTCGTACGCCGCGTGGTCGAGTTGCAGGAAGCGCTGATACACCAGGCGCAAATCAACGAGGGGGTGGCAGCACCCGGGCTGACGCACCTGCAGCACGCGCAGCCGATCCTGTTCGCGCACCAGCTGCTCGCTCACGTGCACGCACTCGCCCGTGACGTCGACCGCTTCCGCGATTGGGACGACCGGGCGGCTGTCAGTCCGATGGGGGCCGGCGCGCTGGCCGGTTCCAGCTTGCCGCTCGATCCGGTGGCCACCGCCGCCGAGCTCGGGTTCCACTCCGCGGCCGCCAACTCCATCGACGCTGTCAGCGATCGGGATTTTGTCGCCGAGTTCCTGTTCGCGTCCGCGCTGTTGGGCGTCCACCTGTCCCGGATGGGCGAAGAGGTGTGCCTCTGGACCACGCAGGAGTTCGGCTGGGTCGAACTCGACGACGCGTTCTCGACCGGGTCGTCGATCATGCCGCAGAAGAAGAACCCCGACATCGCCGAACTGGCCAGAGGCAAGAGCGGCCGGCTCATCGGCCACCTCGCCGGATTCCTCGCCACTCTCAAAGGGCTGCCACTGGCCTACGACCGCGACCTGCAGGAGGACAAGGAACCGACCTTCGACGCGGTCGACACGCTGTTGCTCGTCCTGCCGGCGCTGACCGGCATGTTCGAGACGATGCGCGTCAGCGCCGACCGGTTGCGTGCCTCGGCACCCGCGGGTTTCTCACTGGCGACAGACATCGCCGAGCATCTGGTACGCCGCGGGGTCGCCTTCCGCGACGCGCACGAAGCTGTGGGCCACCTCGTCGTCTTCTGCCTGCGTCGCCACTGCGACCTCGGTGATGTCAGCGACGCCGAACTCCAGTCGATCAGCCCGGTGCTGACCCCCGACGTGCGCGACGTGCTGTCAGTCGACGGTGCGCTGGCTGCCAGGTCGAGCCCCGGTGGTACAGCACCGGAACGAGTTGCCGAGCAGCTCGCGGCCTGCCGCATCGGGGTCGCTCGCGACCGCCAGTGGGCCAGGCACGGCGGTCAGGACATCGGCTGAGCGGTTCGCTGCCGCGCAGTTTCTACGCGCGGTCGTCACTCGACGTCGCGCCTGACCTCCTCGGGCGCGACGTCCTCGCCGGCGGTCCCGACGGCGTCGTGCGGGTGCGGCTGGTCGAAGTCGAGGCGTATCTGGGGTCCGAGGATCCGGGCTCGCACGCGTTTCGCGGCCGGACCCAGCGCAACGCGACGATGTTCGGCCCGCCGGGACACCTCTACGTCTATTTCACCTACGGAATGCACTGGTGCATGAACGTCGTCTGCGCCGCTGCCGGCGTACCCGAGGCAGTCCTGCTGCGCGCGGCCGTGCTGCTTGAGGGGGCAGACATCGCTGTGGAACGCCGCCACGGATCGCCGGCCCGCGATCTGGCCCGCGGTCCGGCCCGGCTCGCACAGGCGCTGGGGGTGGACCGCGCCTGGGACGGCATCGATTTGATCGCGGGTCCACTGCAACTTCTCGCGGGAGAACCGCCGGACGCAGCCGCGATAAGGACCGGGCCGCGCGTCGGCGTCTCGGGAGCCGGAGCAGTTGCGCCGTGGCGCTTCTGGATCGACGGCGTACCCGAGGTCAGCGCCTATCGCCCAGCCGTGCGCCGGAAGAGATCAGCCGGCTGAGGCCTGGATCGAGGGCACGCCGCCAACTTGCGCACCGACCGCCGCCGCCGTCGGCGCCGGAGTGACTGTTGGACCAGGGACGGTCGCGGTAGACGCGCTGGTCGAGGGCGCCGGTCCAGGATCGGTCGGAGCGGGAGCGGGAGCGGGAGCGGAAGTCGGGGCCGGACCGCTGCTGAAGGTCGGCCAAGACGGGTCGACGACACCCGCCGCGGGTTCGATCGTCAGCTGGATTGCAGTTCCCTCGGTAGCCGCGCCGCCTGCCACGAGACTCTGCTGCCAGACCAGCCCCGCGTTCCTGGTCAGCGTCTCGGCGCAGACTGCGTCGCCGGTACAGGAAGCATCGACGACGACACTGCCCACCAAGCCGGCGGCGGCGAGCCGTTCGAGCGCGAGCGCTGCGGTCAGCCCGGTGACATTGGGTACGACGGTCGCGCCACCAGCCGCCCCGACGACACGAAGCGTCACAGTCGCGCCGGATCGCACCGGCGTTCCCGCGCCTGGCGATTGGTCGAGCACCTGCCCAACGGCCGCTCCGGTGCCGTAGACGGGGACAAAGGACAGCTGCAGCTCATACGTGGTCGCGACCTCGATAGCGGCGTCGCGGCCGAGTCCGGTGAACTCGGGCGTCGGCAGCAGGTCGGGCCGATGCGGCTCGGTGCAGACCTCCGTGGGTTCCGCACCCTTTACGTAGGTGCGCGGCTGCTTCAGCGCGACAGGCGTCCAGTCGTTGGGCAGGCAGCGCCGCGAGATGTCTACAACCACAGCGACCAGGGAGGCAGCGGTCACCGCGAAGTCGTGTGGCGGCACACCCGCCAGCGCGGCCGATGCGAACCGTGCCCACGCCTCGGCGGGCAGCGTGCCGCCGGAGATCGTCATGCGGAAGCCGTGAGCCTTCGTCATCGACGTCTGCCGCCGTGCCACGCCGAGCCACACTGCCGCGGCGAAGTCCGGCGTGTACCCGACGAACCAGGCGTCGTGGTAATTCGTCGACGTTCCCGTCTTGCCTGCCTGCGGCCGGTTGATCGCAGCCCTGAACCCGGTGCCCGCGGTCACGACACCGCGTAACAAGTCGGTCGCGACCGCTGCCGTCGCCGGATCAGTCACCCGCACGGGATGTGGGGTGTTCTTGATCAGAAAGTGCCCGTCCGCGTCCTTCACCCAGCCGACGAGGTATGGCGCGTTGTACAGCCCGCCGCTGGCCAGAGCGGCGTACGCCGCCGCCATCTGCACCGGATCGACCTCCTGCGCCCCCAGTGTCGTGGCGGGACCCGTCCGGAGCGCGGAATCACCCGCGCCGGTGATCCCGAACCTCTCCGCAACCGCGACGACCTTCCGGGCACCAGCGTCGGGATCGCCGTTGCCGAGTTTTGTCACGATCCGCGCGAACGCCGTGTTGACCGACTTCTCGGTCGCCGTGCGCAGTGAGATCTCGCCGAGGGCGCTGCCGTCGTAGTTGTCCACTTCCCAGGTGCGGGTTCCGCCGCGCGAGATGGAAGCGTGCCCGCCGGCCTCGAAGAGGTCGTCCGGACTCATCCCGGCCTGCAGCGCAGCCACGATGGTGAACATCTTGAAGGTCGACCCGGCCTGGCGTTTGGTCGAGCCCCCAGTCGCGAGGTTGACCTTGGCTATCGGGTCCTTGGTGGAGAAGAAGTCGCGGCCGCCGACCATCGCCGTGATGGCCCCGTCACCCGGTCGCACCGAGGCGATCGCGCCATCGGGATCTGTCGGATCCGAAAGTGTTGCCGCCAGGGCCGCCTCGGCCGCGCGCTGGATGTGCGGATCGATCGTCAGCTTGATGGTCAGGCCGCCGCGGTAGATCGCGTTGTCGCGCTCTGCCTGCGTGGTACCGAGCCTGGTATCCGCTCGGAGCTCCTCGATGGCGTCTGTGACGGCGTACGCCGCCGGGTAGCGGGAGTCGTCCTTGAACACCTTGGTCGGCAACTGCGCCGCGTCCGCCGTGTCGCGGTCGGCTGTAGTGATGACGCCGGCAGCAACCATGTCGCGCAGGACGTCCGAACGCCGGTCCGCGGCACGCTGCGGGTGCCTGATCGGGTCAGCGGAATTAGGGGAGCGGACCAGACCGGCGAGCATCGCTGCATCCGCGACGGACAAGGTCTGCGGGCTGTGCCCGTAATACACGCGGATCGCGGCGCCGACCCCGTATGCGCCCTCGCCGAAGTAGACGGTGTTGAGGTAGCGCTCCAGGATCTGCGCCTTTGTCAGGCTTTTCTCCAGTCCAACGGCGAGGGACGCCTCGCGCACCTTGCGGCTCAGCGTCCGGTCCTTGGACGTCATGGTGTTCTTGACCAGCTGCTGTGTGATCGTGCTACCGCCCTCGACCGCGGTGCCGCTGCGCGCGTCATTCACCGCCGCCCGCGCGAGGCCTCTCATGTCGATCCCGTCGTGTGAGAAGAAGCGCCGGTCTTCAGTCGCGACAACCGCTGCGACCAGAATCGGCGGGATCTTCTCCAGCGGCAGGATGGTTCGGTCCTGCTCCGCATGCAGCGTGGTCAATTGGCTGCCGTCCGCCGCAAGTACGACGCTCGTCATCGCCTGGTGGCCCAGCAGATCCGGATTGACGGGCAGCGCCCGGATACAGCCGCCCGACGCCAGCGTCATGACAGCCGCCAGCGCAACCCGCGCCCGGGCGGCGGTCAGCAGTCGGCGCGCAGCACGACGCCGGCGGTCAAGGGGCACACTCGCAAGATCGGCGGGTAGGTGGAAGGCCTGAAGCGGCCCCTAGACTTCGCAGCCATGGCCACGATCCCCGCCGAGCCGGCGCCCTCCGATGCACTCGAGATCCTGTCCGCGGGCACCGCGCAGATCCTGCCGGCCGGCGCGCTCGCCGAGCGCCTGTCGCGGGCTGCCCTCGAGCGCCGTCCGCTCCGGGTCAAGCTCGGCATAGACCCCTCCGGCAATGACCTCACGCTCGGTCACGCCGTGGTCCTGCGCAAACTGCGGCAGTTCCAGGATTTCGGGCACGTCGCAGTGCTGATCGTCGGCGATTTCACCGGCATGGTCGGCGACCCCACTGGCAAGTCGGCGACGAGATCGCTGCTGACCGCCGAGGAGACGGCGGCCAACTCTGCGACGTACTTCGAGCAGGTCATGCGCATCCTCGACCCGGATCGCACCGAGGTGCGCCGCAATTCCGAGTGGCTCGCGACCATGACGATGACCGACGTTGTGCGCGAATCGAGCCGGCTGACCGTCGCGCGGCTGCTCGAGCGCGACGACTTCGCCAAACGCTTCAAGGACAACCAGCCGATCTCGCTGGTCGAATTCCTCTACCCGCTCCTGCAGGGCTACGACTCCGTTGCCGTGCGTGCGGATGTCGAGCTCGGCGGCACCGATCAGACCTACAACCTGCTCGTCGGCCGGGAGTTGCAACGCGGCAACGGTCAGCCGCCGCAGGTCGTGCTGACCGTCCCACTCCTGGAAGGCCTCGACGGCGTCGAGAAGATGAGCAAGTCGTTGAACAACTACGTGGCGATCAGCGAGCCGCCGGCGATGCAGTTCGGCAAGCTGATGAGCATTCCGGACCACCTGGTCCCTCGCTACGCCCAGCTGGCCACCGGTATGCACCCTCGAGAGGTCGAGTCGCTCGTTGAACAAGTGGCGGGCGGCGGGCCGGAGGCAGGCGTAGCGAAGAGGCGGGTTGCCGCCGAAATCGTCGCGCTCTACCACGGCACCGATGCCGCCAAGGCGGCCGAGGATGAGTTCAACCGGGTTCATCGCGACCACGCCGCGCCGAGTGAGGTACCCGAACTGCCGCTGCCGGACGCCGATCCTGTACACCTGCCGCAGCTGCTCGTGGCGGCCGGACTGGCCGCCAGCAGTAGCGAGGCACGGCGGCTGATAGACGAGGGCGCCATCCGCGTGGACGACGCGGTCATCCCGCAGCGCCGGTACGACATCGCCCGCTCCGAGCTGGTCGGCGCAACCGTTCGCAGAGGGAAGCGGCAAGCCGCCCGTTTCGTCTGACGGCTGGCATGGGTCAGGCGAACCTGCAGGCGGGTCGGTGACTTGACTCAGCACCTCGGAAAGCCTAGATTTCATCTTCGCCCCACGGAGCAACGGACGCGACTACGCGGCCGGTTCGGGGGCCCCCACAACGACTATTTCCGTCCCAGCTCAGGCTGACGACGGTGGTCGATGTGTGTCCGCACCGGACATTTTGACACCGGTACGGCGGGCGGCTAGGTTAGACGGGTTGCCCCGAGACAGACCGAAAGGTCTCCATCGGTGCGCGCTTGCTCCTTGAGAACTCAACAGCGTGCCAAAAGTCAGTGCCAAAAATACCCCGTCATCGTGGGAGGCACACCCTCCGGGTGTTGCCGATCTCGATGCGGATTCCTTTGGTAATAAGCAGGTGTTCTGCCTGCGAAAAACCATAAGCGGATCGCCGGCAAGCGGTCCGCTACGGGTCCCTCTCGCCAGAGGGCCCGGCTCCACAGTTCACCTCCTGCCCAGCGTTGGGTTACCAGCAAGGGCAGTCGGTATGAAACATCTATGGAGAGTTTGATCCTGGCTCAGGACGAACGCTGGCGGCGTGCTTAACACATGCAAGTCGAGCGAGGCTCCTCCTTCGGGAGGATGCCCTAGCGGCGAACGGGTGAGTAACACGTGGGCAACCTGCCCCTAGCTCTGGGATAACT
>JBDTYE010000153.1:0-7100 GCA_040005895.1 Actinomycetota bacterium | reverse complement strand
CCCGTCGACGTCTACGTGCCCGGCTGCCCGCCGCGGCCCGAAGCGCTGCTGCAGGGCATCATCAAACTGCAGACCATGATCCAGGACGAGTCCCTCAAGGTCAGGTACGCCGCCCCGGCAGCCCTCGGCGCCGCCGCACCGGCCGAGGCGCGATGACTCCGGAGGAGATCGGCCAGCGCTTCGTTGCCTTCCTCGAAGGCGAGAAGCCGGAGATCGAAGCGAGCTACGGCAGCGTAACCGTCACCGTGCCCCGCGAGCGCTACGCCGACGCTGCCACGTTTGCGAAGACGACCCGTGGCCTCGACTTCACTTTCTTCGACTTCCTGACCGGCGTCGACGAGTCCGAAAACGGCTACGGCGTCGTCACCCACCTGTACTCGCCGATCCACAAGCAGCACCTGCTGCTGCGCACGGTCGTACCCAATGACGACCCCCGCCTGCCGTCGCTCTCCGGTGTCTTCGCAGGGGCCAACTGGCACGAGCGCGAGACCTGGGAGATGTTCGGCGTCGTGTTCGACGGCCACCCCAACCTCGTCAAGCTGCTCCTCTCGGATGAGTTCGAGGGGCACCCGCTGCGCAAGGAGTTCCTGCTCGCCAGCCGCGTGGTGAAGGCCTGGCCGGGCGGCAAGGAGCCCGGCGAGTGATCGACTCCATCGTGCACAACGTCTGGGTCATCATCGCGTTCAAGTCGGTCGCGTGCCTGCTCATCTTCCTGACGGTTCCGCTGATCATCGGGCAGACCGAGCACAAGGCGATGGCCCACATGCAGTCGCGGGTCGGGCCGATGTACGCCGGCGCGTTCCACGGGTGGGCCCAGCTCGTCGCAGACGGCATCAAGTTCGTGCAGAAGGAAGACGTCGTACCCGACAACGCCGACCCGGCCGTCTTCAAACTCGCGCCGGCCGTCTCGCTGTTGCCCGCGCTCTTCGTGCTCGTCGTGATCCCATGGGGTCCGGGATTGGTGGCGGAAAAACTCGACATCGGCCTGTTCTACGCGCTCGCGATCTCGAGCGTCTCGACCATCGGCATGCTGATGGCCGCCTGGTCGAGTGCCAACAAGTTCTCGCTGCTCGGCGGCATCCGCGGCGCCGCGCAACTGATCGCCTACGAGCTGCCACTACTGCTCTCGGCGGCCGCCGTCGCGATGCTCGCCGGCTCGCTGTCCCTCGTACAGATCGCCGCCGCGTGGGAGTGGTGGTGGCTGGTCTTCCTCGCCCCGGCGGCGTTCACGTTCTTCGTCGCCAGCCTGGCCGAATTGAACCGGCCGCCATTCGACATGCCGGTCGCCGACTCGGAGATCATCTTCGGTCACATGACCGAATACACCGGCCTGCGCTTCGCGTTCTTCCTGCTCACTGAGTACGCCGGCATCGTGGTCGCGGGTGCCCTGTTCGCGGTGCTCTTCCTCGGCGGCTGGCGCGGGCCGTTCGCGTCGGCGCACCTGGGCGCGATCTGGATGTTCATCAAGATCTTCGCGTTCGGGTTCGTCGTCATCTGGCTGCGGGTCAGTTACCCGCGGCTGCGCGAGGACCAGCTGCAGAAGTACTGCTGGAAGTTCCTGATCCCGCTCTCACTCGCGCAGGTCTTCGTCGCCGCCGCCGTCAAGCTCTACCTGCCCTGGGCCAAGGGGGTCTGACCGTGGCGATGGGCATGGGCCTGGCCAAGGGCCTCGCGGTCACGTTGAAGACGATGACCAAGCGGTCGATCACCCAGCACTACCCGGACACCAAGCCGGCGCTGCCGCCGCGCACCCGCGGTGTCATCGCGCTGTTCGAGGAGAACTGCACGGTCTGCATGCTCTGCGCGCGCGAGTGCCCGGACTGGTGCATCTACATCGACTCGCACAAGGAAGTCGTGCCGCCGAAGACGCCCGGCGCGCGAGCCCGCACGCGCAACATTCTGGACCGCTTCGCCATCGACTTCGCCCTCTGCATGTACTGCGGCATCTGCATCGAGGTCTGCCCGTTCGACGCGCTCTTCTGGTCACCGGAGTTCGAATACAGCGAGTACGACGTACACGAGCTCCTGCACGAGAAGGAACGGTTGCGCGAGTGGATGTACACCGTCCCCGCGCCGCCCGCTCCCGACCCGGACGGCGACCCGCCGGCCGAGCTGGTCGCCGCGCTGAAAGCCGAGCCGAAGGTCTACGAATCGCCGCAGCTGGAGGGCGGTGTGCCGGCTCCGGCCGCCGCCGCCGCGCCCGCCCCGGCAGCCGCACCAGCAGCCGTTGCCGCAGCTCCCGCCCCCGCAACGGCTCCGGCCAAGCCGGCTGCCGCGGCCGCTCCGGCCGAGGCTGAACACGCCGAACTCGCCAAGGAGGACGTCGGCATCGATCAGGCGGTTTTCGACGCCGCGGTCACTTCCGGTCTGCCCGAACGGGTCGCCCGCGCGAAGGCGAAGTCCGCGTGGATGAAGGCATACAACAAGGCGAACGCCGCCGCGCCGGCCGCGGCGCCCGCGGCGCCCGCCGCGCCGGCCGAGGACGCGGCGGCCGAGCCGGCCGCAGAAGTCGCCGCCGCGCCCGCTGCGCCGGCGGAGGCGGAAGCCGAGCCTGCCGCGGAGGTTTCCGCCGAGCCCGCTGCCGTCGAAACTGCGGCACCGCCCACCGAGGCCGTCGCAGAAGAACGCGTCGCAGAAGAGCACATTGACGTGGGCGAACCGCAGATCGACCAGGAGACGTACGACGCCGCGATCGCGTCCGGTCTGCCTGACCGGGTGGCCCGGGCGAAGGCCAAGTCGGCTTGGGTCAAGAAGGCGCGAAAGGGTCTCGTCTGATGCTCACCCTCGCCGACGCGGTCCGTGACGTCAGCTACCGCGACACCAACCCGACCGAAGTCATTTTCATCCTGCTCGGGCTGGTTGCGATCGGCAGCGCGGTGCTCGTCGTGACGACCCGAAACGTCGTCCGTGCGGCGCTCTGGCTTGTTGTCACCCTTGCGGCCGCCGCCGGCTCCTACCTGATGCTCGCTGCCGAGTTCGTGGCATGGGTCCAGGTGCTCATCTATGTCGGCGCGGTCGTCGTACTCCTGCTCTTCGGCATCATGCTGACGAAGGCGCCGATCGGCCGCGAACAGGGGCTCGACGGCGAAAACCGGATCGCCGGGGCGATCGTCGCGCTCGCCGCGGCAGGCACTCTCGTGACGCTGATGGTCGACGCTTTCCGCAATCAGTACGTCGACCTCAACGGCGGCGCCGCGGCCACCACGGCAAAGACCGGCGAGGCGCTGTTCCAGGCCTATGTGCTGCCGTTCGAAGTCGTGTCCGTGCTGCTGCTCGCCGCATTGATCGGTTCGATCGTGCTGTCGCGCCAGGACGACGAGGGGGTGCGCTGATGCATCTGGTCTATCCGCTGGCGCTCGCCTCGCTGCTGTTCTCCATCGGCATGTACGGCGTGCTGGCGCGCCGTAACGCCGTACTCGTGCTGATGTCGATCGAGATCATGCTCAACGCCGTCAACATCAACTTCGTGGCGTTCAATGCCTACTGGCAGGACAACCTCCTGCAGGGTCAGATCTTCGCTCTGTTCGTCATCACCGTCGCGGCAGCCGAGGTCGGCGTCGGACTGGCGATCGTGCTCCTCATCTTCCGCAACCGCGAGTCGATCGACATCGACGCGCTGCACGAACTCGGTGACAGCGCCGCGCCGCCCCGCGCGTTGACCACGACCCGGCCGGACGCCGAGCCCCAACTGGAGCACCGTGGCTGACAACGCCTGGATCATTCCGGCGCTGCCGTTGGCGTCGTTCTTCGTGATCCTTTTCCTCGGCAAGAGGATGCCGGGCAAGGGCGCCTACGTAGGCATCGCAGCGATTGCGGCCTCGTTGGTCGTCGCGATCGGCATCGTCATCCAGGTGGTCAGCCACAGCGGCGACACGCCCTTCGTGCGTGAGCGCGCCTATGACCTGGTCAACTTCGGCGCCGGGCACTGGACGCTCGGGATGAAGATCGACGGCTTGGCGGCGTTCATGCTGCTGGTCGTCTGCACCGTGTCGCTGCTGGTGCAGATCTACTCCACCGGCTACATGCACGGCGACAAGCGCTACACATTCTTCTTCGCGATCCTGTCGCTGTTCACGACCGGCATGCTCATCGTCACCGTCGCCGACAACCTGCTGTTGATGCTGGTCGGCTGGGAGATCATGGGCGTCTGCTCGTACTTCCTGATCGGCCACTACTGGGAAGAAGAGCCAAACTCCAACGCGGCCATCAAGGCGTTCCTGACGACGCGCGTCGGCGACGTCGGCTTCATGCTCGGCGTCATCACGCTCTACTGGGGGGCAGGCAGTTTCAAGTTCACGGACATCATCGAGAAGGCCGAGGCGCACCAGATCACCTCCGGCATGATCGTGGCCGGGACCCTGCTGATCTTCTGCGGCGCAATCGGCAAGAGCGCGCAGTTCCCGTTGCACACCTGGCTTCCCGACGCGATGGCCGGCCCGACGCCGGTGTCGGCACTGATCCACGCGGCCACGATGGTCGCGTCCGGCATCTATCTCGTAGCGCGGCTCTACCCGGTGTTCGAGCTGTCTTCGGCGGCGCTCAACCTGATGGGCGTGCTGGCCGCGATCACGATGGTGGGCGCGGCGTGCATGGCCCTCGTGCAGGACGACATCAAGAAGGTCCTGGCGTACTCGACGGTGAGCCAGCTCGCCTACATGACCGGCGCGCTCTCGGTCGGCGGCTACACCGCCGGGTTCTTCCACCTCTTCACGCACGCGGCGTTCAAGGGCCTGCTCTTCCTCGGAGCGGGGTCGGTCATCCACGCGGTCGGCACCAACAACATGAGCGAGATGGGTGGCTTGCGCAAATACATGCCGCGCACCCATCTCACCTATCTCATCGGCTGCCTCGCCTTGGCCGGATTCCCGTTGTTTGCCGCCTTCTGGAGCAAGGACGAAATCCTCTTCGACGCCTGGAACGCCGCCCACTGGGGCACGGCGGAGGAGGGCGTCCTCACCAATCCAGGCGTCGGCAAGCTCGTCTTCGTCGCGGCCGTCGTGACCGCTTTGATGACGGCCTTCTACACGACGCGGATGTACTGCCTCACGTTCCGCGGCAAGTACCGCGGCACCGCCCACCCACACGAGTCGCCGCTGTCCATCACCGGTCCGCTGATGGTGCTCGCGGTGCCCGCCGCCCTGGCCGGTTTTCTCAACAGCCCCTGGACGACGACCGCGCACTCGAACTTCGGTTCGTGGATCAGGTTTGGGGGCGCACCCCACGCCGCGCATCTCGACCCGACGATGGTTGTCTTCTCGGTGGTCACCGGTCTGACCGGCATCGCCGTCGGCTACCTGGTCTACGGGGCCGGGATGCCGTCGCGGGATCCGACCCTCAACATGGGATTCGCCACCACGTTGTTCGAGAACCGGTTCTACGTCGACGCGTTCTACCTGCGCGCGATCGTCCGGCCGGTCCGTGTGCAGGTCGCGGCGGCGTCGTACTGGATCAACCAGAACATCCTCGACGCGCCGCCCAATCTCGCGGCCAAGGGCGGCGTCGTGGCCGGTGAGCTGGCCTACTCGTTCGACCAGAACGCCATCGACGGCGTCGTCAACGGCTCCGGCCGGGTGGCGTCGATCTTCGGTCGCGGCCTGCGGTTGCTGCAGAACGGAAACGTCCAGGCGTACGCCACCGGCATGTTCGCCGGTGTCGTTGCGCTAGCCGTCATATTCGCCGCTCGGTGATCGCCGCAATGGCCGGCACCGGGCAACGGAAGGGAAGCGAACTAGATGGGTAGCTGGGACGACTGGGCGCTGACGCTCTCGGTCCTGATCCCGTTGATCGGTGCGATCGTGATCGCGATCCTGCCGACCGCCGCGGAACAGGCCGCAAAGGGCCTCGCTGTCGCGTTCTCGGCCGCCACCTTCCTGGTGACGCTCGGGATCCTCTTCACCTACGACTTCGAGCAGAAGTCGGGATACCAGTTCGAGATCACCCGGCAGTGGATCAAGACAGTCAACAGCAACTACCACCTGGGCATCGACGGCATTGCCCTGCCCATGGTCGTGCTCACCGGTTTGCTGACGATGCTCTGCGCTATCTACTCGGTCAAGATCATCCCGGCGCCCGGCAAGGCCAAAGCCCTGCTGTCGCTGATGCTGCTGCTCGAGGTCGGGATGATGGGCACGTTCATCTCGCTCGACCTGATCCTCTTCTTCGTTTTCTGGGAACTCGTACTCGTCCCGATGTACTTCATGATCGCGATCTGGGGCGGACCCAACCGCAACTACGCCAGCGTCAAGTTCTTCCTCTACACGCTGTTCGGCTCGGCGTTCATGCTGCTGGGCTTCCTGGCGCTCTATACCAATGGCGGCCACACCTTCGACATGGTGGCTTTAGCCGAAGCCGGCTCCCGGGGCGACTTCAGCCAGCACTTCCAGTACGTCGCCTACCTGGCACTCTTCCTGGGCTTCGCCATCAAGGTGCCGATGTGGCCGTTCCACACCTGGCTCCCCGACGCGCACACAGAGGCGCCGACGATCGGCTCGGTGCTGCTGGCCGGAATCATGCTGAAGATGGGCACCTACGGGTTCATCCGGATCGCCAATCCGACGATGCCGGAAGGCGCCAAGGCTTTTGCGCCCTATATCGGCATCCTTGCGGTCATCGCCATCATCTACGGCGCTCTGTGCTGCCTCGCGCAGCGGGAGATCAAGCGGATGATCGCGTTCTCCTCCGTCGGTCACATGGGCTTCGTGATGCTCGGCATCGCGACCCTCACGCCGACGGGCACGAACGCCGCGGTGTTCGGCATGGTCGCGCACGGCGTTGTCACGGGCATGCTCTTCTTCATCGCCGGGTCGGTGAAGGAGCGCTACCACACCGGTGAGATCGCCGAGATCGGCGGCGGGATGCTGGCGAAGATGCCCTACATGGCTTCGTTGCTGACATTCGTTGCGATCGCTTCGCTGGGCCTTCCCGGACTCGCCGGTTTCTGGGGCGAGATCTTCGCCCTGCAGGCGGCGTTCAACCCTGCACCAGGTCTCAACGTCGGGCTGTTCCGCGGGCTGATGGTCGGCGGCGCGGTCGGCACGATCCTCACCGCCGGCTACTTCCTGTGGCTGCTGCAGCGGGTCAACCAGGGCGTCGTACCGCCG
>JBDTYE010000152.1:0-7449 GCA_040005895.1 Actinomycetota bacterium | reverse complement strand
ACGGCGCTTGCCCTGGTCCGGTCCATGTCGGCGACCGCGACGACACGCAACGCGTCGAGCCGGGACAGCGTCTGCAGGTAGGTGGCAGAGATCGCGCCCAGGCCCACGATGCCGACTCTCGATGGTTCGGTCACGTTGCGGATCCCAGCCGGCACTTCCTCCGGGCGAACGTTCCGGGTCAAGGGCCGGGGGGTGCCGAGCCGCAACGGCGCCGGCGACCTGCTCGCAACTGTCACCGTCGACGTACCCAAACACCTGTCGGACAAGGCGAAAGCCGCGATCGAAGCATTGCGGGCCGAGCTCGACACCGACCCGCGAGCGCATCTGGCGGCGGAGGCGCGGCCGTGACACCGGACCGTGAGCGCGTGTCCGCCGACCGCGACGACGCGCGGCCGGTCTACGTCATCTCGGTTGCCGCCGAGCTCGCCGGCATGCATCCGCAGACGCTGCGGGCCTACGACCGGCAGGGGCTCGTGACGCCCGGCCGGGCGAGCGGGCGCGGCCGCCGGTACAGCGAGCGCGACGTCGCGCTGCTGCGCGAAGTCCAGCGGCTGTCGCACGACGAAGGCGTCAACCTCGCAGGAGTCAAACGCATCCTCGAACTCGAGGCGCATGTCGCCGCGCTGCGCTTGCGGCTCGCCGAACTGCAAGCCGATCTGACCGCGGCGCAGCAGGAGACAACGCGACGGGAAGCCGACCTGCACCGGTCCTACCGGCGCGATCTGGTTCCCCTCAAGCGATCGCTGGTGATCTGGAAACCCGAACGGAGCGACAGACATGGACGCTGACCGCCTGACGTCGAAGAGCCAGGAAGCGCTCAGCACCGCTGTCCGCCGGGCGGCCGCCGACGGCTCACCGCAGGTCGACGCTGTTCACCTGCTGCTCGCGCTGCTGGACCAACCGGAGGGCATCACCGCGCCGATCCTGGTCGCCGCGGGGGCCGACCCGGCGATCATCAGCGGCGGCGCGGGGGAGCTGCTCGCGCGCAGCCCGAAGGCGTTCGGCTCGACGACCGCAGCGCCGTCCCTTTCGCGGGGGATCTCGCGAGTGCTCGAGGTCGCGCAGGCGCGGGCCGAGCGGCTCGGCGACGACTACATCTCCACCGAACACCTGCTGGTCGGGCTGGCCGCCGAGGGCGGCGACGTCGCCGCGCTGCTGCGCGACAGCGGGGCCACCGAGGACGCATTGCTCAAGGCGATCGCCGAGATTAGAGGTAGCAAGCGGGTGACCTCGCAGGACCCCGAGTCGACCTACCAGGCGCTCGACAAGTACGGCCGTGACCTGACGCAGGACGCCCGGGCGGGCAGGCTCGATCCGGTGATCGGCCGGGACGCGGAGATCCGTCGCGTCATCCAGGTGCTCGCGCGGCGTACCAAGAACAACCCGGTCCTGATCGGCGAGCCTGGCGTCGGCAAGACTGCGATCGTCGAGGGCCTGGCCTTGCGCATGGTTGCCGGAGACGTGCCGGAATCCTTGCGCGACAAGCGATTGATCGCCCTCGACCTCGCTTCCATGGTCGCCGGCGCGAAGTACCGCGGTGAATTCGAGGAACGGCTCAAGTCCGTGCTCAAGGAGATCCAGGACAGCGACGGCCAGATCGTGACGTTCATCGACGAGCTGCACACCGTCGTCGGTGCAGGCGCGGCCGAGGGTTCCATGGACGCGAGCAACATGCTCAAGCCGCTGCTGGCGCGCGGTGAGCTGCGCATGGTCGGCGCGACGACTCTCGACGAATACCGCAAGCACATCGAAAAGGACGCCGCCCTCGAACGCCGTTTCCAGCCGGTAATGGTCGGCGAGCCCAGTGTCGAGGACACCGTCGCGATCCTGCGCGGGCTCAAGGAGCGCTACGAAGTGCACCACGGCGTACGCATCACCGACTCTGCTCTGGTCGCGGCCGCGACGTTGTCGGACCGCTACCTGACCGGGCGGTTCATGCCGGACAAGGCGATCGACCTGATCGACGAGGCGGCTTCGCGGCTGCGTATGGAGATCGACTCGCGGCCGACCGAGATCGACGAGGTGGAGCGCGTCGTACGCCGCCTGGAGATCGAGCGGGCGGCCCTGCAGAAGGAGACCGATGCGGCTTCAGCCGATCGGCTGCAGCGGCTCGAGCGCGAGCTGGCCGAACGCCGCGAGGACCTCGGCGCGGTGACCGCGCGCTGGCAGGGCGAGAAGGACCTGATCGACGCGCAAAGGCGCATCAAGGAAAAGCTCGAACAGGCCCGCGGCGAGTTCGAGCGGGCCGAGCGCGACAGCGACCTGCAGCGCGCCGCCGAACTCAGGTACGGCGTGATTCCCGCGCTGGAGAAGGAGCTTGCGGCCGCGCAGGAGAAGCTGACGGCGTCGCAGGCGGGCGGGGCGATGCTCAAGGAGGAGGTCGGCGCAGACGACGTGGCCGACGTGGTCGGGGCCTGGACCGGCATCCCGGTCAGCCGACTGCTGGAGGGCGAGACTGCCAAGTTGCTGCGCATGGAGGAAGAGCTCGGCAAGCGCGTCGTCGGGCAGGACAGCGCGGTCCGCGCTGTCAGTGACGCCGTACGCCGCGCCCGCGCAGGTATCGCCGATCCCGACCGGCCCACCGGGTCGTTCCTCTTCCTCGGCCCGACCGGTGTCGGCAAGACCGAACTCGCGAAGGCGCTCGCAGGGTTCCTTTTCGACGACGAGCGGGCGCTGGTCCGCATCGACATGAGCGAGTACGGCGAGAAGCACACGGTTGCTCGACTGGTCGGCGCACCCCCGGGTTACGTCGGCTACGAAGAGGGTGGCCAGCTGACTGAGGCCGTCCGCCGCAGGCCTTACACCGTCGTGCTGTTGGACGAGGTGGAAAAGGCGCACAGCGACGTATTCGACGTGCTGCTGCAGGTGCTCGACGACGGCCGGCTCACCGACGGGCAGGGCCGGACGGTCGACTTCCGCAACGCGATCCTCATCATGACGAGCAATCTCGGCTCGCACTACATCGCCGACCCGTTGCTGTCGCCGGAACGGCGGCACGACCATGTGCTCGCGGTGGTGCGCGAACACTTCAAGCCCGAATTCCTCAACCGGCTCGACGACGTCGTCGTCTTCGACACCCTTACGCAACAGCAACTTGCGGCGATCGTCGACATTCAGATCGCCGCGCTCGCCCATCGGTTGCGTGACCGTCGGCTCGTGCTGGAGGTGACTGAGGCGGCGCGTGAATGGCTCGCCGACATCGGCTACGACCCGATCTACGGTGCCCGGCCGCTGCGCCGGCTGGTCGCGACTGCTATCGGCGATCAGCTGGCGCGCAAGATCATTTCGGGCGATGTCAAGGACGGCGACGAAGTGGTCGTCGACCGGGGCGCAACGGGACTCGAGGTCAGGACGGCGAGCCCGTCACCACCGTGACCGCCGCTAGGGGATCATGCCTCTGGGATCCACACCCGCATGGGGCCCGCTTCGCGGTTGGCCCACGCGTAGTAGGGGATCGCCGTCAGCTGTATGCCGCCTGTCGCCGCGACCTGTTCAGCAGGCGCGTCGTACAGCTTGTCGTCGTGTCCACGGCGCACGACCCCTGGCAGCTCGACCACCGTGACGCCGCCGAGGAACTCGGGCCGGTGCACGGAAGTAGGCACGGCATCGCTTGGCACCGCGACGTCGGCGAGCGACACCCCGGGCGGCATGTCGGTTTCCTCGACGCAGTAGACGAGCGGCCCGCGTTCGACTGCGACAGAACCGCGTACGGCGTCCACCCGATGGTGGGGCGCGACCAATCGCGCCGACATGTCGAGCACGAGTGTGACAACGTCACCCGCGCG
Source organism: Actinomycetota bacterium (assembly GCA_040005895.1). Classification (GTDB taxonomy): domain Bacteria; phylum Actinomycetota; class Actinomycetes; order BP-191; family BP-191; genus JBDTYE01. Next base: position 3,664 of record JBDTYE010000152.1, on the reverse strand, counting down.
CCAGGTGCGCCGCAGCGCGAGATAGCCGGACTCGACTGTCGCGTCAGCCGGTTGACGGTTCACCTGCAGCTCGGCGGCGGCACACCATGCGGGCACGCGGAGCGACAGTGTCATATCGGCCGCCGGCGCCTCGTCGACCACCACGTCAATCCGGCCGTCCCACGGGTATTCGGTCGTCATGCGAAGCGTCGCCCTGTCCGCGCCGCCCGGTGCGCCGGTGCGTATCGTCGCGGTCGCGTACTGGTGGAGTTGGATGCCCTCAGCGTCGGCGGTGGCGACATAGTGGCTCAGCGAAGAGACCAGCCGCATGATGTTCGGCGGGCAGCAGGCGCACCGATACCACGGTTCACGCTGCCCGGATCCGCGGTGGTCCGGGCCGCTGGCCTTTCCTGAGCGCGTCTGCAGGGGGTTGACATAGAAGTACGTCCGCCCATCCAGGGATGTCGACGCGGCGAAGCCGTTGAAAAGCGTTCGCTCGATCAGATCCGCGTACTTGGCGTGCCCTGTCGCGAGCAGCATGCGCCAGGACCACATGACGCTGGAGATAGCCGCGCATGTCTCGCAATAGGCGCGGTCCGGCGGCAGCTCGTAGGGCTCGCCGAAGGCCTCGTCCTTGTGCCGTGAGCCGACGCCCCCGGTCAGGTACATCTTCCGCGTGACCATGTCGTCCCACTGTTGTGTCAGCGCGTTGAGCAAGGAGACGTCGCCCGTTTCGACGTACGCATCGGTCACACCCGCGGCGAGGTACAGCGCGCGGACTGCATGACCCGCCACGGTGGTGGTCGACCGGACCGGCTCGTCGTCCTGGAAGTACGTCGAGCCGAAATCGCCGGAACCCAGCCAGCCGTATCCTCGCTGGTCGATGAAGTGGCACGCGAGCCGCAGGTATCGCCGCTCGCCGGTGACCCGGTACAGCTCGACGAGTGCCATCTCCACTTCGGGATGACCTTCGACGTACGGCCGGCCGTCAGGGCCGAAGAGAGCATCGACGTGGTCGGCGAAGCGCTGGGCGACAGCAAGCAGCCGGGTGTCACCCGTGGCTCGGCTGAGGGCGACCGCAGCCTGCAACAGGTGGCCCGCACAGTAGAGCTCGTGACCCTCCTGCGGGTTGGTGAACCGCGCATCCGGCCGTGTGATCATGAAATGAGTGTTGAGGTAGCCGTCGTCGTCCTGGGCAGCTTCGATCAGTTCGATCGCGTCGGCCGCGAGTCGCTCCAGCTCGGCGGAACGCTCACGTGCCAGTTCCCAGCCGACTGCTTCCAGCCACTTGTAGACATCGGAGTCATTGAAGATGCGGCCGCGGAATGGGCCCGAGGCCCGCCCGGCGACGATGCGCAGGTTCTCGAAGTTGCCGGCCCGCTCCAACTCGCTGTGACCCGCCGGGATACTGACTTCGCGGTTCACCCGCTGACGCTGCGCCCAGAATCCCGACTCGATCCGCACGGACTCGGCGCCAAGGGGTCGAAGAACGACGGTCGCATCGCGGCCCGGCAGCACGGAGCTGACGCTCGCGCCGGCCGCCGGTGCTCCGGCGCCTCGTTCCAGTTCGACGGACATGGCGTCCTCTCGGCAGATCTGCATGCGCCCGCAGTTCCTTGCGGGCGAACAGGTGCACGTCGCGGAAAATCAGGAACACGATTTCTGCAGACGGGCAAGCTACTGTCGCCCATAGTGTCGCGTCAAGCGAGCCGCGTCTGGTCGTTTACGCTCGCGCCAGTCCGCCCGAGAAACGAGAGGAAACTGCGCAGCATGGTGCGTTCTCGATCCCGCGCCCGGATCATCGACGTCGCCGCGCTGGCCGGGGTCGCGCCGGGCACCGCTTCCAAGGCACTCAGCGGGAGCGGGCAGCTACGCCCCGAGACCCGCGAGCGCGTTCGCCTCGCGGCGGAGCAGCTCGACTTCCATCCCGATGGTCTGGCTCGCGGTCTGTCATCCGGTCGCAGCTACACGGTCGGGCTGATCACGACGGACAGCTTCGGCCGATTCAGCATTCCGATCATGCTAGGTGCCGAGGGGGCTCTGAACGCCGGGCAGATGGCGGTTCTCCTCTGCGACGGTCGTGAGGACGGTCTCCGGGAGCAGCACTACGTGCGGACGCTGCTGGCGCGCCGGGTCGACGGCCTCATTGTCACCGGACGCCGCGCCGAACCGCGCGTGCCGATTTCGGTACCCCCGCATCTGCCGGTCGTGTACGCATTTACGCCCTCGAGTGACCCGAACGACACGTCGGTCGTTGTGGACGATGCCGGCGGCTCCAGGCTCGCGGTCGAGCATCTCCTCAGTGTGGGCCGGAGCCGGATCGCGATCATCACCGGTCCGGCCACGCATCGGAGTGCTGTTGTGCGCGCCGCCGCGGCGGCGGCAGTGCTGGAGGACGCCTCGCTCGCCCTTGTCGCCCCAGTGCAGTACGGCGAATGGAGCGAGCGCTGGGGTAGACATGCGGCGCGGCTGCTGCTGAGCAAGGGCGGCGATATCGATGCGATCGTGTGCGGCAGCGATCAGATCGCGCGCGGTGTCTGTGACTGGGCGAGAGAGGCAGGCCGCCGGGTTCCTGATGACATTGCGATCGTCGGCTTCGACGACTGGGATGTCATAGCGACCGCGTGCCGGCCGCCCCTCACGACGGTCGACATGCAGCTTGAGCTGGTCGGCCGCCGTGCCGCCGACCTGTTGCTCGAAGCTATCGACGGGACGCGCACGCCCGGCATCGTTTCGGTGCCATGCCGCCTGGTGTTACGGGGCTCGAGCACCGACGCATGAGGGCGGACGCCGCAACTGGCGTCGGTAACATCCGGATAACGATTTCCGCAAGAAATGTGATCGCTCACGCGTCGCCGGGCGCCCCTGGCGCACGCGGGCCAACGTCACTCTTGACGCCGGGCAGCGTCGCCCCTACGTTTCGCCCTCGCAAGGAACACGTTTTCCTTGCGGACAACTCCAGCTGATTTCGCGCCGGCACACAGGAGGGAACCACCGTGGACCACGGAGGAAACAGGCACCGCCGGAGCACCGGGTGGCGGACGGCATCGATCGTCGCTGTGCTGACGCTCGTCAGTCTGGCCGGCTGCGGCGGCAGCAAAAAAGCAAAAACGGCCGCGCCGACGAAGTCGGGAGCCACGTCTTCAAGCACGTCGGCGGCCGCCTCGTCATCGGAGCCGGCGTCGAGCACTTCTGCCGCGGCGTCGAGCGAATCGTCGAGCGCCGCTGCGACATCCGCGCCCCCCGCCCCGGCCGTCGGATGCGCGTCCAAGGGTGACCTCCAGATGTGGGAGCGCTCGGGCGGCAACAAGGGCATGGTCGACCAGCTCGTCGCGGCGTGGAACGCCAAGAATCCGGACTGCAAGGTCAAGCTGACCTACATCGTGCACTCGGAGATGGTCGCGAAGATTGCCCAGGGCATCGCTTCGGGCGAGGTCCCCGACCTGATGGGCATGGACCTCATCTACGCGCCGCAGTTCGAGAAGGCCAAGCAGCTCGTCGACGTGACCGACCAGATCAAGGACCTGCCGGAGATGAAGACGGCCAGCCCCGGCCACATCACTGTCGCGACCTGGGACAACCGGCTCTATGGGGTCCCGCTTTATGCCGACGTCTCTGCGCTGTTCTACAACAAGGACCTGTTCGTGAAGGCCGGCCTCGACCCGGACAAGCCGCCGACGAGCCT
>JBDTYE010000151.1:0-7499 GCA_040005895.1 Actinomycetota bacterium | reverse complement strand
CGCGAGGCTCGTGCAATTGCAGGGATTCGAGTCGACCAAGTACGCCGCTGAGGGCCAGCTAAAGCGGCTGCGCAACACGGTCCTGCTCGCCCAGCGTGGCCAGATCCTCGACCGCAACGGTGCCCAGCTGGCGATGTCGCAAGAGGCGCGCACCATCACCGCCGACCCGCTGCTGGTCACAGACGCTGATGCGGCTGCGGCGGCACTGGCACCGCTGCTGAACCTGCCCGCCGCCGACATCAAGGCGAAGCTGACCGCCAAGGGGAGGTACGCGATCATCGCAAAAGCGGTCGACGTGCCGCTGGCCCAAAACATCATGGAGCTGAAGCTGCCGGGCATCAGCTATGAGCGCACCACCAGGCGTATCTACCCGAATGACGCGCTGGCGTCTTCGCTGGTCGGCTTCGTCCGGGCCGACGGCACCGGCGCCGGCGGCATCGAATCGAAATTCGACAAGGCGCTGCGCGGCACCGACGGCCGGATGATCGTCGAGCAGGCGGCGGCGGGAGTCATCTCGTCCGGGGTGCGCAAGGTCGTCGACGCCAAGGCCGGTGGCAGCGTGCAACTGACCATCGACCGCGACATCCAGTGGATGGCACAGAAGACACTGCTCTCCGAGGTGCAGCGCAGCGGAGCGGCTGGCGGTCACATCATCGTGATGGACGTCAAGACCGGGGAGATCCTCGCGCTCGCTTCAGCGCCGACGTTCGATCCGAACGCGACGAGCGGCGCCGACCCGAAGACGCTCGGCAGCATCACCGCGGTGAGCAACGTCTACGAGCCGGGCAGTGTCAACAAGGTGATCACGGCAGCTGCGGCCCTCGAAACCGGGCTGCTCGGACCTGACAGCACCGTCGTCGTACCGACGTCGATCACGGTTGCCGACAAGACATTCCGCGAACACGGCGCGCGTGCGGAGCAGCACCTGACGTTCCGCGGGGTGCTCGCGAAATCGAGCAATGTCGGCACGATCACCATCGCCCAACGGCTGGGCAAGGAAAAGATCGACGAGTACCTCCGCAAGTTCGGCCTGGGCAGTCTGACCGGCGTCGATCTCCCCGGCGAGAGCCGCGGGCTACTGCCTCCAGTGCAGCAGTGGTCGGGCAGCCAGGTCGGAAACATCCCTATCGGACAAGGGGTTGCGGCGACCGCGCTGCAGATGGCGGAGGTCTACGCGATCGTCGCCAACGGCGGTGTGAAGGTGACGCCGACAATGGTCAAGGGGCAGACCGACTCGGCCGGCACGTTCAGCCCGGCCGCCCCACCAGTCGGCACAAGGGTCATCAAGGAATCCTCGGCCGCGATGCTGCGCGAGATGTTGGAGGCCGTCACCAGCGACGGGGGCACCGCGCCTGGGGCCCGCATCGACGGCTACCGGGTGGCCGGCAAGACCGGCACCGCCCGCCGGGTGCTGGAGAACGGCCTGGGGTACGACCCGGGCAAGTACGTCTCCTCGTTCATCGGCTTCGCGCCCGCGGACAAGCCCGAGCTCCTGGTCGAGGTCGTGCTCGATCGGACCGGGAGCGGCGACTACTACGCCGGCAAGGTGTCGACGCCCGCGTTCAGGGACGTCATGAGTTTCGCGCTGGCCGCGCGCAAGGTGGCCCCGACGACCGAGCCGCCGCCCGTCCCGCGGCTGACTGCCGACCCCAAGTAGCCTCGGTCCGTGCCATCCACCGAATCGCCGCGTCCAGCGCAGTCGCCGCACCGGACGATGACCGAACTCGCCGCGCTGCTCGGCGCCTCAGTCATCAGCGCGGATGAGACGGCGCGCAAGATCGCCGGCATTACGCACGACTCCCGGGCGATCAGGCCGGGCGACCTGTACGCCGCGTTGCCGGGAGCACACGCCCACGGCGCCGACTTCGCGCTCGCTGCGGCGGGCCATGGCGCCGCTGCGATGCTCACCGACCGGCCGGGACCGCACCCACTCCCGACGATCGTCGTCGAGAAGCCTCGCGAGGTCCTCGGCCGGGTGGCCAGCTGGGTCTACGACGACCCGTCCCGAGCGATGGACGTCATCGGCATCACCGGCACCAACGGCAAGACGACCACCGCTTATCTGATCGAGGCCGGTCTGCGCGGCGCAGGCCGGTCGACCGGCCTGATCGGAACGGTCGAGACCAGGATCGGCGCCGAATCCCTCTCGTCGGTGCATACGACGCCGGAGGCACCCGACTTGCAGGCGCTTCTTGCGCTGATGCGCGAACGCGGTGTGCAGTCAGTGCCGATGGAGGTCAGCAGCCACGGGCTCGCGCTCGGCCGGGTCGACGGCACGGTCTACACCGCCGCGGTCTTCACCAACCTGAGCCAGGATCACCTCGACTTCCACGCCGACATGGACGACTACTTCCGCGCCAAGGCAAAACTCTTCGACATCAAACGCAGCAGGGTCGCTGTCATCAACGTCGACGATGAGGCCGGCGAACGGCTGCTGCACCTGACCAGACTGCCCGTGACAACGACGTCGGCGCGCGGCCGCAGCCTGGCCGACTGGCGCGCGACGGAGATCGTGCAGGACTCGGCGGGTTCGTCGTTCCGGCTGCACGGCCCGGCGGGCGAGGACGTCCCGATCCGGCTCCGGATGACGGGCGCCTACAACGTCGCCAACGCCCTCAGCGCGCTCGCCGCGCTCGCCTCCATCGGGGTCGACCTGGAAGCTGCGGCCGCGGGCATGGCCGGACTCGCCGGCGTACCAGGGCGGTTGGAGAGCATCGACGCAGGTCAGGACTTCGGCGCCTTCGTCGACTTCGCGCACAGCCCGGACTCCTTGGCGAACGTGCTCCAGACGTTGCGTCCGGTGACGCCTGGGCGGCTGATCGTCGTACTGGGCTGTGGCGGCGACCGCGACCGAGGGAAACGGCCGTTGATGGGTACCGTGGCGACGACGTACGCCGATCTGGCCATCGTCACCAGCGACAACCCGCGGTCGGAGGACCCGAGCTCGATCATCGCGGCCATCGTCGAGGGCGCCGTCGAAGGCGCTGAGCTGGAAGTCGAACCCGACCGGCGGGCCGCGATCGACCGCGCGGTCGCCCTCGCAGCGGCCGGCGACACGGTGCTGCTCGCCGGCAAGGGGCACGAACCCCAGCAGGAGTTCGCCGACCACGTCATCGACTTCGACGACCGGATCGAGCTGCGGCGGGCCATCGAGACGGCGGCCCGGTGATCCCGATGATGACCAGCGAGATCGCTGCGGCGACCGGTGCCCGCGAGGTCGCGTGCCCTTTCGGCACCGAGATCGACGACGTGGTCATCGACTCGCGCGCCGCCCGACGCAATGCGCTGTTCGTCGCGATCAAGGGGCAGCGGGTCGACGGTCACGACTTCGTCGCGCAGGCCGCGGCGGCGGGCGCGATCTCGCTGGTGGAGCGGGCGGTCGAGGCGCCGCACATCCTCGTCGACGACAGCGTCGCGGCGCTCGGCCGGCTGGCGCGCGCGGTCTACGACCGCAGCCGGGCGACCGTCATCGGCATCACCGGATCGTCCGGCAAGACCACGACAAAGGACCTGCTCGGTCAGGTGCTCGCCGGGCACGCCGACACCATCGCCACCGAGAGCTCGTTCAACAACGAGATCGGCCTGCCGTTGACGGTCTGCCGGTTGACCTCTGACACGCGCTATCTGGTGCTGGAGATGAGTGCGCGCGACATCGGCCACATCTCCTACCTCACCGGGCTGGCACCACCCGACGTGGCCGTTGTACTCAATGTTGGTGTCGCGCACATCGGCGTCTTCGGCAGCCGGGAGCGGATCGCCCAGGCGAAGGGCGAGCTGGTCGAAGCGCTGCCGCCCGGCGGTCTCGCCGTGCTCAACGCCGATGATGCGTACGTCGCCGCGATGGCTTCGCGCACGTCCGCGCGGGTCATCCGCTACGGGAACGCCCAGGGTGCCGACTACCGCGCGCAGGATGTGCGCCTCGATGCCGGGGGCCGGGCACGGTTCCAGCTGCAGACCCCGCGTGGCGCCGCCGATGTCGCGCTGAAGGTCGTCGGCGAGCACATGGTCGCCGATGCTCTCGCCGCGGCAGCGGTGGCCTGCGAACTCGGGATGCCCGTCGACGTGACCGCCGCCGCGTTGACGTCGGCGGAAGCGATGAGCCGCTGGCGGATGGACGTGCGGACGACCGGGTCCGGCGTGACGATCGTCAACGATGCCTACAACGCCAATACCGAATCCATGATCGCGGCTCTCAAGGCGCTCAAGTCGATGTCGCGCGGCGGTCGCGGCTGGGCGGTTCTCGGCCCGATGGCCGAGCTCGGCGAGCGCACCGTCGACGAGCATGTGCGGGTCGGGCAGATGGTCGTCCGGCTCGGAATCGACCGGCTCGTGACCGTCGGCGCCGGAGCGAAGGTCGTCTACGACACCTTCATTGTCGAGGGTTCGCTGCCCGACGACGCGCGGCACGTCGACACCGTCGACGAGGCAGTGGGATTTCTCACGGCCGAGTTGCGCGAGGGTGACGTCGTGCTCGTGAAAGCATCGCGTTCGGCCGGCCTGGAACGGATCGCTCTCGCGCTGGCACCTGATGGAGGTATGTCGTGAGAGCGGTGTTGCTGGCCGCGATCGTCGGTCTGGTCATCACCCTCGTCGGTACCCCGCTCGCGATTCGCTTCTTCCGCAACCGCGGCTACGGCCAACTCATCCGCGATGACGGCCCGCACTCGCATCACACCAAGCGCGGCACACCGACGATGGGCGGCGCGGTGATCATCGTGGCGGCCGTCGCCGGCTACCTGGTCGCGCACATCCCGTTCGCTGGTAGTGCCCGCTTCACCCCGTCCGGGTTACTGGTGCTGTTCGTGATGGTCGGCCTCGGCGCCGTCGGCTTCCTCGACGACTTCATCAAGATCCGCAAGCAGCGCAGCCTGGGCCTGAACAAGACGGCGAAACTGGTCGGCCAGTTCGTCATCGCGGTCGGCTTCGGCGTCCTGGCGCTGCAGTTCAAGGGCACCAAGCTGGGCATCAGCCCCGGCTCGATCAATCTCTCGTTCGTCCGCGACACCACCATCGCCATGACGTCGCTCGGCTTCGTCGCCTGGGCCTACCTGATGATCTCGGCGACGTCCAACGGCGTAAACCTCACCGACGGCCTCGATGGTCTGGCTTCGGGCACCGCAGCGATGGCGTTCGCGGCGTACACCGTGATCGCGTTCTGGCAGAACGGCAACAGTTGCGGCCGCGCGCTGGCCGACGCCGGCAATTGCTACACCGTTCGGGATCCCTTCGACATCGCGGTCCTGTGCGCGGCGTCTATGGGCGCCTGCTTCGGTTTCCTGTGGTGGAATGCCGCCCCCGCGAAGATCTTCATGGGCGACACCGGTTCGCTCGCGATCGGCGGTTCTCTCGCGGCGATCGCGATGGTCACCAAGACAGAGCTGCTGCTGCTGGTGATCGGCGGCCTGTTCGTCGTCGAGACGCTGTCGGTGATCATCCAGGTGATCGCGTTCCGCGGCTTCAAGCGGCGCGTCTTCAACATGGCGCCGATGCACCATCATTTCGAGCTGGCCGGCTGGCCGGAGATCACCGTCATCGTCCGTTTCTGGATCATCGCCGGACTCGCGGTCGCCTTCGGGCTGGGCCTCTTCTACGCCGACTGGCTCTCCGGCGCGCCGAAGTGACGATCTCGCGATGACGCCTTCCCGGCCGCATCAGGCAAGCTGGCTGGACGCGTCGGCGTACGACATTCCGTGGCGGCAGCTGCGGGTGCTCGTGTGCGGCAGCGGCGTCACCGGCTCGGCTGCCGCTGCGTTCTTGCGCGGTCGCGGCGCTTCGGTGGAGGTCGTCGACGCGCCGGCTGACGCGCCACCACCCCCTGTCGGTCGACCTGATCTGGTCATTGCCTCACCTGGTTGGTCGCCGCGGCACCCGCTGCTCACCGACCTGCTCGCAGCCGGCGTGCCGATCTGGTCGGAGGTCGAACTCGCCTGGCACGCAACGACATCCGGCACCCAGTGGCTGGCTGTCACCGGGACCAACGGCAAGACCACGACGACCGAGATGTTGCTCTCCATGCTGCTGGCCGAGGGCTTGGTCGCCGCGGCTGCCGGCAACATCGGTACACCGCTCATCGACGTCGTCTCGGCCCCTGACCCGCCGCAGTGGGTTGCAGTCGAGGTCTCGAGCTTCCAACTGCACTGGCCACACACGCTGCGGCCGCGCGCCGCCGCAGTGCTCAACGTCGCCCCCGACCACCTCGACTGGCATGGCTCGCTCGAGTCCTACGCGCACGACAAAGGCTCCGTATTCGGGCCCGGCACCCGGGCCGTCTTCAATATCGACGACCCGTGGTCCGTCCGTCTCGCGGCGGTATCGCCGGACCGCGTCGGCTTCACGACCGGCCACCCAACAGCTGATGGCTACGGCGTTGCGGTGGGCGATCTCGTGGCTCCCGGGTTCGCCCGGATCTGCGCGGGCGCGGAGCTCGGAGTTGCGGGCGAGCACAACGTCGCAAACGCACTTGCCGCGGCCGCGCTTGCCGCTGTGGCCGGTGTGCGACCAGAGGTCGCCGGCCGCGCCCTCATGGACTTTCGGGCGGGGGAGCACCGTCTCACCGAGGTCGCGGTGGTCTGCCGTGTGCGGTTCGTCGACGACTCCAAGGCAACGAATCCGCATGCAGCGGCGCGGGCGCTGGCAACGTACCGGCCGGTCGTCTGGATCGCCGGCGGCCTCAACAAGGGTCTGGACTTCGACGACCTCGTGGCCGGTGCGCGGGATCGGCTCTCAGCCGTTGTGCTGATCGGTGCCTGTGCCGGCGAGATCGAGGAGGCCTTGCGCCGCCACGCCCCTGATATCCCCGTTCGGCGAGCAAGGTCCATGCACACTGCAGTCAAGGCCGCTGCAAGCCTCGCCCGACCGGGCGAGACGGTGCTGCTCGCTCCGGCGGCGGCGTCGATGGACATGTTTCGCGACTACCGCGACCGCGGGGAGCAGTTCGTGGCAGCGGTGCGCGAACTCGAGCGAGAGACGGAGCCGCAGCCGTGACCACCCTGGGGGTCGACACCCGGGCCCGCAGCCAGGCGTCGGCAACGCCGCAGGTCGCGCTGCTCGCCCGGCCGTTGGCGTCCTACTACATCCTGGTCGGCGCGACGCTGCTGCTGGTCGGGCTCGGCCTGGTCATGGTGTTCTCCGCGTCGAGCATCACCGAGTACGAGAAGACCCTGCTTCGGGGAGCGCCCTCGTCGACCGGGTTGTTCCGCAAGCAGCTCACGTGGGTCGCCATCGGCCTGCCGGCCATGTGGTGCGCCTCGCGGCTGCCGGCGAAGTTCTTCCGCGCGATCGCCTATCCGCTGCTGATCGCCTCGATCGTCCTACTGGTTCTGGTGCCGGTCATGGGCTTCGGCACCAGTGGCGCGATCCGCTGGATCGCGTTCGGTCCGGTGACTCTCCAGCCGAGCGAGCTGGCCAAACTCGCGCTTGTCCTGTGGGGCGCCGATCTGTTCGCCCGCAAGCCCAAACTGCTCGGCGATTGGAAGCACCTCTACATCCCCCTGGTGCCG
>JBDTYE010000150.1:0-7538 GCA_040005895.1 Actinomycetota bacterium | reverse complement strand
CCTTCAGCGAAGAACGGCATCACCACCGGCGTCATGCTCGGCGTCGCTCGCGCGACCGGCGAGACCGCGCCCGTCCTGCTCACGGCCTTCGCCGTCGCCAACACCAACTTCAGCCCGTTCAACGGGCCGCAGATGAGCCTTCCGACCTTCATTTTCGACCAGGCCCAGTCTGCGTACGACGTGGCTATTGACCGCGCCTGGGCAGCAGCACTCACACTGATCATCATCGTCCTCGTCCTGAACCTGCTCGCCCGCCTACTGACCCGGCGCAACCGACTGACTCACGGATAGGTAGCCCCAGCCATGGCGAAGCGCATCGAGACCGCAGCTCTTTCTGCGTGGTTCGGTGACCACAAGGCGATCGAGGATGTCTCGCTCGTCGTCGAACCGAAGTCGATCACCGCCCTGATCGGCCCATCGGGCTGCGGGAAGTCGACGTTCTTGCGTTGCATCAACCGGCTGCACGAGACGGTCGCGGGCGCCCGCAGCGCCGGGCAGGTGTTGCTCGACGACGACGACATCTACTCACCGGGGGTAGACCCCGTCGCCGTACGCCGCTCCATCGGCATGGTGTTCCAGCGGCCCAACCCGTTCCCGACCATGTCGGTCTACGACAACGCCGCTGCCGGCCTGCGGCTCTCAGGAAGCAAGAAGGGTCCCGCCCTCGACGAAGCGGTCGAACGCTCCTTGCGTGGCGCGAACCTGTGGGAAGAGGTGAAAGATCGCCTCAAGAAGCCGGGCGCGGGGCTATCCGGCGGCCAGCAGCAGCGGCTGTGCATCGCGCGGGCGATCGCCGTCGAACCGCAGGTGCTGCTGATGGACGAGCCGTGCTCGGCCCTCGACCCGATCTCGACGCTGGCCATCGAGGACCTGATGACCGAGCTGAAGGACCGGTTCACGATCATCATCGTGACTCACAACATGCAGCAGGCCGCCAGGGTGAGCGACACCACCGCCTTCTTCACCATCGACAGCGCCGGCAAGCCCGGCCGGCTGGTCGAAGTCGGTCCGACCCAACGGATATTTACCAACCCTGGCAACGAGCGGACCGAGGCCTACATCACCGGCCGCTTCGGCTGACCGCTCCGGTCACTCCCGCCGGCCCAGGGTGTCGAGTCCCGAGAGTGCCGCGAGTATCAGGTAGACGCACCCGACGACGGTCGGCACGTAGCGCAGGTGCGAATCAATGACCAGGATCATCGCGAACGACGCGACCGCGGCGCCGATGAAGAATATGAACCGGCGCACGTCAGCTTCCCAGCCGGACCAGGCTGGACACCAGGTAGGCCATCGCGAAGGCGCCCGGGATCGTCAGCACCCAGGCCCAGACGACCTGCCCTGCCACTCCCCAGCGAACCGCCGAAAGCCGTTGGGTCGTGCCGACCCCGACGATCGCGCCGGTGATCGTGTGCGTCGTGCTGACCGGAATTCCCTTGCCGGACACGAAGAAGAGCGTGACGGCAGCGGCGGTCTCGGCGGCGAACCCGCCGACCGGTTGCAGCCGGGTGATCTTCGAACCCATCGTCTTGACGATGCGCCAGCCGCCGGAAAGTGTGCCGAGCCCGATCGCGGTGTGCGCGCTGAGTACCACCCAGATCGGTACACCGGATTTGGCGCCGGCGTGCCCGGTGGAGATGAGGAGAGCGAGTATCACGCCCATTGTCTTCTGAGCGTCGTTGCCACCGTGACCGAGACTGAACGCCGCCGAGGACAGCAGCTGTCCCGACCGGAAGCCACGGTTGAGTCTTGTCACCCACTCAACCCGGTGAAACAGCCACATGATCGTGAGCATCAGGATGAATCCCAGCGCGAGACCTATCAGCGGCGAGAGCAGGATGAAGGCCGCGATCTTCCTGAACCCGCTCTCCTGGATCGACGAGAACCCGCCTGCGGCGACGGCGCCGCCCGCCATCCCGCCGACCAGAGCGTGCGAAGAGGAGGTCGGCAAGCCGAGGTAGAAGGTCAAGAGGTTCCAAACGATCGCCCCCACCAGGCCGGCGAAGATCACGCCGATCGTGAGGACACCCGACTTCGGATCGACCACGTCCTTGGCGATGGTGGTCGCCACCTTCGTCTTGAAGACGAGGAAGGCGATGAAGTTCCAGAACGCCGCCCAGAGCACCGCGACCCGCGGCGAGAGCACCCTTGTCGCGACCACCGTGGCGATCGAGTTCGCGGCATCGTGAAAGCCGTTGGTGAAGTCGAACATCAGGGCTACCGCGATGACGAACGCGACAGCGTACTGCGGGGTCTGCATGTCCCGTCCTGGCCCGCTACGCGTGCTTCACGACGACGGACTCCACGACTTTGGAGATGTCTTCGACGGCGTTGATGGCGCGCTCCATCTCACTGATGACGTCCTTCCATCGCAGGATCGTCAGTGCGTCGTGCTCGGCGAACAAGCGGGCCAGGGCGCGCCGGTAGATCGCGTCGCCCTGGGATTCAAGCTTGTCGATGGCTTCGAGGTAGGGCTCGTGGCCGCGCATCTTCGGCAACTTCTGCGTCAGCAGGGCGGCCTGCTCCGTCATCTGGCAGAGCAGTTCCGCCTGCTCCGCAAGCTCGGGGAGGAGAATCTCCCCGCCCGATGCCAGCAGCAGCAGGTCGGAGACGGCGAGCATGTCGTCAACAACATCGTCGAATTCCTCCGCGAGCCGGTGGATGTCCTCACGGTCGAACGGGGTGACGAAGGTGTGGTTGAGCGCCTGGACGATCTTCTTCGTGTAGCGGTCGCCCTGCTGCTCGCTGTCGACGACCCGCTGGTGCTTCGCCTCGACGTCGGTGAAGTCGTTGACCAGGTCACGCAGCCTTTTCGCGCATTCGGCGGCGTTGTCCGCGGAGTCCTGGAAGTAGTCGAAGAACGCGTCGTTCGTCGGCACCAGCTTGAAGCGCATCTAGGGCGGCCTCTCATCAATGCGCCGCGGACCCCTGGAATGAGTCTTCGGCGCGGTCGTCCCGCACGCCGCGAAGACTAGCCGGGAGCTCCCGCCGACGCGCGAATCCGCTGTTTCGTTTCTGCCCGCGCCCACCGGGTAGGTCCGGCGCACGACAGTCAGCTCGCGTCATTGACGCACACGGCAGGTGGAAGGAGCACGTAGGGCATGGACGCTATAACACTGCTCAAGAACGACCACAAAACAGTAGCGAGGCTGTTCAAGCGCTTCGAGAAGGCGACCAAGAGCGGCGGAGAGTCCCGCGAGGCGATCGTCGCCGAAATCATTCACGAGCTCTCCATTCACGCCGCGATCGAAGAGCAGGTCTTCTACCCGTCGGTGCGTGCCGAAGTCGAGGACGCTGAAGACACAGTCCTCGAGGGTCTGGAGGAGCACCACATCGTGAAGTGGACACTCTCGGAGCTCGAGGGCATGAGCGAGTCGGACGAGCGCTTTACCGCGAAGGTGACCGTGCTGATCGAGAGCGTGCGGCATCACGTCGAGGAGGAAGAAACGGAAATGTTCCCCGAAGTGCGCGAAGCGCTCGACCGCAAGCGGCTCGCCGAGATCGGCGCAAAACTCGAGAGGGCCAAGCAGACCGCGCCCACCCGTCCCGAGCCTCTCAAGCCGGACGAGCCGCCGGGCAATCTCCCGTCAGCGGCTGCACCCGCAGCCTCGATCGATCTGCGCTCCCACGAGGGCGCCGCCACGGCTAAAGCGCGCAGGAAGACGGGCACGCGGTCCTAGTGACCGGGCCGCGACACCGCCGCAGCCGACAGCTGAGTCGCGGTTTCGCGCGAAAATGCCAGGAACAACTCGGCGCAGAGCGGGCGGCTGAAGCGCGAAACGGCAAAAGCTTGAACCGGGTGCGGCCATGAATGGCTGTTGGGTGTCGGGCCCCGCCAGCACGGGGGAGCTGAACAGGGCCCGACCAATCAACTATGAACCGGATCCGGGGAACTTCAATCCGCTTGTCGGAGCAACTTCACCCGCCCGATCGACTACCGAATGCGTGGTGAATGACTAGATGCGGGAGTAGCCCGAATGGTCGAACCGCCCCGCGCAGTCGGGAGCGGAGCTCAGACGCGGAAGCCGGCCAGCAGCGTACGCAGCTGCGATGCCATCTCCGCGAGCTCGCCCGCTGAGGATTCGGTCTGTGCGGCGCCCTCGGTCGCGTCCCTGGCCGCAGCCGCGACGCCTTCGATGTTGCGGGCTATCTCGCCCGAGCCGCTGGCCGCCATTGCCGCACTGCTGCCGATCTGGCGGGTGGTCGCGTTCTGCTCTTCGACAGCGGCCGCGATCGTCGCCTGGTTCTCGTTCACTTCCTGGATGACCGAGGTCACGTCCGCCATCGCCTCGACGGCGTTGCGACTGCCCTCCTGGATGTTGCCGACCACGCGGCGTACGTCGCCGCTTGCCTCTGTGGTCTGCCGCGCCAGGTCCTTGACCTCCTGCGCGACGATGGCGAAGCCCTTACCGACAGCGCCGGCGTGGGCGGCTTCGATCGTGGCGTTCAGAGCCAACAGGTGGGTCTGCTCGGCGATTGAGGTGATGAGTTCGGTGACGTCCTCGATCTGCGCCGAGGCAACACCGAGCCCGCTCACCGTGCCACTTGCCGCCTGCGCCCGCACCGCGCCGGCGTCGGCGACCGATGCCGCGTTCGCGGCCTGCGCCGCGACCTCACGGATAGACATCGAAAGCTCTTCTGCGGCGGCGGCAACCGACTCGACGCTTGCGGAAACCTGCGAGGCGGCTGCAGCAGCCGCATCAGCCTCGCCGGCGGTCCGCGAGGCTGAGTCGGACATGATCCGGCTGACCCGCGCCAGCTCGTCCGAGGCGGTTGCCAGCGAAACAACGGTCGCGCCGATCGAATTGAACGTAACGCGCAGCAGGCCGATGGTCGTGTCGAGAGCGGTCGCCATCTGTCCGACTTCATCCGTGCTGTCGATGTTCAGCGTCTGAGTGAAGTCTCCGCCGGCCATCAACCTGAGCACCACGACCGCGCGGCGTAGCGGCTTGGTGATCATCCGGGCCGCGAACCAGCCGCCGACCAGGGCGAACACCGTGCCGATGACCAGGAGCACGATGACACGATTGCGGGCGTCATTGCCGAGCTTGCGGGCCAGCTGCGTTTCGCGTCGCACATCGGCGATGACCTCGGTGACGAGGCTCTCGACATCGAGGAGTACGACGTCGGCGAGGGCCTGCGTTTTCGACTGGAGGACGTCTCTGCCCTCGATGACACTGTGATAGATCTTCACCCGCTGCTGCGCGATCTTGCGACTCTCGACCATCGCGTCCCGGTGCCGGCGGAAGTCTTCGATCTGCGACTTGCGGCGGCTCGTCGAGGCGGTGCGCGCCAGGTCGGCCATCGCGAGGGCAATCGCGTCGTCCCCCGCCTGGATCTTGACGTCCCACTTCTCGAAGTCGCCCGTCAGGACCTCGTAGATCAGGGCGTCGTGGCTGGCGGACACCCCGGCACGCAACTTGGCGGCGGCGGCGAGAGTGGCGACATCGGTGCGGTACAGCTTGTTGTTGCGCTTCGTCAGATCGTCTATTCCGGCCAGCGCCGTGCCACAGGCGATGCCGAAGACGCTGCATGTCAGCAGGACCACGGCGACGATCTTCGTGGCGATTGCGGCGTTCCGGAACGGCGTCCCAACGCGGTGCAGTGTGGCCACGGCAGTACGACGAGCGGGCACCGGTCTCCTCAGGTTCGGGATCTGTCTGCCGGTTTATCGGCCGAAGGGCCGAGATCTGAAGGGGTGCCGCGCGCTGCGCCGGACCGGT
Organism: Actinomycetota bacterium; assembly: GCA_040005895.1. Lineage (GTDB taxonomy): Bacteria > Actinomycetota > Actinomycetes > BP-191 > BP-191 > JBDTYE01. The sequence continues at coordinate 1,818 of JBDTYE010000150.1, read as the reverse complement.
ACGGGTGCGGGAGTGGGCCGCCTGGGATTCGAACCCAGAACCTACGGGTTAAAAGCCCGCTGCTCTGCCGTTGAGCTAACAGCCCCGCGCAGGGCTCTGCGCGCCCTACAGGGTAGCGGGACGCTGGTACCTGCGAGGCTTCGGTGATTTTTGAGACGCTCTTGCGATGTTTGTTGGCTTCCAGCGGTTCCAGCGGCTCCGGACACAGGATCCGCGGACCACTGCCCGCTTCCTGGCGAAGTGGCTGGCGGTGATTCTCGTCGCGCTGCTCGGCGCCTCGATCGGGATCGGGCTCGGGGCGCACGTCTCGTCTCGGCTCGGACCGTTTGACGCAACGCTGTCGCTGCGATCGAGCGCGTCGGGAGGCACCGTCGTACAAGTGGCGCCGCTCGGTGAGATCAGGCTGCGGACACATCGGGGCCCGCTGGCCGTGCACGCGAGCATCGACCAGCTGCGTCCCGCGGAAGCGGACCGCATCGTGCGCGACCCTTCGACGCTCGCGAGCATCGAAGGCGATATCGCGCGTGACACGCAAAGAGCGGTTCGCGAACTCGTCTTGCGCGCCTTTATTTTCGGCGCCATCGGGGCCGCGGCGATGACAGCACTCGTCGTTCGCCGCCCCCTCCCAGTGCTCGTGGGGTTGCTTGCCGCGCTGCTGGTGATGGTCGGCGGCGGCATCGCGAGCGCGGCAACCTGGGACCCGAAGTCCCTCGCCGAGCCGAGGTACTCCGGACTGCTGTCGCGTGCACCAGCCGCGATCGGTGACGCCAAGGACATCCTGAGCCGTTTCAGCGAGTACCGCGCGCAGCTGTCCGCGCTCGTCCTCAACGTGAGCAGGCTGTACGCCGCCGGGTCCACGCTGCCCAACTTCTCGGCGGACGAGAGCATCGTGCGGGTGCTGCACGTCTCCGACATCCATCTCAACCCGCAGGCGTTCGACCTGATCCAGCAGCTGGTGCAGCAGTTCAAGATCGACGTGATCGCAGACACCGGTGACATCGCCGACTGGGGCACCGACCTCGAGAGCGGAACCGCACGCGACATCGGTCCACTCGGCGTGCCCTACGTATTCGTCCGCGGCAACCACGATTCCGGCGCCACCGAGAACGCGGTTCGGGCCCAGCCGAACGCCGTCGTCCTCGACGGCGACGGCCGGACCGTGGCCGGTCTGCGCTTCTTCGGCATCGCCGACCCGAGGTTCACGCCGGACAAGCGCTCGGACGACAGCACCAGCACGCAAAAGGAGATCATGGCCAAGTTCGCACAGCACCTCAAAGATGCGCTGGCACAGCAGGATCCCCCACCGCAGATCGTGCTGACCCACGACCCATCGGCGGCAGCGCTCTTGAAGGGGCCGGGACCCCTGGTCCTCGCCGGCCACCTGCACGAACACAAGCAGATCGACCAGGAGGGGACCACCATCCTGGTGGAGGGGTCGACCGGCGGGGCCGGGCTGCGCGGGCTGGAAGGCGAGAAGCCGACACCCCTGAGCGCCTCGATCCTGTACTTCGAACGCGCGACCGGCAGGCTCGCGGCGTATGACACGGTGACGCTGGGAGGCCTGGGTGAGGAGTCGGCCAACATTGCCCGCAAAGTGATACTCCCGCCGAAGCCACCGGGCGACCCGACCCCATCACCGTCCAACGACAGCCCCACATCCGGGTTGGTGGCAACCCCGTTTGTCACCTATGCTTCCCCGGGTTCCCGACGGTTCGATGGTCGGGGCCGTCATACGCCGTCTCCATCGGTCGTAAGCCGCGCCCCCATCGTCTAGCGGCCTAGGACGCCGCCCTTTCAAGGCGGTAGCACGGGTTCGAA
>JBDTYE010000149.1:0-7579 GCA_040005895.1 Actinomycetota bacterium | reverse complement strand
GGCGCTAGCATGGGCGCGCTAGTGCGACGGCAGGGCAGGAAGCCGGTGTGAATCCGGCGTGGTCCCGCCACTGTTACCGGGGAGCCGAACCCAGCAAAGGTCACGGCGGCGCGAGCCGCTGGAAGGCCGGGTGAGGCGCCGATCCGGGAGCCAGGAGACTGCCGCCGTCGCCTCCTTCGCCAGCGGGGCGTGGACACCCCGAGGAAGGCACCGCGCGTGACGCCGTACCCGTTCTCCGCCATCGTCGGACTCGACGAACTCCGCTTGGCCCTCCTGTTGAACGCGGTCTCGCCCGCAATCGGCGGCGTACTAGTGCGGGGCGAGAAGGGCACCGCTAAGTCGACAATCGTGCGAGCCCTGGCCACTTTGCTGCCGGATGTCGATGTGGTCGAGGGCTGCCCCTACTCGTGCTCGCCTGCCGATCCCGATCCGCTCTGCCCGGCCGGACCGCATTCGGGGACCGCCGAGGCCGGCAGCCGGCTGGCGCGGCTGGTCGAGTTACCCGTCGGGGCGAGCGAGGACCGCCTCGTCGGCGCGCTCGATCTGGAGCGCGCGCTGACCTCGGGCATCACAGCTTTCGAGCCCGGCCTGCTGGCAGCCGCGCACCGCGGCGTGCTGTACGTCGACGAGGTCAACCTGCTGCACGACCACCTCGTCGACCTGCTCCTGGACGCGGCTGCCCTGGGCACCAACTACGTAGAGCGCGAGGGCGTCTCCGTCCGGCACCCGTCCCGGTTCATCCTCGTCGGCACGATGAACCCCGAAGAGGGCGAGCTGCGCCCCCAACTGCTCGACCGGTTCGGCCTGACCGTCGAGGTCGCCGGAACTCGCGACCCGGCAGCGCGAGCGGACGTCGTACGCCGCCGGCTTGCGTACGAGGCCGACCCGGACGGATTCGCCAAGCAGTGGTACGACGCCGACGTCGATCTTGCGCTGCAGATCCGGGCCGCGCAGGAGCGGCTTCCCCTCGTGGTCCTGTCCGACGCCGCGCTGACCCAGGTCACGGCGGTGTGCGCGGCGTTCGAGGTCGACGGGCTGCGCGCCGACCTGGTCACCGCGAAGACCTCGATGGCACTGGCCGCCTGGGAAGGCCGCGACGACGTGAGCACCGATGATGTACGCCGCGCAGCCCTGCTCGCGTTGCCGCACCGGCGCAGGCGCACTCCGTTCGAGCAGCCGGGGCTGGACGAAGACCAACTCGAGCAGGTCCTGAGGGACTCGGCGCCGCAAGGCGATGACGCTGACGGACCCGGCGACGAACCGGAGGACGACCCGTCCGGACCGCGCGGCGGTGGTCGAGAGGAACGTTCGCCTGATGCCGCCGCGAACGGATCCAATGGCGCCGGCGATACGCCCGACACCGGCCGGCAGAGCGAGCAGGCTGAGAGCAGCGCACCGGTCGGCGCGACGTTCCGGCCATTGCTGCTGACCGCACCCGGCACCGGCGTCGGCGCGTTCGGCCGTCGCAGCCCGGCCGAGAGCGATCACGGCCGCGTCACCGCCGCACGACTTCCGGGCCACCCGCTGACGAAACTCCACATCGGCGCGACCCTTCGCGCGGCAGCGCCGCACCAGCTGGCCCGCGGTCGCCGGGGCGCCGGTGTGTCCTTGCTGCCAGGCGATCTGCGGCAAGCGGTGCTCGAGGGGCGTGAGGGCAACCTGGTGCTGTTTGTCGTCGACGCGAGCGGATCGATGGCTGCACGCCAGCGGATGAGCGCGGTCAAGGGTGCGGTCCTGAGCCTGCTCGTCGATGCCTACCAGCGCAGGGACAAGGTCGCGCTCGTGACGTTCCGCGGGGTCGACGCGCAACTCGTCCTGCCTCCGACCTCCAGCGTCGGGATGGCGGCAGCCAGGCTCACCGAACTCAAGACCGGCGGTCGTACGCCGCTCGGCGCCGGCCTGCTCGCCGCGGCGGAACTGCTGCGCGTCGAGAAGATCCGGGATCCCGACCGGCGCCCGCTGCTCGTGCTCGTCACCGACGGGCGGGCGACCAGCGGCGGCCGCACAGGAAGCGGCGCCAAGCCGGTGGAAGCGGCGCGCGCCGCGGCGGCGTACATCGGCTCTCTCGGCGTCGCGGCGGTGGTCGTCGACGCGGAGGAAGGCCTGGTGCGTCTGGGTTTGGCAGCTGATCTCGCGCAACTGATGGGCGCGCCGGCGTTGACTCTTGAACAGCTGGACGCCGGTTCCGTGAGTGGCCTCGTGCGGACGCTCACCGGCCGGCGGGTCGCCTGATGCCACAGGGTAAGCCGGACGTCGTGCCGGACGACGGGCTGACCACGAAGGGCCGCCGGGTCAAGCAGCGGCTGATCGTGCACACCGGCACCGGCAAGGGGAAGTCGACGGCCGCATTCGGGTTGATGCTTCGCGGCTGGGCGCAGGACTGGCCGGTCGGCGTCTTCCAATTCGTGAAATCGAGCAAATGGAAGGTGGGCGAAGAGAAAGCGGCCGAGAAGCTCGGCATCGACTGGCACAAGATGGGCTCGAGTTGGTCCTGGATCCAGCGCGAGGCAGCCACCAGCGAGGCGCTCGCGCAGCAGGGATGGAACGAGGTCAAGGCTGCGCTGGAGGCGCAGACCTACCAGCTTCTGATCCTGGACGAGTTCACCTACGTGATGTCGCGCGGCTGGGTGCCGGTGCAGGAGGTCCTCGACACGCTCTCGGCACGCCAGGGCATGCAGCACGTCGTCATCACCGGGCGCGGCGCGCCGCAGGAAATCATCGACGCCGCCGACATCGTCACGGAGATGACGAAGGTCAAGCATCCTTTCGATGCAGGGGAAAAAGGCCAGAAGGGCATCGAATGGTGACCGCGATCCCGCGTCTCGTCATCGCGGCACCGTCTTCGGGCAGCGGCAAGACGACAGTCGCGACCGGGCTGATGGCCGCGCTGCGGGTGCGCGGCCTGAAGGTGTCACCACACAAGGTGGGCCCGGACTTCATCGACCCCAGCTACCACGCACTCGCGACCGGGCGGCCAGGCCGCAACCTCGACTCCTTCCTGTGCGGGGTCGAGTTGATCGAGCCGTTGTTCCTACATGGCGCCCGCGGCGCTGACATCGCGATTGTCGAAGGGGTCATGGGCCTGTACGACGGCGCCACAGGCCACGGCGAACTCGCGTCCACCGCCCACATAGCCAAACTGCTCGACGCCCCGGTTGTTCTTGTCGTCGATGCGCGCGCGGTCGGCCGATCCGTCGCCGCGCTGGTCAGTGGCTTCGCGGCGTACGACGCCGGTGTGCGAATCGCCGGCCTGATACTCAACAAAGTTGGCTCACCGACGCACGAGGCGATCCTGCGGGAAGCCCTGCGGCCGTTGGGGATTCCCGTCGTCGGCGCGTTGGCTCGTGACGACCGGGTGGCGATGCCGTCCCGGCATCTCGGCCTGGTTCCCGCCGCGGAGCGCGCTGTTACGGCGCCGGCATCCATCGCCGCAATGAGTGCCGCCGTCGCCGCAGGCTGCGACCTCGAAGCCCTGATTGCGCTGGCACATTCGGCCCCACCGCTCGCGGGCACACCGTGGTCGCCAGGCGACGCGAGCACGACGCGGATGCCGGTCGCGGTCGCCGGGGGTCCGGCGTTCTCGTTCACCTACACCGAGCATCTGGAGATGCTGGCCGCGCTCGGAGCCGAGATCCGGCCGCTCGATCCGCTGACGAACGAGTCGCTGGGGGATGCTGCCGCGCTCTACCTGCCGGGCGGCTTCCCAGAGCTTCACGCCTCCTCGCTCAGCGAGAATGAGCTGCTGCGCAAGGAGATTGGCGCGTTCGACGGTCCGATCATCGCGGAATGCGGTGGCTTGCTCTATCTCGCGCGCAGCCTCGACGGCCAGCCGATGTGCGACGTGATCGACGCAGATGGAGTTCTCGGTGGCCGCCTCTCTCTGGGCTACCGCACCGCGGAAGCGGCCAGCGATTCTCCGCTGGCCGCAAAGGGAACGCCGGTCCGGGCCCACGAGTTCCACTACTCGACGCTGTCACCCGCCGCCGGATCCCGAGCGGCCTGGCGGATCGGGGAACGCAGGGAGGGCTTTGCGTCGCCGCGGCTGCATGCGTCGTACCTGCACACGCACTGGGCCGGCACGCCAGGGGCGCCGCGCCGGCTGATGGCGTCGGTGAGCCGATGAATCCAACCCACACAGCCCGATTGATCGGTGTCGGAGTCGGGCCGGGAGACCCCGACCTCGTCACGGTCAAGGGCGTCAACGCGTTGCTGGACGCTGATCACATCTTCGTGCCGGTCGCCGACACGGGCGAGCTCGGCCGGGCCGAGTCCACCGTCGGCGCGCACGTGGACCCCGCGCGGGTGATCCGGTTGGCGTTCGCGCTGACCGACGACGCGGCCCGCAACGGCGGCGCCTGGGATGCCGCAGGTGCGGCCGTGGTCGAGGCCATCTCCGACGGCAGCACCGCGGTATTCGCGACGATCGGCGACCCCAACATCTACAGCACGTTCACCTACTTGGCGCAGACCGTCAGAGCGCTGCTCCCCGAGGTGGTCATCGAGACGATTCCCGGCATCACCGCAATGCAGGACCTCGCGGCCCGCAGCGGCACCGTTCTGGTGGAAGGCCGCGAACGCCTGGTGCTATTGCCTTTCACCGCTGGTGAGGAAGCCCTGTACGAGGCTCTCGAGAGCTACGACACAACAGTCGTCTGCTACAAGGGCGGGCGGGCGATGGGAACCGTTCTCGAAATCGTGCGCGAGTGCAACCGGATGGACGTCGCCATCTACGGCGCCCGGCTCGGTCTCGAGGGCGAGGAGATCGCTTCGGCGGCGACCCGCGATGACGCCCCGGCGCCGTATCTCTCGACGCTCATCGTTCCTGCGGATCGCATCAGCCGTGGAGGAAAGCTGTGACGGGCAAGGTCACTTTCGTCGGCGCCGGGCCGGGTGCGGCCGATCTCATCACGATCCGCGGGGCCCGCGCCGTCGCGGACGCCGACGTCGTCATCTGGGCGGCGAGCCTGGTGCACGAGGACGTGCTGCTGCACGCGCACGCGGGGGTCGAGATCATCGACTCGTCCGAGCACACTGTCGAGGGCATCCTGCCGATCTACGAGCGCGCCGCGCGCGAGGACCTCAAGGTCGCGCGCATCCACTCCGGCGACCCCTCGCTGTGGGGCGCCATCCAGGAGCAGCTGGAGCGCTGCTTCGCTCTGCAACTCGACACCGAGGTCGTGCCCGGGGTCTCGGCTTTTGCCGCCGCTGCAGCTGCCGTGCAGCGCGAACTCACCATCCCCGAGATCGGGCAATCGGTTATTCTCACCCGCCTCGAGGGCGGAAAAACACCGATGCCACAAGGGGAATCGGTCCGTGAGTTCGCACGGCACGGTACGACGATGGCACTGTTTCTCTCCGTGGCGCGCAGCAAGGTGTTGGAGGATGAGTTGCTCGCCGGTGGGTACCCACCCGAGACGCCGTGTGTCATCGCCTACAGGGTGACGTGGCCCGACGAGCAGATCCGCTGGTGCCGGCTCGACGAACTCGAGGCGACGATAAAGAACGCCGGCTGGCACAAACACACGCTGGTTCTCGTCGGACCCGCGCTGGCCGCCGGTGGCACCAGGAGCCAGCTCTACCACCCGGGTCATTTCAACGAGTTCCGCAAGGCGGACCCGGCCGAACGCGACAAGGTTCGCGACGGCGTACGCGCCCGCCGGCTCGGCACGCGATGACCGACTCGCCGGATCTGCGCGAGCCTGACCTGCCGCGTACCGCGAAGGTGAAGACCCGCGCGCTGCGAACCGGCTGGACCACGGGTGCCTGCAGCGCGGCAGCAGCGAAGGCCGCGGCGACGGCATTGCTTACCGGAGCGCCGCAGCAGGCGGTCGAGGTCGAGTTGCCGGACGGCCGACGGATCGGCTTTCCGGTCGAGCGCTGCGAACTGAGGGACAGTCTTGCCGAGGCCGCGGTTGTCAAGGACGCCGGCGACGATCCGGACGTGACTCACGGTGCGCACCTCACGGCGACCGTCTCCTGGCGGGACCAGCCGGGCCTGGCACTCGAAGGCGGAAGTGGCGTCGGCACCGTGACGAAGCCTGGACTGGGTCTGGAAGTCGGCGGCCCGGCCATCAACCCGGTGCCCCGGCAGATGATTGCCTCTTCGATCGCGGAGGTTGTCGACCTGAACACTCGCGGAGTGCGCTGCGTGATCAGCGTTCCCGGCGGCGAGGTGATGGCGCGCAAGACCACCAACGGCCGCCTCGGCATCATCGGCGGCATCTCGATTCTCGGGACCACCGGCATCGTCCGGCCGTTCTCGACGGCATCGTGGCGCGCGTCGGTCATGCAGGCCGTGGCGGTGATGGCCGCGCAGGGTGAGGACACATTGGTGTTGTCGACCGGCGGCCGCACCGAGCGGGCGGCCATCAGGTTGCTGCCCCAACTGCCCGAGGTGTGCTTCGTCGAGGTAGGTGACTTCACCGGTGCGGCGGTCCGCGAGGCGGTCGACCGCGGCCTGCGCAATGTCGTGTTCGTCGGAATGGCGGGCAAGCTCGCCAAGCTCGCCGCCGGAATCCTCATGACGCATTACACCCGCTCCACCGTGGACACCGACTTGTTGGCGCGCATCACGGCGGAAGCGGGTGGCGACGCGGAGACGGTGGCCGCCGCCGCCGTTGCCAACACCGCTCGGCACGCCTACGAGATCTGGACCGAAGCCGGTTTGCTGCCGCGCGCCGGCGACCTTCTGTGCGCACGGGTCAAGTCGGTCATCGAGCGCTTCAGCGAGGGACGGATTGCCGCCGAGGTCGTGCTCGTCGACTTCACCGAGCTGGACGTGCGCGGCGCCAGCAGCGATCGGTGGCGTGCGTGAGCGCGATCACCGTGCTTGGCGTGCCGGCTGTGCGCGCGGACAGCATCGCCGAGCGGCTGCGCGACGCACGCCTGGTCGTCGGTGGCCGGCGGCACCTGGCGGCGTACGCCAACAGCGCCGGCGCGCAGGTGCAGACGGTGGAGATCGGCGCCGAGCTCGAGCCGGCGCTCGACGCGATCGATGCGGCTACCGGCCCTGTTTTCGTCCTGGCGTCAGGGGATCCGGGGTTTTTCGGGATCGTGCGTGCTCTCGCCGAGCGGTTCGGACGCGACCGGCTCGACGTCGTACCCGGCGTGTCCAGCGTGGCGCTGACCTTCGCCGCGATCGGTCTGCCCTGGGACGACGCGGTCGTGGTGAGTGCGCACGGACGTGACCTGCGGTACGCCGTCAACGTCGCGCTCGCGAACCCCAAAGTGGCGATCCTGACCGCACCGGGCGCCGGACCAGCCGAGATCGCGACCGAGCTCGTCCGCACCGGCCGGACGATGTTCGTCGCCGAGCGCCTCGGTGAGCCGTCTGGCGGCTTGTCGAATCTGCGCGAACCCGCCGAGATCGCCGAACGCGACTGGGACTTCCCGAACGTCGTCGTCGTGATCGACGGGTCGCGCGCGGTGCCCCCGAAAGGCTCGCTGTTCCCACGACTGTCGCCGCCGAGCCGATGGGCGCTCGACGAGGACGAGTTCGAGCACCGGGACGGCATGGTGACCAAGGCCGAAGTGCGAGCGGTTGTCCTCGCCCGCCTCGGGCCGGGCCTGGGCGATCTCG
>JBDTYE010000148.1:0-7590 GCA_040005895.1 Actinomycetota bacterium | reverse complement strand
TCGACATCGGCCTGCGCGGCTTCCTGCCCGCCTCGCTGGTCGAGATGCGCCGGGTTCGCGATCTGCAGCCCTACGTCGGCAAGGAGCTCGAGGCAAAGATCATCGAGCTCGACAAAAACCGCAACAACGTCGTCCTGTCCCGCCGCGCGTGGCTCGAGCAGACGCAGAGCGAAGTGCGCCAGACCTTCCTGACGACCCTGATGAAGGGCCAGGTCCGCAAGGGCGTCGTCTCCTCGATCGTCAACTTCGGCGCGTTCGTCGACCTCGGCGGCGTCGACGGCCTGGTGCACGTCTCCGAGCTGTCCTGGAAGCACATCGACCACCCGTCCGAGGTCGTCGAGGTGGGCCAGGAGGTCACCGTCGAGGTCCTCGACGTCGACATGGACCGCGAGCGGGTCTCGCTGTCGCTGAAGGCGACCCAGGAGGATCCGTGGCGGCACTTCGCCCGGACCCACGCCATCGGCCAGGTCGTGCCGGGCAAGGTCACCAAGCTGGTGCCGTTCGGCGCGTTCGTCCGGGTCGACGAGGGCATCGAGGGACTTGTGCACATCTCCGAGCTGTCGGAGCGGCACGTCGAGATCCCGGAGCAGGTCGTCAACGTCGGCGACGACATCAGCGTCAAGGTCATCGACATCGACCTCGAACGCCGTCGCATCTCGCTGTCGCTGAAGCAGGCCAACGAGGGCACGATCGGCGAAGCCGTCGCGTTCGACCCCGCGCAATGGGGCATGGATGCGGCGTACGACGAGGGCGGCAACTACCTCTACCCGGACGGCTTCGACGCGGAGACGCAGGCCTGGCTCCCCGGCTACGAGGACCAGCAGGCGGCCTGGGAGAAGCAGTACGCCGACGCGCAGGCCCGCTATGACGCTCACAACGCCGAGGTTGCCGTCGCTCAGGCGGCAGCAGCGGCAAGTGCAGCGGTGGACGAGGCCGCCGCGGCGTCGTACTCCTCGGCTTCACCTGATGACGAAGGCGTGCTCGCCAGCGACGAGGCTCTCGCGGCGCTGCGCGACCAGCTGGCCTCCGCGGAGCGCGCGGACGGCTGATCGACCCGCACCGCCACATGGACAAAGCCGCAGGCCCCGACCAACCCCGGGGCCTGCGGCTTCTCCATTACTTCTGGTATTTGACGGACTTCATGACACTGAGCGCATCGCCGGTGTAGTTGGCCTCGGCGTTCCAGAGCAGGAAACTCTGCACGCCGTCGTCAGCGGCGGCCTTGAACTGCGCGTGCAGCTGGTCCGGCCCGTAGTGCACCCCGTAGAGCGAGAAGTCCTGCAGCCAGGGGATGACGGCCGCATTGCTGCCGCGCACCTTCGTCTGGAAGTCCTTCAGCGAACGCTGGACGATCTCGTACGGCTGTTTGTTGGGGTCGGCGACCTTGTACTCGCCGGGCGCCCAGTGCGAGGGGTAGACCATTGGCGCGACGTAGTCGAGGAACGGCGCCATCTGGCCGATGTCCTGGGCGATCTCTCGCGGTCTCGTCGCCGCGATCCCGAAGACCGAAGCCCCGAGGTAAGTCGTGACGCCGGCGGCCGCAAAGCCTGCTTTGGTCGCGGCCACCACGCCCGCGATCGACTGCTCAGTGGTGCCCTGCAACCCAGGTATCCGCATCCCGGCAAGCTTGCCGTCGGGCCGGCGCAGGTAGTCGTAGAGGACGTCGTCGAAGCCGAGGGTTGCCGCCTCGACTGCCAAGTCGACGTTGTACTTCTGCACGGTCGGGTGCGAGAAATTGGGGAACGCGAAGTCGCCGTAGCTGCCGGTGAAAGGCGTGCCGTCGGTCTTCTGCAGGACCATGTCCTTCTGACCGGTCGTCCACGCCCACTTGGTCAGAGCCGGATCGCGGAAGGCGACCAACCGGCCGATGACGCGGCCTCCCGCCTGGTGGATCTGGGCGATCATCTTCTTGGTGTCGTAGTGCGCCTGGACGGCACCGACAGTCTTCGCGAGCGGCACCTTCGTCTCGTAGCCGACCAGGCCGTCCTCGTCCTTGATGTCGACTTCGATCGCGTTGATCTTGTGGGCGCGCAACAGAGCCAGTGCGGCTTCGCGTTTCACCTTGAAGCCCCAAGCGCGGGCGGTCATGTGCACCGCCCGGGTGAGCGGCACGGGGAAGTGCACGGCGATCTCTTTGCTGCTCGTGTTGCCCGCGGGATCCGACGCGACGACGTGAACCGCCGCCGGCGCTGTCGCGAACTGCGCTTTCCAGCTGCCCTGAGTGACCTCGGCCGACTTGCCGTTCGCGGTCACTGTGGATCCCTTGTCGATCGTGCCGACTACGGTCAGGGGCTTCCCCTTGCCGGCGGGTGGTGGCGGCGTGACCGCGAAAATCGGGGGTGCTGTGTCGACGGTGAACGTACGGGTGACGTGGAAGTCGCCGGCTGCTCCGTCGACGTAGCACTCGAAGTGGTGCTCACCGTCCGTGAGGGCGCCCGGGTGGTTCGAGGCCGCTCCTTCCGCGCTGGTGAACGTGATCGGGATGCCGTCCAGGGATCCGTGCACCGTCTCGGGTGCCACTCCGCTGAATTCGAAAGACAGCACCTGCAGGGCGGTCTTGCTGACCACATCGCCGTCCCGCGGGCCGCTGAAGCGAGTGGTCGGCGTACCGGCCGAAGCCGTCGGTGCCGGCGAACTCACTCCTGTGCTTGCTGGCAGCGTGGTTGCGGACGCGCTGGGGCGGGCGGGGCTGCCGGCGGACGTCGCCGCAGGCGTGTTGCCGGGCCTCGCGCCCGAGTCGCGCCGCACGAGGGCCACGATGATGCCCGCAGCCGCAACGACCAACAGCAGCGGCACAACAGCTAGCGGGCTGCGGAGCCTGGACCGCAGATTTGCCGGGGGACCTAGGGGGCCGGGATCGAGTAGGGAATCGGAGTCGGAAGGGGGATTGAGCGGGGAGGGCAAAAGAAGTCCTTGCGGTGCTCAGGAGGGAGGGGGAGTCCGGACGTCACGGTCCGAGGGTAATCTGCGTTCCGGCAATCCTTCATTCGTCCGCGCGATTTCGGCGCGTCCGCAGCTCTCGAGCCGAAAGCAGACATGTCAGGTCAGACGGCGCGCCGCTCGCGTTCCTTCACGGTCGGCACCATGTTGGCCTTCTCAGTGTGCGCGCTCGTCGCGTGCAGCGGCGGATCCCGGCATCCGGCGGCGACCGCGAGCGCGAAGTCCACGGCCGGATCGCGTTCGGCTGGGCAGACTCCGGCGCCTCCATCGAGTGCTTCGGGGGCAGCGGCCAGCCCTGCGGCGGTAGCCGGGTCCGGCTCCTCCGGCTCCTCCGGCTCGCCGTCCGCTGCCGGCGCGGGTGCCTCGGCGCCGGTCCTCGCGACGACTCCCGCGCCAGCGCAGCGCATTGATCCGGCCAGCGTCCACGCCAACGAGCTGGGGCTGATCCCCGTCCTCATGTACCACCAGATCGTCCCCAACCCGGGATTGGACCGTTACAACCAGACTGCGACCCAGTTCAAGGCCGAACTCCAGACCCTGTACGCCGACGGCTATGTGCCCGTGACGGCCGCGGCCCTGGTCGCCGGCACCGTCGACGTACCGGCGGGCAAGCACCCGGTGGTCCTCACCTTCGACGACTCGACGGTGAGCCAGTTCGGGCTCACGAAGTCCGGAGCACCGAAGGAAGGGACGGCGGTCGCCCTGCTGCTGGCGTTCTCGGCAGCGCATCCAGGCTTTCCCGCGGTGGCGACGATGTACGTCAACTTCGCGCCGCCGCCGTTCGCCGGCACGAATCCCGCCGCCGGACTGCGGTGGCTGGTCGAGCATGGCTTCGAGATCGGCGACCACACCCTCTCGCACGCCAACCTGCGCAAAGTCGGACCGGTCAAGGCGCAGGCGGAGATCGTTGCCGACCTGAACGCGATCAACGAGGCCGTGCCGGGCTACCGCGTGACTACTTTCGCGCTCCCCTTCGGTGTTCATCCGCAACCGGCCAGCCTGGCTTGGAGCGGCGCTTCCGGCGGCGCGGCGTACCACTTCGACGGGGTCATGGAAGTCGGCTCGAATCCGGCGCACTCGCCCTACAGCGCGGCATTCGACGGCACCAGGATCCCGCGCATCAGGTCCCAGTCCCTGGCAGGAGCCGACGCGCCGTACGAGAGCAAGCACTGGCTGCAGTGGCTGCGCGCGAATCCGGCCCTGCGCTACACCTCTGATGGCGACCCGGCCACCATCTCCTACCCGCGCAACTCCAAACAGTCGGTGGCCGCGAGGTTCGCCGACCGCGGCCGGCCGTACTAGGCGGCCGGCGTGCTCAGGGTCGGTCTTACCGGCGGGATCGCATCCGGCAAGAGTGAGGTCACGCGGCGGATGGCCGAACGCGGTGCAGTGGTAATCGACGCCGACCTGCTGTCCCGGCAGGTGGTTGCGGCCGGTACGCCGGGACACGCCGCCGTGGTCGAGCGCTTCGGCACCTCTGTCCTGCTGCCGGACGGTGAGCTGGACCGCGCCCGGCTCGCGGACCTGGTCTTCGCCGACGACGCGGCGCGCGCGGCGCTCAACGAGATAGTCCATCCGCTCGTGCGGTCGGCTGCTGCGGACCTGGAACGGGCGGCCGACGCCGACGCGATCGTCGTACACGACGTGCCACTGCTGGTGGAGACCGGACAGCAGAATGCGTACGACGTCGTGATCGTCGTCGCGGTCCCCCCGGAACGGCAGCGGCAGCGGCTGGTCGAACGCCGCGGGATGAGCCCGGAGGCGGCCGAGGCTCGCATCGCCGCGCAGGCGCCACTCGCGAACAAGCTCGCCGTGGCCGACATCGTGATCGAGAACGACGGCGACCTCGCCGCTCTCGACGCCCAGGTCGAGTCCTGTTGGCTGGACCTGCAGTCCCGGCAGGAGGCTGGGCTTCGCTTCGGGCGCGGGGATGCTACGTAAACGCCAGAGGAAATGCGTTTCGGGACAAGGGAGGGGCGGTCGGTGACCAGATCGTGGAGGGGTGACGCCGACCGCGGAGACGCCGGCCGGTTGGAGGCTTTCAGCGATGGCGTATTTGCGATCGCGATCACACTGCTGATCCTCGAGGTTCGAGTTGACCCCGCGAGGGGTCAGAGCCTCGCGGCGGCGCTGGGGCACGCACGGCCGCAGATCGTTGCCTTTGCGGCAAGTTTTCTCCAGATCGGCATCATGTGGGCCAACCATCACGCGCTCTTCCGGATCGTCGAGCGGGTGGACCAGCTGCTCCTTCTGCTCAACCTGCTCCTGCTCGGATGCGTGTCGTTCCTGCCGCTGCCGACCCGGCTGGTTGCGGGTCACACGGGCGGTGCCGACGGACGCACGGCAATGCTCCTGTACGGCGGCACCCTCACCGCCTGCGCCGTGAGTTTCAACCTGATCTGGCGCCACCTCTGCCGCCGGCACCTGCTCCTCACCGGCATGAATCCCGAGTTCAGGCACGACGTCAACGTCCGTTACAACTTCGGCCTGGCGGCGTACATCGCGGCGACCTTTCTGGCCCTGGTGCAGCCGTGGCTGACGCTGGTGCTGACGGCCGCGCTCGCGCTCTTCTTCCTCCTCGGACCCTCGCCGAAGTCCGCCGAGGCACGCTCGGTCTCCGCCTCCACCTGAGCCGGCCAGGAACTCTGTCGGAGGGGTTACTTACACTGGCCCGGTGAGACCGACCACGGACATCATCCGCAGCACCGCGCCTTTCCACGTCGTCAGCGACTTCGAGCCGTCCGGCGACCAGCCGGCCGCGATCGACGAGCTCGAGCGGCGGGTGCGCGCCAGCGAGAGCAACGTAGTACTCCTCGGAGCGACCGGCACCGGCAAGTCGGCGACCACCGCGTGGCTGGTCGAGCGGCTGCAGCGTCCGACCCTGGTCATGGCGCCCAACAAGACGCTGGCGGCGCAGCTCGCAAACGAGTTCAAGGAACTGCTGCCCGACAACGCCGTCGAATACTTCGTCAGCTACTACGACTACTACCAGCCCGAGGCCTACGTCCCGCAGACCGACACCTACATCGAAAAGGACTCCTCGATCAACGAGGAGGTCGAGCGGCTCCGGCACTCCGCGACGATGAGCCTGCTCACCCGCCGCGACGTCATCGTCGTTGCCTCGGTGTCATGCATCTACGGCCTCGGGACCCCGCAGGAGTACGTCGATCGCATGGTCCGGCTGCGCGTCGGCCAGGAGTTCGACCGGGAAAAGTTGCTGCGCCGGCTGGTCGACGTGCAATACACCCGCAACGATCTCAACTTCACTCGCGGCACCTTCCGGGTGCGCGGCGACACGATCGAGATCTTCCCGGTCTACGAGGAGAAGGCGATTCGCGTCGAGATGTTCGGCGACGAAATCGAGAAGCTCTCGACGCTGCATCCGCTGACCGGCGAAGTGATCACGCAGGACGAAGAGCTGTTCATCTTCCCGGCGACGCACTACGTCGCCGGACCGGAGCGGATGGAACGCGCCATCGCCGGGATCGAGATCGAGCTCACCGACCAGCTCGCGATGATGGAGACACAGGGCAAGCTGCTGGAGGCGCAGCGGCTGCGGATGCGGACGACGTACGACATCGAGATGATGCGGCAGGTCGGTTTCTGCTCCGGCATCGAAAACTACTCACGCCACATCGACGGGCGCGCGGCCGGCACCGCGCCGCACACGCTGATCGACTACTTCCCCGACGACTTCCTGCTGGTCATCGACGAGAGCCACATCACGGTGCCGCAGATCGGGGCGATGTACGAAGGCGACATGAGCCGCAAGCGCACTCTTGTCGACCATGGTTTCCGGCTGCCGTCCGCGATGGACAACCGGCCACTGAAGTGGGAGGAGTTCCTCGACCGCATCGGGCAGACCGTGTTCCTCTCCGCGACGCCGGGTCCCTACGAGATGCGGGTTCGAGACGGCCTGCCGGTCGAGCAGATCATCCGACCCACCGGACTGATCGACCCGGAGATCATCGTCAAGCCGACGAAGGGCCAGATCGACGATCTGGTCCACGAGATCCGGCTGCGCACCGATCGTGACGAGAGGATTCTCGTCACGACACTGACCAAGAAGATGTCGGAGGATCTCACCGACTACCTCCTCGAGCTCGGTATCCGCGTCCGCTACCTGCACAGCGAGGTCGACACGCTGCGTCGCATCGAGTTGCTCCGCGAACTGCGTCTCGGGGAATTCGACGTCCTGGTCGGGATCAACCTGCTGCGTGAAGGCCTCGACCTGCCCGAAGTTTCGCTGGTCGCGATCCTCGACGCCGACAAGGAGGGTTTCCTGCGGTCCGGGCGGTCCTTGATCCAGACGATCGGCCGGGCGGCGCGGCACGTCTCCGGCCAGGTGCACATGTACGCGGACAAGGTGACGCCGTCGATGCGCGACGCGATCGACGAGACCAGCCGCAGGCGGGCCAAGCAGGTCGCCTACAACCTCGAGCGCGGCCTCGACCCGCAGCCGCTGCGAAAGAAGATTGCCAACATCCTCGGCGATCTGTACGCCGACGAGGCCGCGGAGAGCGGGGCCGTCGGCCGTGCCCGCGGTGCGAGCAGAGGCAAGGCTCCGGTTCCCGGCGGGAGGCCCGGCCCGGGAGCGGGCCGGCATGCCCGCGACCTGGCAGGCATGCCGCGGCACGAACTCGCGATGCT
>JBDTYE010000147.1:0-7605 GCA_040005895.1 Actinomycetota bacterium | reverse complement strand
GGTGTCGCGCCGAACGTAAGGATCGCTGGCATCAAGGCCGGCGACGTCAATGGGTTCTTCTTCCCGGAGGCCGTGGTCTGCGCGTTCATGTGGGCCGGCAGTCACAACATGGCCGTAACCAACAACTCCTACTTCGCCGACCCGTGGCTCTTCAACTGCAAGAACGACCCGGTGCAGCGGGCCATCTGGACCGCCGAGAGGCGCGCCATCAAGTACGCCCAGTCGCGCGGGACGCTCGTGGTCGCGGCTGAAGGAAACCAGGCCGACGACCTGTCGCACCCGACCGAGGACGCGACGAGCCCGGACGACACGACGCCGGTCACCCGCGCGATCACAAACGCGTGCGCGGTGGTTCCGGTCGAGGTGCCAGGCGTGGTCGGAGTGACGGCAAACGGCAACAACCTGATCAAGTCGTTCTACTCGAGTTATGGCATCAGCACCGCTGACGTGGTCGCTCCTGGCGGCGACTCGATCCTGCAGCGGACCGCCGCCGCCCCGAACGGCCGCGTCCTGTCGACGTGGCCTGCATCGCTCGCGGCCAACTGTCTGCGCAAGGTGGTCGACGTCTCGGGAGCGCTGTACTGCTACGCGCAGGGCACGTCGATGGCATCGCCGCACGTGGCGGGTGTCGCAGCTCTGATCGCGAGCCAGAACCCGGGGATCAGCCAGGGCGCAATGGCGGCCAAGCTCGGCAACACCGCCGACAAGCTGGCCTGCCCGAGTGACATGAGCGTCTACGGTTTCTTCCCGGCCGTCGACGGCGGGGCTCCGCAGGTGTGCACCGGTGGCACCGGGCACAACTCGTTCAACGGCGCAGGTCAGGTCAACGCACTGACTGCTGTCGGCTAACAACGCGATGCAAGACGCAGCAGGCCGGCTCCGGCAATTCGGAGCCGGCCTGCTGCGTTGACAGCGGCCGGTCTCAGACGGGCACGTTCAGGCTCGCCGTCAGCCCGTTGGCGACGCTGCCGCTGATCTTCGCGAGCTGCAGCGAGTACCCGTCGCTGAAGACCATGTCGGTGTTGAGCGACGTTTGCGCGAGGTTGCCGACACTGGCTTCGTAGCCCGGGGTCGCGTAAACGAGCTGGTTGGTCTCGAGCGGAAGAGCCAGCTGCGACGTCCGCAGCTTGTCACCCGCGGCAGCCGCCCTGGCGAGGTTCTCGTAGATCTCGAAGTGCACATGCGGCCAACGGCCGGGGTACGCCGCCGGGTAGATCGTCGTGAATGTGACGACCCCGTCCGGCCCCGCCTCCTGTACGCCGCGCAGGTAGTTCTCGCCCTCAACGCCCTGCGAGTAGAGGCTGTACCGGCCGTCCCGGTCACAGTGCCAGATGTAGACCGCCGCACCGGCCATCGGCGCCGCCCCCTTGTTGATGTCGAGCAGCGTGAGCTTGATGGTCAGCGGAACGCCGGCCGCGGTTGCCGATCCGGTGCCGAAGCTCTTCGTGATATCGCTACGTACGATGCCGCTCTGGGTCAGGACGTTGGCGCCGTTCGAGCCGTCGCCGGGGAACGGACCGGCCGTCTCCTCGGGAATCTCGGTCGTCGGTGCTGCGCCGGAAGTCTCTGTGGCGGACGTCGCCGCAGAAGTTCTGGTCGACTTGCTGCTGCAGGCCGCTAGAGAAGCCAGGCCGGCGCCACCCAGCAGAGTCAGTACGCCGCGCCGGCTGACCATCTGGGCGAAGTCGAAGGCCAGCCCGCGGTCGTGGTCGTGCGGCTCGCTGTCGTGGTCGTGAGTCATGTCGTTCCTCCGGTGACTCGGGAGTCATCCTTGTCGGGGCCTCGCTCCCGCCGACTCTCTCGAACCGCTCTGACCGGGGGCTGACAGACTGCTGAGAGATTGCTGTGAACGCTGGCGGGCGGCCGGCGGCGTACAGAATCGTTCTACCCTGATGGGCGTGTCAGCCGAAGAACCGCGACCGGAACGGCAACAGCTGCCGCCGGTGGGCGCTCGTCGAGCGCGCGATCTGTCACGTACCAGGACGGCGCGGCCGCGAGTTCGGGACACCGGCCGCCGGCATCACATCGGCGAGGTGCCGGCCGTCGTGACAGTCATCAAGGCGGATGGCACCGTGACAACCACGCGCACGTCTACGTTGCAGCTGAGGGACAACACCCCGAGCCAGTTACAGGCTCTGGCACGAGCGATCGAAGCGGACATGCAGAATGCAGCGGCCGCACTCGATTTCGAAGAGGCTGCCCACCTGCGCGACGAGCTCGAGGCGGTCCGCCGAGAACTCAGCTCCCGCTGAATTCTTCCTCCGACCTCTCCAGCCGCATTACCCAGTTGGTCTCCCAGCTGGCACCGCCGTCAGCCGAGAACGCCTGCTCCCACTGGGCCCCTGTGTCACTCATGTCGGACCACAGATAGCGGACCCGGATCGGCTTGCCGGCGAAGTCGTCGTCGCAGCAGAACTCGCCGACTCCGTCGGAGAACCGGCCGACGACCGGCTCCTGAAGGGGCCCGGGGAGCGTCGAACTTGCCCAGTAGATCGACCACTCACCGGAGCTGGTGTCGAGGGTGCGAACCGTCATACCGATCAGCCCGAGCGATGGTGCGCGGTACTCGTCGACGTTGCCTGCTCCCCCCAGCATCGGGCGACACCAGCTGGTCGCCTCGAACTCATACCAGTCGTCCCCTCCAGAGAGCGGCGCCCGCAGCCTGCGGTTGTGAATGAGCCAGCTGCCGGCCAGGAAGTCGAAGTCGTGCAGGCCGATCAGCACAGGTTCGCTCATGACAGTGCTCCACCCTTCGAGAAGACATGGCGGCGACCGTATCGAGGGCGTCCGACAAAGTGCTCCCGCCCACTAAACTGACTGCTCATGTCGACTCCCCCAGTTCGTTTCGGTCTCCTCGGCTACGGCTTCGGCGGTCGCACCTTCCACGCCCCCCTCATCTCGTCGGCAACCGGCGCAGAACTCGTCGGGGTCGTCACACGGGCGCCATTGCGCCTGGCGCAACTCGCCCACGAACACCCGGACGTCGCGGCGTACGACTCGCTGGAGCAACTAGCTGCGGCGGGCGCCGACGCAGTCTCGATCTCGACGCCGGCCGACACCCACACAGCACTCGCCCGGCAGGCGCTGCGGCTCGGTCTCGCGGTCGTGTGTGACAAGCCGTTCGCGCTCGATTCCGCGGGCGCCCGCGAGACCATCGAACTGGCCGAAGAACTCAGTCTCCCTTTGAGCCCCTACCAGAATCGGCGCTGGGACTCGGATTTCCTTACCGTCCGCCGGCTGATCGCCCAGGGTTCCCTCGGCGACATCAGCCGTTTCGACAACACCTTCGAGCGGTTCACGCCCGACCCGGGTCCCGGCCGCTCCGGCGGCGGCAGCCTGCTCGACTTCGGCGCCCACCTGTTCGATCAGGCACTGCAGCTTTTCGGGCCGGTAACCTCGGTCTACGCCGAGATGCACGTCCGCGAGAGCGGCCTGGACGACGAGTTCTTCGGGGCTGTACGGCACTCCCGCGGCGTTCTGACCCACCTGGCCGCAAGCTTCGTGCAGGGCGCCCCACGGGACCGCATCCGCCTCACCGGCTCGAAAGGCAGCTACGTCGCCCCAGGCCCGATGGACAGCCAGGAGTTTGCCTTGATCGCGCGTAAGTCTCCGGCGACCGAGGGCGAACAGTGGGGTGTCGAGCCGGCCGAGCGATGGGGCACCCTGCGCCGCGGCGACAGGAGCGAACCGGTGCCCAGCGAACGCGGCCGGTGGGATTCGTTCTACCCGGCGTTCGCGGCCGCTGTAAGAGGCGAAGGGGAGGTGCCGGTCGACCCTTGGGACGCCGTCGCAAGCCTCGAGGTCATCGAAGCAGCGCGCCGTAGTGCGCTCGACGGCGTGGTCGTCGACGTACCGCCTTTCCGGCGCTGAGCCGGACAACCCGGTCGACGGTCCCGGACCGTTCCTGCTAGGAAGGCGCCATGACCGTAACGCCGCCGGCCGGGATCGACATCCGGCCCGCAACGCCCGACGAGATGCACGCAATGCTCGCCGCAGCCGAGCGGGCTTTCGGCGAAGACCTCAGCGCCGAAATGGCGACGCTCGAATCCGCGACGCTGGAGGCGGACCGGACGCTGGCCGCATTCGACGGCACGACCATCGTCGCATCCTCCGGAATCTATTCGTTCGAGATGACGGTCCCCGGTGGGCCGACGCCAGTCGCCGGCGTCACCTGGGTCGGCGTGCTCCCGACGCACCGGCGCCGCGGCATCCTGACGACGTTCATGCGCCGGCAGCTCACCGAGTTGTACGACGCAGGGCGCGAGCCGGTCGCGGCTCTGTGGGCATCCGAGGCCGGTATCTACAGCCGCTTCGGTTACGGCCTCGCGTCTCGGCGAATGCGGATGACGGTGCCGTCGCGACTTCCCTACATCCCCGGCTCTCCCGCACCGCAGCAGGTCCGCATGATCCCCGCTGACGAAGTCAGGTCTGCCTGCCAGCCCGTCTACGAACAGCTCAGGGTGTCGCGGCCCGGGTTCGTCAGCCGGTCGCCCGCCCGGTGGGACGTGCTCCTGCACGACCCCGAACACGATCGCCAAGGTGCCAGCTCACTTACCGCCGTCGCCCTGGAATCGGGCAGCGGGTACGTGCTCTACCGCACCAAGACCGACTTCGGCAGCGACGGGATACCGAACGGCAAGGCGACACCGCGCGAGATCATGGCAACCGACGCCGCCGGGTACGCCGCCCTGTGGAGATACCTTCTCGACCTGGATCTGATGGGCACAATCGAAGCCTGGAACCGCCCGGTCGACGACCCGCTGCAGTACCTCGTCGCCGACATCCGGCGGCTCCACGGGACCGTTTCTGACAACCTGTGGGTACGGATCGTGGACGTCGACCGCGCGCTGAGCGCACGCACCTACAGCACTGCGGACTCGCTCGTCATCGAGCTGCTCGACGGCGGGTGCCCGTGGAACGCCGGCAGGTTCCGCATCGACGTCGGAACGCCGGATTCGCCCGACGTGACGGTGCAGCGCACGGACGAATCGGCGGACCTGACGATGTCGGCGGTGCAGCTCGGCGCGGTCTATCTCGGCGGGACGAGACTGCGCGACCTGGCGGCGGCCGGTCTGGTCGACGAGCACAGCGCCGGCTCCGTCCTGCGAGCCGACCGGCTGTTCGCCGGCGCCGTCGAACCGTGGTGCCCCGAGGTCTTCTAGGCCAAGCCGTCAGTCCGGCTGGCAGGACGGACACCAGTAGCTGTTGCGACCGGCCAGATCCGCCTTGCGGATCGGGGTTCCGCATACCCGGCAGGGCAGGTCGGTCCGGCGGTAGACGTAGTGGGCATCCTCGGCCCGCGCCGGGCCGCTGCGCCGGTCCCGATGTTCCGGCTTCGTCGTGACGATCCGCCCGGAGCGCCGGCCGGCCCGCAGCATGATGTTGACGGTCAACCAGAGCGCGTCGAATTCCTCGCGCGTCACAGTGTTGGCCACGCGCAGCGGTGAGATGCCGTGCGCAAACAGCGCCTCCGCACGGAAGACGTTACCGACCCCCGCGAGCACCGACTGATCCATCAGAACGGCACCGATCGGCGTACGCCGCCGGTGCACTTTTGTCCACACCACATCGGGATTGGCCTTGCGCTGCAAGGGATCCGGCCCCAGCCGGCCGAGGATTCGGGTAACGTCGTCGGGCGGTATCAGTTCGCAGATCGTGGCGCCGCGCAGATCGGCGTACGCCGTCGCGGTCTCGAGGCGGAGCCGCAGCGCGCCCTTCGCAGCAGGTGCGGGCTGCGGTCCGGTGGTGAACTTGCCAATGAGACCGAGGTGCACGTGCACCGCCTCCGGCCGATCGGCGAAGCGGATGAACAAGTGCTTGCCGTACGCCGACGCGCCCTTCAGCACGGCGCCGTCGATCAACGCTGCGGACTCGGCGAACCTGCCCTGCGGGCTCGACGCGCGCACAGCCTGCCCCGCGAACAATTCGGTCAGATGCCGCGCCAGCCGGTGCAGCGTGTGTCCCTCCGGCATCGCTCTACCGCGCCGAATCCAGGACCTTGAGCATCCGCTTCAGCGCGACCTGGCGGTAGGACGCGTCCATCAGTTCGCCGACCTCGTCCCAGTCGATGGGCGCGGAGTCGAGGTCGAGCGCGAGCCAGCCGGACGGCCCGAAGTACGGCGGCACGAAGAAGCGCGTATCCGCGACCAGGCCGCGGCGATCAGCCGCCTCAGGTTTGAAGAGCACTGCCGCGCCGCCATGGTCGTGCGCGCCGAATACGGCGAACATCTTGGTCGGCCCGGCGCGGAACGTCGGCCGTCCCCACGCTTCGACCTCCGTTGCCTCAGGGAATTCGAGGCAGATCTTGCGCAGGTCGGCGAGGTACGGCGCGTCGTCGTCGAACATGCGTGGGTGCGCCATGCCCGCGATGCTATTCGGCAGCCATGATCCAGGGCGATACGCACCGGCCATACCGGCCGGATGCGCCCTGGATCACTCGACGCGAGTGCTGCCGACCGGACGCGGAGCTACATCAGGGGGCGGGCGTGCGGCGGGATCGGCGCCGGCAGCGACGTCTCCCCCATCAGGAAGGCGTCGACAGCAGCCGCGCAGGAGCGGCCTTCGGCGATGGCCCAGACGATCAGGCTCTGACCGCGGCCCATGTCACCGGCGACGAACACCTTCTCGACGTCGCTCGCGTAGGAGTCGTCGCGCGCGACGTTGCCGCGCGAGTCGATGGTGACGGCGAGACTGTCGAGCAGGCCCTCACGCTGCGGGCCGACGAAACCCATTGCCAGCAGCACCAACTCGCATTCGAGTTCGAACTCGCTGCCCTCGATCTTGGTGAACCTGCCCTCGACCAGCTCGACCTCGTGCGCGCGCAGCGCCCGCACGTTGCCTTCGCCGTCGTCGAGGAACGCCTCGGTGTTGACGGAAAAGACCCGCTCGCAGCCCTCCTCGTGCGCAGAGGAGACGCGGAAGATCATCGGCCAGGTCGGCCACGGGTTGACGTCCGGCCTGGACTCGGGCGGCCGCGGCAGGATCTCGAACTGGTGCACCGAGAGCGCGCCCTGACGCAGCGACGTACCGAGACAGTCGGCGCCGGTATCGCCGCCACCGATGATGACGACGCGTTTGCCGTCAGCAGACACGGGCGCGACGTCGATGTCGCCCTGCTGCACCTTGTTGGCGAAGGGCAGGAACTCCATGGCCTGGTAGACGCCTGTCAACTCGCGGCCGGGAATCGGCAGGTCGCGCCACGCCGTTGCGCCGCCGGCCAGCACCACCGCGTCGTAGTCGGCGTCCAGCTGCTCGACCGTCACGTCGACGCCGACATTGACGTTGACGCGGAATTCGGTGCCCTCGGCCTGCATCTGCTCGATGCGCCGGTCGAGGTGGCGCTTTTCCATCTTGAATTCCGGGATGCCGTAACGCAGCAGCCCGCCGATCCGGTCAGCCCGCTCCAGTACGACGACCGTGTGGCCGGCCCGCGTCAGCTGCTGGGCGGCGGCCAGCCCGGACGGGCCGGACCCGACCACGGCAACCTTCTTGCCCGTTCGGTGCGCGGCGATGACGGGAGTGACCCAGCCCTCGTCCCAGGCCCGGTCGATGATCTCGACCTCGACCTGCTTGATGGTGACCGGGTCCTGGTTGATGCCGAGCACG
>JBDTYE010000146.1:0-7721 GCA_040005895.1 Actinomycetota bacterium | reverse complement strand
TGCAGCGACTCCTGGAAACCGAAGCGCAGTTCGTCACCCTCGCCGAGCAGTGGGAACCCGGGCAGCTGCACCGCTACGCCCAAACCGTCCGGCACGCCTACGACCCCGAAGCCACCGTCGCCGAAGAAGCACGCAAGCACGACCTGCGCCACCTCGGCCTGGCAAGCACCCTGGACGGGGTCGTCTACCTGCGCGGCAACGGCCCCGCCGAAGCCGGCGCCGTCATCGACACCGCCCTCACCGCGCTGGCCGCCAAAACTGCCGGTGACCTGCGCAGCCGCGGGCAGCGCTACTTCGACGCCCTCGAAACCCTCTGCCGCGCCTACCTCGACGCCGGCCAACTCCCCACCAGCGGCGGCGCCCGCCCGCACATCACCGTCCTCGTCGACCTGACCACCCTGCAAGGCCACCCCGGCTCGAAGATGGCCGACCTCGGCTATGCCGGGCAGATCAGCGGCGAAGCCGCCCGCCGACTCTGCTGCGACGCCGACATCACCCGCATCCTCACCGACGGACCATCAGTCCTCCTCGACGTCGGCCGGGAACAGCGCACCGTCACCCCCACCATGCGCCGCGCCCTCGCCGCCCGCGACAAAGGCTGCGTCTTCCCCCGCTGCGGAGCAGCACCCGGACAATGCCAAGCCCACCACCTCATCCACTGGGCGCGCGGCGGCACCACCAGCCTCGACACGATGGGACTGATCTGCCCCTACCACCACCGAGCCGTCCACGAAGGGCGCTGGACCCTGCACCACAACCCCGACGGCAGCTGGACCGCAAACCCACCCTGATCGGGTGGTGGGACTCCGAAGGGCAGTGTGGTCGTCGCTGGTCTCGCCGTGCTATCCGCTCTGAGAGCGCCTCACCGGCGGTGATTCTTGGCGTGCAGCGGCGCGACCAGATCCTCGGTGCCGTGACTGAGGGTCGCCAAAGCTTCGTCGAACACGTCCGCCAGTTCTCCGCGCCCGTCGGTCGCGAGCCAATAGTCCATGGCGACCCGCATGGTGGCGAGGACATTGGCCGCAATGATCCGGGCGCGCAGATCTCGCGACTTGTCTGCCGGCAGTCGTGACGCGACGAACTTGGCGACGGTGTCTTCCCAGGCGCACTGATGTTCGAGCTTTCGCGCCATGAGGGAAGGGGCGCTGCGCATCACACGGCTCTTCAGGAGCTTCTCTTCCCGGCTCTCCCCGGAGTCGCTGACAACGCTGGCGATCGCGTATCGCACGGCAGTGAGAACCGGCTCGTCCGTCGGACGTTCGGCCAGCGCACGCTCCATGAACGCCAACCGGTCAGCGGCGTTGCCCAGCAGCACGTCTTCTTTCGACTCGAAGTAGCGGTAGAACGTGGTCTTCGAAACGTCGACTGCAGCCGCGATGTCATCCGTCGTCACGTTGTCGAACCCGTGCTCGACGAACAGCGTCAGCGCGGCCTCCTGGAGCTGCCGCCGCGTCTGGTCCTTCTTGCGTTCTCTGAGTCCGACCACAGTCCGACCGTACGCCAAAGCAGGACTCAGAACCAGGTGGTGGTCCGTATCAATTAAATCTCTGGCGCTTTTGGTACTCAGTAACATATAGTGGTCGCCAGGAGTACCACGTCGATGAAGGAGCCGTACATGTCGAGCGATCCCGAAGTCATCCACAGCCGGAGGTGGTGGACGCTCGCCGTACTGTGCCTGAGCTTGCTCATCGTGAGCGTCGGCAACTCGAGTCTCAACGTGACGATCCCGACACTGTCGCGGGTTTTGCACGCCACCGAGTCACAACTGCAGTGGGTCATCGCGATCTACTCGCTGGTCTTCGCCGGCCTGTTGTTCTCAACCGGCGCGATCGGCGACCGCTTCGGGCGCAAGGGCGTGCTGCAAGCGGGCTTGGTACTGTTCGCCGTAGCCTGCGTCGCGGCGACCGGCGCAGGCTCGATGACGCAGCTGATCGCCTGCCGAGCGGTTATGGGTGTCGGCGCTGCTCTGATCATGCCGTCGACGCTGTCGATTCTGGTCAACGTCTTCCCCCCGCACGAACGCACCAAGGCAATCGCCATCTGGGCCGGCGTCGCCGGCGCGGGCGGCGCCGTAGGACCGGTGGCCAGTGGATTCATCCTCGGTCACTTCTGGTACGGCGCCGTCTTCCTCATCAACGTGCCCATCGTCGTCGCTGCGTTCGTCGCGGGCTGGTTCCTCGTTCCGAAGTCGCGTGACCCTTTGCAGGGGCAACTGGACCCGCTCGGCGCGCTTCTGTCGATCGTCGGCATCGTGTCGCTGGTCTACGGATTGATCGAGGCGCCGACCAAGGGCTGGGGCAGCGCTCCGACCCTGTCGGCGTTCGCGATCGGCGCCGTGGTGCTCGCGCTGTTCGTCGCGTGGGAGCTGTACGTCGACGAGCCGATGCTCGACATCCGGTTCTTCCGCAACGGCGCGTTCAGCACCGGAACCGTCGGCATGATCATGCTGTTCATGGCGTTGTTCGGCGTGATGTTCCTCATCACGCAGTACTTCCAGCTGATTCTCGGCTACTCGCCGTTGAGCGCCGCCGTCCGATTCCTGCCGATTGCGCCGATCATGATCGTCGTCGCGCCCATGACCCCAAGGCTGAGTGAGCGCTTCGGGGCCAACAAGACGGTGGCTTTCGGGATGGCAATCGCCGGTCTCGGTCTCATCATGTTCCGGGGGCTGGGTGCCTCGACGCCGTACTGGTACATCCTGGCTTCGTTCATCCCGCTCGTGTCCGGTATGGCGCTGGCGATGTCGCCGATGACAGCGGCCATCATGTCTGCGGTCCCGCCGCGGCGGGCCGGCGTGGGTTCGGCGATGAACGACGCGACCCGCGAACTCGGAGCCGCTCTAGGCGTTGCCGTGATGGGAAGTCTTGCCGCGTCGCGGTACGCCGGCTCGGTCGACTCGTTGACAACCTCGCTGAGCGGTTCGACCCGGCAGGTTGCCCGTTCGTCCCTGGCCGGCGCGCTGCAGATAGCTGGGCAGCAGGGCAACGAGGCCGGCCGGCTGCTGCGTATCGGCGCGCAAACGGCGTTCATCGACGGCATCCACGTCGCTGTGACGGTCGGTGCGGTTCTCGCCTGGTGCGCGGCCGCGATCGTGTTCAAGTACCTGCCGAAGCGGCTGGCACATGAAGGCGCTGCGCATGGCGCAGAGGGCTCACTCGAAACGGTGCTCGGCCTGGGAGTCGGCGGAGTCGAGCCGGTGTACGCCGACCAGGAGTTCCGCGGCGACGAGCAGTTCACCAAGAGCTGATCTGGATTCCTCCGGCGAGCTACTTCGTGCGCGTGCCGTCGCGACGCGCGAGCGCGGGCCGGCGCTGCCGCGGTAGCGGCTTCCGAGTCACCGGCACCGCGCCCCTGGCCAGGAACGAGCTGATGGGCAGGGTCGCGGCACCGAGGGCGACCGCGTCGGTGCCGAGTTCAGCCGCAACGATCGAGACCTGGCTGAAGGGAAGGCGCAGGGCACCTCGGGATGCGTACTCGCGAATGCCTGGCAGCAGTTTCGCCCCCAGGATGTTGCCCATCCAGCCGCCGACGACAATGCGCTCCGGGTTGAACAAGTTGACGAAGTCGGCGATGCCGGCGCCGAGGTACATCGCGGTCTCGTCGATCACCCGGACCGCTGACCTGTCGCCGGGGCCGGCGGCCGCGATGGCCTCGATTTTCGCAACCGGGTCGAGGGCATCTGAGGAACCGCGCCGGAGAGCGTCGTAACGCTCGATTACGGCGTTCGCTCCGACGTACGCCTCGAGGCAGCCGGATGCTCCGCACCGGCACAGGCGGCCGTTGACTTCAACGGATAGGTGGCCGCCCTCCCCCGCGCTGCTCGACGGTCCGCGGTACAGCTCGCCGTCGATGATGATGCTGGTGCCGAGGCCGGTGCCGAGCAGGACTATGACGGCGTTGTCCACCGAGCGGGCCGCCCCGAACCACTTCTCCGCCTGACCCAAGGTATTGGCGCCGTTGTCGACCTGCAGTGGAAGCGAGGTACCGCGGCGCAGCATCTTGCCGAACGGCACCGCGTCCCAACCGACGGTCTGCGCGTGCACGAAGCCGTCTTCCCCGTGCTGCACGAGGCCCGGTACGCCGACCCCGACGCCAAGGATGGTGTCCTCGGCAATTCCCGACTCGGCGATGACATGCGCCAGGCCATCGAGCACGTGCGCCACCGCTTCCTCGGCCGCGAGCGCCGATGTCGGCCTGCTCGTGTGCGAGGCGAGTACGTGCATGTTCAGGTCGAACAATTCGACGAGTACGGCAGTCTCACCGACGTCGACCCCCACGACATTGGCGAACGCCCCGTTGATCTGCAGGAGCGCGCGCGGCCGCCCGCCGTCGGATTCCTCGACTCCGACCTCCATCAGCACGCCCTGCGCGATGAGCTCGCCGACCACGTTGCTGACGGTGGCGGGGCTCACGCCCACGGCTGAGCCCACCTCCTGGCGGGTCATGGGCCCGCTCAGGTACATCTCGACCAGCGTGCGCGAGCGGTTGCTCCTGCGCAGGTCGCGGACATTGACCGACCTCGACCTCGCCACGGGACCCCTCACTGCGGTGAACCAGCCGAACGCTTCGGCCCCCAGTTGGGGAGCATACTTTAAGACGTGTAGGAAACCCCGGGTTATCGACATCGCCGAGGATGACAACGGAATCGTCGGTCCGGCGCGTCCTCGCTGGAGGCACTCGACGCGAACGGGGTGATCAGGTCTGTGGCGACACTCGACGAGGAAGCCTTCCGTGAGTTCGTCGCGACGCGGCAGCAGTCATTGCTTCGCACCGCGTACCTGCTAACCACCAACTGGGCCACCGCGGAGGACCTGCTCCAGACCGCGCTGACGAAGACCTACCTGGCGCGGCACCGGATCCGCGACGGAAATGCCGTGGAGGCCTACGCCCGGGCCGCGATGGTCACGACGTCGATGTCGTGGTGGCGGCGCAAGTGGCACGGCGAGCGACCGACCGAGCAGCTGCCCGAGCCGCCCCCGCGCCAGGACGAGGGGACGGCGTACGACGACCGCGACGAGCTGTGGCAGCACGTCCGGCGACTGCCGCCACGACAACGAGCCGTGCTCGTCCTGCGGTTCTACGAAGACCTGTCCGAGGCGGAGACCGCGCGACTGCTCGGCATATCCGTCGGAACCGTCAAGAGCCAGACATCGCGCAGCATGCAGGCGCTGCGAGCATCGCTCGCCGCCGCTGAGTCCATCGAGGAGACCAGGCCGTGAGCATGGAGCAGCAACTACGCGAGAGCTTCGAAGCGCAGGTCGGCTCACCGCCGGCAGTGCACGACCTCGCGGACCGGTCGTTGCGCGGAGTTCGCCTCGTACGCCGCCGCCGGGCAGTCGTCGTCGTGACAGCCGCTGTTGCCGCAGCTGTCGCCGTACCGCTGATGACGACGGCGCGAAACACGAGTCGCACACCCGCGGTTCCGGCTACGCAACTTCCCGCGACAGGATCGGCCGTACCGCTCCCGAGTTCGACCGCGACTCCCGCGTCGAGTAACAGCTCGGCGTCGGCGGCCGCTACCGTCAAGGAACCGGGCGTCGACTACACGACCGAAGGCATCCTGCGTCGGGCAGCAGGCTCGACGGCTGCGTCCGTTGACCTTCCCCGGCATGCGCGCGCTCTGTACATGACGGAGCAGGGAACCGTAGTCCTTGCGAAGACGAACAATCCTCAACTTGACGAGATCTACCTCGTTCACCCCGACGGCAAGGTCGACACGATCGTGAAGGCGGCTGACATTGTCGGCATCGCCGTGGAGGGGTCGCGATTGGCCTACAGCGGCGGGCCGTCCGCCGGCCATGGACTTCCACTGGTTCTCATGAATCTCGCCACCGGAAAGGAGATCAAAAGACTCGAAGTCCCGATGGCGTCGACACCCGTCGCGTTCGTGCCCCAGGGAGTGCTCCTGGCCAACGGAGAGCTGGGGTCTGAGTCGGGACTCAGTACCTGGGTCCTCAAAACCAACACCTACACAGACTGGTCCGGCTCCGGCGGTGACTTTGGATTGGACGCACTCGGCGGCATCGCGCTGGTAGCCGAAGGCGACCATTCCTGCGTGGCGATCGTCAACATCGCTACGCATCAGCCTCGCTTCCATTCGTGTCTGCCGGGCGTCAAGCACCCCGAGTTCGTGGTGTTCGATCTACTGGCGCCGGACGCGAAGCGATACGTGGGCAGTGGCAGCAGCAGCGGCAACTATGACGACCGGTGGCCGGTGCTCGGCGACGCGACGACCGGTGTCGAGGATCACCGGCTGCGCCAGGTATTCGCCGACGCGGGTTTCACAGTTACTTCGTCCGTCGACCACCCGATCGTGTGGGAGGACAACTCACACATCCTCGTCAACTCACGCGGTGCGTACGGTGAGTATCTCATCGTCAGGTGCGACGTCGACACTGCAACGTGCGAGGAGGCGGTGAACTACGGCGGGAGCGAAGCGGGGATAGACATCATGCTGTCCCGCCGAGTCTAGGTGGACCCAGCACCCTGGAACCTCACGGCGATTTGGGTAGCTCGCAGTGTCAGGCGCGGAGGCGGTCGGCGACCTGGCGGTAGCGGCCGACCGGGACGAGATGGGCACCGGCGAAGCCACTGGTGATCTCGTTCTGTAGCCCACGGACCATGTCGACCGCGAAGTCGACACCTGCGTCGGGATCGTCGTCGAGGTGATCGACGAGTTCTGTCGGCAGCTCGATGTCAGTGACGGTTTCAACGAGCCGGTTCGCCATCTTGCGACTGGCCAGGACGAGTACGCCGGCGAGCAGGTCGCCGTCGTAGTCCACGCTCTCGCGCCACGCGAGCAACCGCGCGACGTCAAAAGAAGCCTGCACCAAAAGGAAATCCGCGGACTTCTTCCACTCCGGAATCGGCTGCCCGGCGCGAACGGTTGCCCCGATCCGGCACTGCATGCCCTCGAACTCCCGCGTCTCGTCGATCATCCGGCGCACAGTGAGGTCGCCGGAGCGCGCCGCACCCGAAGCAGGGTCGTCGCCGCGGACGAACAGAAAGTCGGAGACGCCGTACGCGCAGGCGGTCAACAGATCGCGGCGAAAGCCGAGCAGGTTGCGGTCCCGGCTGTTCACACAGGCGACGGCTCGCCCGCCGAGGAGTGCGACTTCGTGCGCGACCGCGATGCTGGAAACGGTCGCCCGGCCGAGGTGGTTGTCAGGGATCAGAAACGAGGACGTGACGCCCTCGAAGGCGACGACCTGGCGGCGTACCCGGCTCAGGTCGGGCCTTGTCGCCGGCTCCACCTCGCAGAGGATGGTGAAGCCGGCGTCGCCTGTCGTCATGGTGAGAAGGTTTCTAGTAGCGGTACTGCTCGGCCTTGTAAGGACCTTCCACCGGTACGCCGATGTAGTCCGCCTGCTGCTTCGACAGCTCCGTCAACCGCACGCCGAGCTTGTCGAGGTGCAGCCGGGCGACCTTCTCGTCGAGGGCCTTGGGCAGAACGAAGACCTCCTTGGCCAGGTTGTCCGCGTTGTTGTGCAGTTCGATCTGCGCCAGCACCTGGTTGGAGAACGACGTCGACATGACGAACGACGGGTGGCCGGTCGCGCAGCCGAGGTTCAGCAGCCGGCCCTCGGCCAGGATCATCACCGAGTGGCCGTCGGGGAAGACCCACTCGTCGTACTGCGGCTTGATGTTGATGTTCTTGATGCCGGGGACCTTCTTGAGGCCGGCCATGTCGATCTCGTTGTCGAAGTGGCCGATGTTGCCGA
>JBDTYE010000145.1:0-7925 GCA_040005895.1 Actinomycetota bacterium | reverse complement strand
TGTATCTGGCGCTGGCACCGGTTCCGGTCGCGGTGGCGCTCGTGCTCGCCGCGGGCGGCGCTGGCGGCGGCGACCTCGGCGGTGGCGTCGCGCGCCGGGTGCCGGTGCGGGTGCTTCGCCTGGTCACGGCCCTACTCGGCGCCGTCGCGTTCGTCCGCCTCGTCACGTGATCCACCAAGCGCTACGCCGGCCGCAGGTGATCCACGGCGCGTGATCATGGTGATAGGCATGATCATGTGCCGTGGATCAGTCCGAGACGGGGCCGGATTCGCCTTGCGACAGCTCAAAAGGCGCGTACAAGACGGGCGCTTCTCCGAAGCTCTTCCAGAAGGTCCATAGATCCCCGCTCTCCCGGGCAGCGATACATGATGGTCGACTGCAGATACAGATCCTCGGCGTTGACCAATCCGCTGAATGCGTCGAAATCGGCATCGGACAAGCAGCGCCACTCGTCTGGGTCGGGTATCAGGCCACTGGTGGACAGGGAGTAGCCGCACACGCAAAGGAACTTGGCCACCTTTACCCTCCGCGCGTCACGTGAGCCGTCAGACGCCGAGGTCGCGGCGAAGTTCCGCACGCTCGTCCTTGATGCGATTTCGCTGGTCGATCGCCAGGCGCCGCAGCTGCAGGTCGATTACGGCAGTCGCAGCGATCTGCGAACACCCAGCAGCTCCGCAACGCGTCGAGAATCTCGAGCCGATGTCTGCCAGCGCGCCGCCGCTCGTCTTCCTCCGGGATTCCGACATGAGCCATTCGTGCATCCAATCAGTGCGTTAAGAGCCTGCGCACGACGGGGAGGCGGTTGTCCGGCAGGATGGCGCGATGACCGTCGGGACTTCACGCAAGGACAGCCGGTGGCCCTCCGCCGGTGAGTGGATCGCCGCGGGCACGAACGGCCGGCCTGCGGATCTCGCGCTACTCGGAGTACCGACGCATGCGACGTCCTTGTCGCCGACCGGCGCGCACAAGACCCCCACCGCTGTTCGGCAGGCCCTGCTCAAACTCAGCACCTGGTCGCCGTCGCGCCGGATCGACCTGTCGACCATGGCCGCGCTCGATCTGGGGAACGTCGACGACCCCGACCTCGGCGACGAGGGGGAATGGCGCGTCACGATTGCTGCGGAGTCGGGGGCCACGCTGGCGCGACTGCTGGTCGTCATCGGGGGTGACAACTCACTCACCGCGCCCCTCGGCCGCGGTGCGCTCGCTGATCTGAAAACCGCCGGACTGGTCACCCTGGACGCGCACCTCGACATCCGCGAGGGTCGCAGCAACGGCTCACCCGTGCGACGGCTGCTCGACTCGGGCATGGTCGGCGAGCGGATCGTCCAGGTCGGCATCGCGGACTGGGCCAACAGCAGGTCGTACGCCGACGAGGCCTACGCCCGCGGCCTGCACGCCGTCTACCGCAGCGCGGTCGAAACGCGCGGCATCGCGGAGTGCGTGCGCGAAGCGCTGGACACGGCGGCGGCCGGTGGCGGCGGCGTACTCGTCGATCTCGATCTCGACGTGTGCGATCGCGCCGTGGCACCTGGCTGCCCGGCCTCACTGCCGGGGGGACTGACGGCTCGCGAGGTCCTCACGGCGGCGTACCTGGCCGGCTGCGATCCGCGCGTCCACGCCGTGGACATCACCGAGGTGGATGCTACGGCGGACCCCGACGGGCGCACCGTGCGCCTAGCGGCTCTCTGCGTTCTCGAGATTGCGGCCGGGCTGGCGTCGCGCCGCGTCGAGCCCGTCTGAGTCCGAACCGCGCTGATGGGCAATGCAGCGCGCCACAGTGAGGACGACCAGACCGGCCCCTGGGAAAACCCACGGCGGGAAAATCAGGTTCAGAACCGCGGCGGCGACGGCCACCCGGCGGCTGACCTGCCGGCTGCGCCATACGGCGGCGGTCAAGGCGAGGGCCGCCACCACGGCCAGCCAGGGTGCGAGGTTGGCGAGGTCGTGCGCGGACTCGATCGCCGCATCTTGGACCAGATCGTCCGTCGAAACGTGAGCTTTGCCGGCATCGACGAGAGCGTCGACGACGCGAACGTTGCCGATGAGCACGAGGACGGTGCACCCGAACCAAGCGGCACCTGTGCCGAGGACCAGCAGGTCGCGGCGGGCTCGAGGGGTGACGAACAACAGTGTGGCGAGCAGTGCGAACGCTGCGAAGGGCGCACTGGCGCTCATCAGGTGCCCGGCGGCGTGGCCCGAAACGTCGTAGCGGCTCTCGAACAGCGCCTTCTGCACGACGAGGGCGGCGGCGACGAACAACACAACCGGCCACCAGCGGCGGACGATCGACATTCGGCTTCACTCCCTCGGGTGCACTCGTGTTTGCAACCCTCTGTCGCACCACGTGCCCCGACCGGTTCACCCGACCCGCACGGTGCCCCCGCCCGCGCCGCCCGCGCTAGTGTCGCGAGGTGCGCACCATCGGGGTCAATGGCGACCCACTCTCCGTAGAAGATGTTGTCGACGTCGCCCGCGGGCGGGCGCGCGCCGAACTGGCGCCCGACGTCGCCCGCCGGATGGAACGCAGCCGGCGCTACGTCGAGGGGGCGGTCGAGCGCGACGACGTGGTCTACGGCGTCACCACCGGTTTCGGGGCGCTGGCCGATACCCACATCGGCGGCGACAACCTGGCCCGGATGCAGGCCGCGCTGGTCCGCTCGCACGCCGCCGCGGTTGGCCGCCCGCTGCCCGACGAGACGATCCGCGCGCTGTTGCTGCTAAGGGCGCGAACCCTCGCTGCGGGCCTTTCCGGCTGCCGCGTCGACCTGCCCGAGCTGCTGCTGCAGCTGCTCGATCGCGGGCTGTGCCCTGAGGTGCCGGAAAAGGGCTCAGTCGGCTGTTCGGGTGACTTGGCGCAGCTCGCACACCTGGCCCTGCCTTTGATCGGAGAAGGCCGGCTGCGCCGGCTCGGATCCATGACCTCGCAGCCCGCCGCCGAATTGCTGGCCGAGGAGGGCCTCGTACCGCTGGTCCTGCGGCCCAAGGAAGGCCTGTCCCTCCTCAACGGCACCGAGCCGATGCAGGCCATGCTGGCCTTCGCGGTCTACGACGCGCAGGTTCTTGTCCGCGTGGCCGACGTCGCCTGCGCGATGAGTGTCGAAGCGCAGCTCGGGACCGACCGGCCCTACGACGCGCGGGTGCAGCAGTTGCGCCCGCACCCTGGCCAACAGGCATCCGCCGCCAACCTGCGTGCCCTGCTGGCCGGCTCGCCGCTACTCGCCAGTCACCGGACGTCACCCCACGCCGTACAGGATTCCTATTGCCTGCGCTGCGCCCCGCAGGTGCACGGCGCGGTGCGCGACGTCCTCGGGTTCGCCCGCGGCGTCATAGACCGCGAACTCGGCGCGATCGTCGACAACCCGGTGATCGTCGATGACGAGGTGCTCACGACGGGCAACTTCCACGGCGCACCGCTGGCGTACGCCGCCGACATGCTCGCGATCGCACTGACCGATCTCGGCTCGATCGCCGAACGTCGCGTGGACCGGATCCTCGACCCGGCGTTCTCCCGTGGCCTGCCGCCGTTCCTGGCCCCCGACGCCGGCACGAACAGCGGCTTCATGATTGCGCAGTACACCGCGGCGGCTGTCACCAGCGAGAACAAGGTGCTCTCGCACCCGGCGTCGGTAGACAGCATCACGACGTCGGGCAAGCAGGAAGACCACGTCTCGATGGGCTGGCACGCGGTGCGCAAGCTGGGCGAGGTGGTTGCCAATGTGCGGACGGTCCTGGCCGTCGAATTGCTGTGCGCGGCGATGGGGCTCGACCTGCGTGCGGACATCGCGCCGCCCGGGGAGGCGACCGCCGCCGTCGTACACACGTTGCGCCAGCGTGTGCCGCGGATGGACGTCGACCGCAACGTCTCCGAGCAGATCCTTGTGGTCAGCGACCTGCAACCGGACCTGCTGGCCGCGGCCGAATCCGTCACCGGCCCGCTGGCCTAGGACACTGGAGGTGGCGTGATGTTGGGAGCGCGAGTCGTCAGGGCGCCGCGTGGGCCGGAGCGCACCGCGAAGACGTGGGCGGCCGAGGCGGCGTTGCGGATGCTGCACAACAACCTCGATCCCGAGGTGGCCGAACGGCCGGATGACCTTGTCGTGTATGGCGGAAACGGCCGCGCTGCCCGCGACTGGAAGTGCTTCGACGCGATCACCGCGACGCTGCGATCGATGGGGCCCGAGGACACGCTGCTGGTGCAGAGCGGCAAGCCGGTCGGCGTGATGCGCACGCACGACATGGCACCGCGGGTGCTCATCGCCAACTCGCTGCTGGTGCCGAAGTGGGCCACGCCCGAGCACTTCCGCGAGCTCGAGGATCTCGGCCTGATCATGTACGGCCAGATGACCGCCGGGTCGTGGATCTACATCGGCACGCAAGGCATCCTGCAGGGCACCTTCGAGACGTTCGCCGAGGTCGGCCGGCAGCACTTCGGCGGCACACTGGCCGGCCGGATCGTCCTGACCGGCGGGCTCGGGGGGATGGGTGGCGCGCAGCCGCTCGCCATAACAGGCAACGGCGGCGTCGGGCTGTGCGTCGAGGTGGATCCAGATCGCGCTCAGCGCCGGCTCGAGAACGGCTACCTCGACGAGATCGCACCATCGCTCGATGACGCGCTTTCTCGTTGCGCCGCAGCGGTTTCCGACCGCCGACCGTTGTCCGTAGCGGTGATCGGCAACTGTGCCGACGTGCTCCCCGAACTGCTACGCCGCGGCGTACCGATCGATGTCGTCACGGACCAGACGAGCGCGCACGACGCGCTGCACGGCTATGTGCCACACGGACTTCCCCTCGCCGAGGCGTTAGAGCTCCGGCGCGAGAAGCCGAGCGAGTACGTCGACCGGTCTCGCCAGTCGATGGCCGTGCACTGCCAGGCGATGCTCGACTTCAAGGCGGCGGGATCGGTCGTCTTCGACTACGGCAACGGCCTGCGCGGGCAGGCAAAAGACGTCGGCGTCGAGAACGCTTTCGACTACCCGGGCTTCGTCGCGGCGTACATCAGGCCGTTGTTCTGCACGGGCACCGGGCCGTTCCGGTGGGCCATGTTATCCGGCGACAAAGCAGACCTCGCCGCGACGGATGACGCTGTGCTGAAGGCGTTTCCCGACAACGAGCCGCTGCATCGCTGGGTCGAGTTCGCCAGCGCAAAAGTGCAAGGACAAGGGTTGCCGAGCCGCATCTGCTGGCTCGGCTACGGCGAGCGGCACGTCGCGGGTGAACTCTTCAACGACCTGGTCGCCCGCGGAATAGTAAGCGCGCCTATTGTCATCGGTCGGGACCATCTGGATGCGGGCAGCGTCGCGAGTCCCGAACGCGAGACCGAGGCGATGCGGGACGGTTCAGACGCGATCGCCGACTGGCCGATTCTCAACGCGCTTCTCAACACCGCGTCCGGCGCCAGCTGGGTCAGCGTCCACCACGGCGGCGGCGTGGGGATCGGCAAGTCGATCCATGCCGGCGTCGTCATCGTCGCGGACGGTACTGCCGAGGCGTCCCGCAAGTTGGCGCTGACCCTGACCAACGACCCCGGCACCGGTGTGCTGCGGCATGCGGACGCGGGATACGAGACGGCCATCGAGCACGCCAAGACCGTCGGGGTGC
This sequence comes from Actinomycetota bacterium, assembly GCA_040005895.1. Taxonomy (GTDB): domain Bacteria; phylum Actinomycetota; class Actinomycetes; order BP-191; family BP-191; genus JBDTYE01. Next base: position 2,324 of record JBDTYE010000145.1, on the reverse strand, counting down.
GGATCCCGCTGGAGCCCGGCACGCACGCGCCGGCCTGGCAGCCTGAGCAAGAGTGAACGACCTCGTCGTACGCCGCATCGGCCGGTTGCTCACGATGGCAGGCACCGGCGTGGGCGCCCTCGAAGATGCGGCGGTCGTCGTACGTGGAGGGGCGATCGAGTGGGTCGGGTCCGACCGCGACCTGCCCACCGGGCTCGGCTCAGTGGCCGAACTCGACGCGGGTGGCGCCTGCGTCACTCCCGGTTTCGTCGATCCGCACACACACCTGATCTGGGCGGGATCGCGGCGTGAGGACTTCGTCGACCGGCTCTGCGGAATGTCGTACGCCGAGATCGCGGCTCTCGGCGGCGGCATCCACTCGACCGTGCGCGCGACGCGGGCGGCGTCGTACGACGATCTGGTCGCCGCCGCGCTGTCCCGGGTGGAGTCGGCGTCGCGGAACGGCACGACCACGCTGGAGATCAAGACCGGTTACGGCCTCAATCCGCGCGACGAGAGTCGGCTGCTCGACGTCGCCGGCGCGGTGCGCGGCCTGCGGCCCGAGGCCATCGAGGTGACCTACCTCGGGGCGCATGCGGTGCCGCGCGACAGCGGCCGGACGCCGTACATCAACGAGGTCCTCGCGGAGCTGCCGAACGCGCGAGCTCGAAACGCGCAGTGGTGCGACGTGTTCTGCGATGTCGGCGCCTTCAGCGTCGACGAGTCGCGCCGCATCCTGACCGCCGCCCGCGAAGTCGGTCTCGGCCTGCGCATCCATGCCGAGCAGATCGAGCGCACCGGTGCTGCCGAGCTCGCGGCGGAGATGGGCTGCGCCAGCGCCGACCATCTCGACCACGTCGACGCAGCGGGTGCCGTGGCCATGGCCACGGCCGGCGTGGTCGGCGTACTGCTGCCTGCCTGCGCGCTCACGCTGGGTCACGGCAACTGGGCGGCGGCGCGGACCCTGCAGGAGGCCGGTGTCACGATCGCCCTCGGCACCGATTGCAATCCCGGCACTTCCTGGTGCGAGTCGATGCCGTACGTCATCCAGTTGGCGGTGCTGGCCTACCGGATGCCGGTCGAGGACGCCTTGCGCGCGGCGACGATCAACGCCGCAGCGGCTTTGCGCAGGGACGACGTCGGGCGGGTCGCTGTGGGCCAGCGCGGTGACCTCGCGGTGCTCGCAGCGGACCACGAGGCCGACCTGGTGGCGCACCTCGGCACCACACCCGTCTCTGCGACTGTGACAGCCGGTACCGCGGTCGTCTGGCCCTAGCGAAGGGCGGCGCGCGGAGTTACCGCCGGTTTGTCGCACCGTGGCGCGCCTCGATCCTGGGGTTGACGAGGCCCGGTACTCTCTACCGGACGATCACGTGACAGCGGCTGACCAGGGTTGCGGCGTGTGAGTCACCGTCGAGTCTGTCGTGCACCCGCACGGCGGAGCCGGGGACCCAGGTCCCAGGGGTGAATCGATGCGTTGCCGCCTCGCCGGGTCACGCGTCGTAGGGCCGATCTTCCCGCCCGAACCCGTCAGCTAACTCGGTAGACGGTCCTCGGAAGAAAAGGAGAGCCGGCCATCGCGCCGACCGGCAAGACGACCAGGACGGTCTCGCTCCTTCTGACTGCGCTGCTCGCTCTGACCATCTTGCCGTCGCAGGCCGCCTCGGCCGATCCGAAGCCACTGAGCGGCGCCGAGCAGATCGCCCAGGCCCGCCGCGAACTCAACGCGCTCAACATCAAGGTCGACATCGCCGTCGAGGAGTACGACCTCGGCCGGATCGCGCTGACCAAGTCGGAGAAGCTGGCGCAGCTCGCGCAGGGCCGCGTGGCCCGCTCGAAGCAGCGCCTGGCGGCGCTGCAGGAGGCTTTCGGGGCCGTCGCGGCGGCCGCCTACCGAGGCGGCGCGGCAGGCGACTTCGCGAGCCTGGTGACGACGTCGAGCCCGCAGACATTCCTCGACAAGGCCAGCGCCCTCGACCGGATCTCGCGGAGCAAGCAGGAGCAAATCGAGACGCTGCGCGCGGCCAACCGCGAGCTGCGGGCGGCCAGCGCCGCCAGCGCCGTGACCGTGGCTGAGCAGCGCAAGATCGCGGCCAAGCTGGCGAAGACGAAAGCGTCGATCGACAAGGACGTAGCGGCCCAGGAGGTGCTGCTCAAGAAGCTCGAGACCGACGAGGCCAGGCGGATTGCGGCCGAGCGGGCAGCCGAACGCCGGCGGCAGGCGGCTCTCGCCGCAGCCCGTGCGGAAAAGGCAAGGCTCGCCAAGATCGAGGCCGCCCGGCGCGCCCGCGTCGCGGCCGAGGAAGCGGCCAGGCTCATCCGCGCCGGCCGCGAGCGGCAGGCCG
>JBDTYE010000144.1:0-8039 GCA_040005895.1 Actinomycetota bacterium | reverse complement strand
ACGGCTGGCTGGACGAAGGCTGGACGGTCTACCACGACAACGGCGGCGCCGGTGTCGCTCCGCTCGACTTCACCGACCCCGCCGTGACTCTGCGCCCGTCCAACCTGTGGATTCGGGCAACTTCCCTCAACGCGTACGGCGACGGGTCACGGTTCTTCGAGGGCCTGGCCGGTCAGATCGGCGTACCGTCGCTGCAGTCTTTGATGCGCCAGTTCTGGGCGCGCGAACTCGGCCAGCCGAGCACCACTGTCCGGGTCGAGGAATACCTCGTAGCCCGCTCCGGCGAACCACGCGTCGTGGACGCCTTCCACCGGTTTGCCTACGGCCTGCCGGATTCGGTGCCGGCGGCTGATCTGTGGATCAAGGACAACCCTGCGGATGCCGGAGGGGAACCGTCAGCGGGCCGATTCTGGGACTCGCCGGACCTGTGGATCCGCAACACCGACGACGACGGTACGACGCACCAGCAGCTCGAGCACGGGCAGGACAACTACTTCTACGCACGCATCCGAAACAGGAGCACCAACCGCACGGCGCGTCATGCGGTGGTGACCTTCGCCGCGAAGCCGTGGGCCGGAACCGAGTTCACCTACCCGGGCGACTGGCTACCGGCCATCGCGGCGGTCGCGGCTTTCGACATCGGTCCGGGCGAGGAACGGATCGTCAAAGCGCGCTGGCCCAGGAAGCTGATCCCGCCGACGGGGACGCACGTCTGCTGGCTCGCTGCCGTGCTCAGCCGCGGCGACAGCCCGGCCGCGGGCCAGCACACCTGGGAGTCGAACGCGCTGGCGCAGAAGAATCTGACGGTGGTCGACCTGGCGCCCGACAGCAGGTGGACGCTGCCGTTCGTGACCGGCGCGTGGCTCGGCGGCCGGCGCCGGCCGCTCTACCTGGAACTCGTCCGCCCGAGCAATCAGGAGAAACTCGAGGCGATGCTGGTGCAGCGATCGGGTCACGCATTCGACCCGAGCGCGACCATCCCGGTCCGCGGTGAACTGGTGCCGTCGATCGTCGTCGCGCCGCGGCCGATCCCAGGGCTGCCGCTCGACTTGGACGCGCCGGAAGGCGACAGTCCGCCCGCGCGGGTCACGTTGCCGGACGCGGTCGGTTTGGAGTTCCCGCCGGGAGCAAGGTCCTCGTTGCGGATGTCGGCGAGTCGGGCCGGTCAACTCGCGCTGGGTCTGACGATCCGGGTGCCGGCCGACGCCGCACCGGGCGCCGTACTCGATTTCGATCTGCTCGCGAGGGATGGCAAGGGTGGCCGGATCATCGGCGGCCTTGCCGTACAGGTCCGGGTGGTCGCCGCTGTCCCGCAGGATCAGCGGCTCAAGGTGCGGGAGAGATTGCACTCGGTCGACGCCTGAACGCAGCCAACTGGTGACCGGCCCGCGATTGCTCGATGAGGGTCGCCAGCCGCTTCTGGCGTGTTGCCGCCTGCTTGGCGCTGACGACCCACCAGATGCACGCCCGGCGGTAGGACGGCGCCTGAGCCGAGAAGAAGTTCCAGGCCAACGAGTCGGCGTGGAAGGTCTCGGCGTACTCCGTTGGCAGGTCGGCGGGCGGGTTTTCGTAGGAGTAGACGGAGGTGTTGCCCTCCGTCCGCTGCTCGAACGCCGCCATTCCCGCCGGCTCGACCAGGCCGAGTTCGGCGAGCTCCGTGATGCGCCTGACGTTGACAGCGCTCCACGTACTGCGGCGCTTTCGCGGCGTGAACCGGATCTGGTAGCTCGTTTCGTCGATACGCCTGCGGACTCCGTCGATCCAGCCGTAGCAGAGCGCCTCGTCGACCGATTGTGGCCAGGTCATGCTCGGCCGGCCGGTGCCGGTCTTGTAGAAGCCGACGCAGACTTCGGTTTCCGTGCCGTGATGACGTGCCAGCCACTCCCGCCATTGCGGTTGCAGCAGGAACAAGGGCCGGGCTGGGAAAGCCGTCACGCTGAGAGCCTACGAGGAGCCGGCCGCCTGGTCCTCAGCAAGCTGCACGAGCGTGCGGACTGCGGCGCCGGTGCCACCCTTGGGCGTGTAGCCGTGCGGATCGTCGTTGTTGAAGGCCGGTCCCGCGATGTCCATGTGCGCCCACGGGATGCCCGCGCCGACGAATTCCTTCAGGAACAGGCCGGCGACGAGCATGCCGCCGAAGCGGTCGCCGGTGTTGACGATGTCCGCGATCTCCGAATCGATCGACTTGCGCAGCTCGGCCGGCAGCGGCATCGGCCAGACCTGCTCGCCGGCGACACCCGCCGCTTCGCATACCTGCGAGCGCAGGTCGTCGTCGTTGGCCATGATCCCGGCCGTGCGCGAGCCCAGAGCGACGAGTTGCGCGCCGGTCAGTGTCGCGGCGTCGACGATCAGATCGGGGGATTCCTCCGACGCTCGCACGAGGGCATCGCCGAGCACCAGCCGGCCTTCTGCGTCGGTGTTGAGCACCTCGACGCGCTTGCCGCCGTACATCGTGAGTACGTCGCCGGGGCGGATCGCGGTCCCGGACGGCATGTTCTCCGCGGTCGGGACCCACGACGTCACGTTGACCCGCAGCTTGAGCCGGGCTATCGCGGTGACGGCCGCGATGACGGCGGCCGCCCCGGCCATGTCCGACTTCATCCACTCCATCGACGCCGACGGTTTCAACGAAAGGCCGCCGGAATCGAAGGTGATGCCCTTGCCGACAAACGCGAGTGTGCGGGTCGCCTTCGGGTGCCGATAGGCGATCCTGACCAGGCGCGGCGGGTTGACCGAACCCTGGCCTACGCCGAGGATTCCGCCGAATTTCCCTTTGCGCAGCGCCCTTTCGTCCATCACTTCGACTTCACAGCCGGCCGCTCGGGCGTGCGTCACGGCGTACGCGGCCAGGTCGGCCGGGTGCAGATCACCGGGCGGGGTGTTGACGAGGTCGCGGGTCGCGGCGACCTCAGTGGCGACGATCTGGGCGCGCCGCGCGGCCGCGACGAGCACCCTGTCCTTGGGTTCGGCAACCAGGATCGTGATCGCGCCGACAGGGGTCTTGCGGCCGTTCAGCGACGACTGCCTGAACTCGGTGAAGTCGTAGGAACCCAGCAGCGCGCCCTCGGCAACCGCCCGCACGGCAAGAGCAGGCGGTACGCCGTTCGCGGCGAGCAGGATCCCGATCCGGCGGCTCCCGGCAGCTGCTCTGACAGCGGTCCCGGCAGCGCGACGCAGCGACTCCGCGTTGACCCCAGCCGCGTCACCGAGGCCAGCCACGATCATGGTGCGCGCCTTGAGCGCCCCGAAGGTAGGCAGCTGCACGCAGGTGCCCGCCTCGCCGCGGAAGCCGAGGTCGGCGAGAGTGCGGGCCAACTTGCCGCCGAGAGCTGCGTCGAGGGCCTCCGATCCGGCGGCCGGTACGGCGCTCCCTGCGCGTTGGTGCGCTCCGATCACGATCACGTCGACGGGCAGGGACGCGGCGTCGCCGCCGGCAAGTGTCAGGGTGGCCATGACAGCACCGTAGACGATGCCGCTCGGACGAACGAGCCGGTGCGCGATAACGTCCGGCCGATCGTGGTCGTCCCGCAACCCAGCCCAACGCCGCGTAGAGCGCCACCACCGCGGCGGAGAAGGAAGCGCCGTGCCAGCCCAGCTACAACATTCGCCCCTGCACGACAGGCATGTCGGACTGCGCGCGAAGATGGCCGACTTCGGCGGTTGGGAGATGCCGATCGAGTACCCCGGCGGCGGCGTCATCGCTGAGCACACTGCCGTACGGGAGCGCGTCGGGGTCTTCGACGTGAGCCATCTCGGCAAGGGCTCGGTCCGGGGTCCGGGCGCGGCCGACTTCGTCAACACCTGCCTGACCAACGACCTCGGCCGGATCGCGGCAGGCCAGGCGCAGTACACGATGTGCTGCGATGAGAGCGGCGGTGTCGTCGACGACCTGATCGCCTACCTGCAGGGGCCCGGCGATGTCTTCCTCGTGCCGAATGCCGCCAATACCGCCGAGGTGATGAGGCGCATCGCCGCTGCAGCACCCGCCGGCATCGAGGTCCGCAACCTGCACGACCAGTTCGGCGTGATCGCGGTCCAGGGGCCGCAGTCGGCCGCGCTCGTCGCGGCGATCGGCCTGCCGACCGAACTCGACTACATGCAGTACGCCGCTGCCGACTTCCGCGGTCACGAGGTCTTCGTCTGCCGCACCGGCTACACCGGCGAGCGCGGCTTCGAGCTGATCCCACCGGCAGCGGCCACCGCCGACCTGTGGGATGCCCTCATGATTGCCGGTGCGGCGTACGACGCGCTGCCGTGCGGTCTGGGCGCCCGCGACACGCTGCGGACCGAGATGGGTTACCCCCTGCACGGGCACGAACTCTCCCTCGGGACAAGTCCGGTACAGGCGCGCGCCGGCTGGGCCGTCGGTTGGCAGAAGCCGTCGTTCTGGGGCCGGACGGCGCTGCTTGCGGAGAAGGAAGCCGGACCGAGCCGGATCCTGCGCGGCCTCCTGGCCCAGGACCGCTCGATCCCGCGCGCCGGAATGCCGGTGTCGAGCCTGGACGGTGAGACGGCGGGTGGGGTGACCAGCGGCACTTTCTCTCCCACGCTGCGTACCGGCATCGGCCTGGCGCTGCTCAGCGCGGCGGTTGCGGTCGGAGACGAAGTCACCGTCGACGTGCGCGGCAGGCCGGCGGCGATGACGGTGGTCAATCCGCCGTTCGTGCAGGCCTCGCCGAAATGAGCGGGCGCCTCGATCGGCTGCGCAAGGTCTGCACGGCACTGCCCGAAGTGACCGAGGAGGTCACCTGGGAGACCGACATCACGTTCCGCGTCAACAAGAAGATGTTCGCGATCACCGGCCCCGACGCAGCGGGGGTGACGCTCAAGGCGGCAAAGTCGGAGCAGGCGGCTCTGGTGGCGTCCGCGGCCTACATCCAGGTCGCGGCGTACGTCGGCAGGTTCGGCTGGGTGAGCGTCGATCTGATGAGCGCCCCGTGGGACGAGGTCGTCGAGCTCGTCCGGGAGAGCTACCGCCTCGTCGCCCCCAAGAAGCTGGCTGCGCTCGTCGACTGACAATCGGCGACTGCGACTACCGGATCACCGCGACGGCAATCAGCGTCGTGGTCATTGCGACCTCGACGACGGCGCCGAAGACATCGCCGCTGATGCCGCCGAAGCGGTGTACCGCGTGCCGCATGAACAGCTGAGCGACCACGAGTCCGATTCCGAGCGCCGCGACCGCGCGCACGGAACCGTGCAGACCCGACGCCTCGTCGATGCTGCCGGCGACGGCAGCGACCAGTGCCGACAGCGCAACGGCAAGCACCGCCTGCCAGGCTCGGACAGATCCCGCGACGGCGGCACCGAGACCGACCGGGCGGGCAGCCGGTACGCCGACGCAGGCGACCGTCGCGGACAGCGTGCCCGCCATCGCGGCGACTATCAGGCCCTCGGTCGCCCGGTGCGCTTCGAGGCAGCCGTGCAGCCCGCCGACCTGCAGGAGCAGGCACAGGACGATGGCCGCGATCCCGAACGGCCCGATGTCGCCGCGGGCCATGATCTCGGCCGCCGCCGCCGGTCCACGGTACGAGCCGAGGGCGTCGGCGGTATCCGCGAGACCGTCCAGGTGCAGGCCGCGGCTCGCCGCGGTGAGCACGCACACGCCGGCGACTGCGATGAGCAGGTTGTATGGCTCCTCGACGTCGATCGCCAGGCGGAAAAGCACCACCACCAGCGCCGCGACGGCACCGACGGCCACTCCCACGAGGGGAGCGAGCAGCATCGCGCCCCGGGCCGTACGCCGGTCGAGAGCCTGCGATGAAACGGGCACCACCGTGAACGTCGACAGTGAGACGCGGGCCGCGGCGACGGGATTCACGCAGGGGAGGGTAGCCGGTGCCGGCGACCAACCGGGCAGATCCGCGTACGCCGCATTGACGACCAAGGCTACGAGAGCGTAGGTTACGCCTCCGTAACCAGTGGCCAGAACCGACGAAACGGATGCTCCATGCCGATGCCGACCACCGACCTGCTGCGCGAACTCGAGCCCGTCGCGGCACGTGAGGTCGACCGGCATCTGGCGACCTCGAAGGAATGGATGCCGCACGACTACGTGCCGTGGGACGAGGCCGAGGACTTCGTCAACAAGCCCTGGTCCGTCGAGCAGTCGAGGATGTCGCCGATCGCCCGGATGGCGCTCGAGGTCAACCTGTTGACCGAGGACAACCTGCCCAGTTACCACCGCGAGATCGATGTCGCTTTCGGCCGCGAGGGCGCCTGGGGGACATGGACGGGGCGCTGGACGGCGGAGGAGGGCCGGCACGCGATAGTCATGCGCGACTACCTCACCGTCACCCGTGCGGTCGACCCCGTACAGCTCGAGCGCGACCGGATGCTCAACATGCAGCACGGCTACCACAGCAACGACAAGACGGTCCCGCAGGTGCTGGCCTACGTATCGTTCCAGGAGCTGGCCACCCGCATCTCGCACCGCAACACCGGCCTCTACAGCAACGATCCGGTCTGCGACAAACTGCTCGCCCGCGTCGCTGCCGACGAGAACCTGCACCATGTCTTTTACAGGAATATGACTGCGGCCGCGCTGGCACTCGACCCGTCGCAGATGGTGCCCGCGATTCGCGACGAGATCGTCGGATTCGCCATGCCCGGCACGGGAATCCGGGGTTTCCAGCGCAAGTCCGTCATGATCGCGCTGGCCGGCATCTACGACCAGCGGATCCATCACGACGAGGTCATCTGGCCGCTGCTGCGCGGCTGGAACTTCTTCGACCTCGAAGGCCTCGACGACGAGGCCGAGAAGGCCCGCACCGAGGTCGCGGAGTTCCTCACCGACCTCAACAGGTCGGCCGACGCATTCACCGCGACGAGGGCAGAGCGGGAAGCCAAACTCGCCGCCCGAGGATGATCGGGTTTTCACAATAGGCTGGATTCTGGCGCCTGAGTTTGGCTGGCACGGTGACACCGTGAGCACTACTTGAGGCGCTGCGCCATTCCCGCGGTGACGAACCACACGGCGTACGCCGCCGTGGCAAGTCGCTGGTTGAGAAGGCCGAGTTCGTCCCGGAACAGCCGCCCCGACTCCGTTTCCGGTACGACGCCCTGTCCGACCTCGTCTGTCACCGCGACCACCGAACCCGCTCCACGCGACCACGCCTCGACCAGCGAGTCGGTCGCATCCCGCAACCGGTCCTCAGCGGCGCTGTCACCGGTCCAGGACCCGGCATTGTCCATCGCCGTTGTCAGCCATTCGGTCACCGAATCGATCAGCAGCGGCGAACTGCTTCCGGCCGGATGCGCGAGCACGGAGACGAGGTCTGCGGTCTCGACCGTCGCCCAGCTGGTTGGCCGGCGCAGCTTGTGCGCGGCGATCCGCGCCGTCCACTCCGGGTCGTCGGGACGTGCGGGTGCGGTGGCGACGTAGGTGACCGCCGGGTGTCCGCTGACCAGACTTTCGGCGTACGCCGACTTACCCGACCGGGCGCCGCCGATCACGAGCACGCGCCCCTGCAGCGTTTGCATCCGTTCTGTATAGCGTGTCCGCACAGTCGAGGCGGGAGCAGTCATGGCGTGGTCCTGGAAGTACGACCTGGCGGAGAGCACGACGACCGGCGGCTTTCCCAGCCAGGCTGAGGCCGAGGCGTGGGTGGCGGAGAGCTGGCAGCAGCTGTACGACGCCGGGGCGCGTGCCGTCACCCTGCTCGATGGGGACCGCCTCGTCTACACGATGAGCCTCGACCCCGCCTAGCCCGACGCGCCTCCGATGACGGCATCCCCGCGGGTTGCCCTCATCGGAGCCGGTGGCGTGCCACGATCCTGAGCATGGCGATCGACGCACGCGGACCGTGGCTGGCGCTGGAACCCGCGGCGGCCACCCCGCTGTTCCTGGCCCTCGATGCTTCCTGGTGGGTGACCGGCGGTTGCGCGATCGACCTGTTCCTGCGCCGCGAACGCCCGCATCACGATCTCGACATCGCGGTGCTGCGCCGGGAGCAGGACGCCGTCCGCAGCCATCTGGCGGCCTGGGACCTCAACGCGTTTCACGACGGCGTACTGACACCCTGGCCGCCCGGTACTCG
>JBDTYE010000143.1:0-8053 GCA_040005895.1 Actinomycetota bacterium | reverse complement strand
CGGCTCCCGCCGCGCACCGCCTTCGCCCCGCCGCGCCCGGGATCGCCGGCGCGGCGGGACGGCGACAGCATCGGTGTCAGCGATCGAAAGCTCCCTGCCGCAGGGCTGCGTCGTCGGCCAGGGCCGGCACCCCTTGCGTTGCCTCGCGGAAACCGAACCGGTTGTGGAAGCGCCGCAGCGGCGCCGGGGCCCACCAGTTGCCGTTACCGGCCAGGCGCATGAACGCGGGCACGAGCGCGCCGCGCACCAACGTCGCATCCATCAGCACCGCCAAGGTCAGTCCGACACCCATCATCTTGATGAACGTGATGCCTGAAGTTGCAAAGGAAGCGAACACCACCGCGAGCAGTGCCGCCGCCGCCGTCACGATACGGCCGGTGCGCTCGAGGCCGAGCGCGACGGACGCCGTGTTGTCGCCGGTGCGGTCGTACTCCTCCTTGATGCGGCTGAGCAGGAAGACCTCGTAGTCCATCGAGAGCCCGAACGCGATGCAGAACATCAGGATCGGGATCGAGGTGTCGATGGAGCCCACCGCGGTGAAGTCGAGAACCCCCGCGAGGTGCCCTTCCTGGAAGATCCACACCATCGCACCGAACGTCGCAGTGAGGCTCAACACGTTGAGTACCAGGGCTTTCGCCGGCACCAGAACACTCCCCGTCATCATGAAGAGCACCACGAACGTCACCAGCACGATGATCGCCGCGGCGAGCGGCAGTTGGCCGAAGATCGCCGCCTTCGAGTCGACCAGACTGGCCGACGGACCGCCGACGACGACGTCCTGCCATGGGCTCGGCGCGGTGCGAACCGCTTTCGCCAACCGCTCGCCCGCAGGCGACATCGGCTCCACCTTCGGGATGACGGACAGCCAGGTGCCCCGTTGTCCCTTTGCACTGAATCCGGCGGACGCGGGGCTGGGTGGCGCCACCTGGTTGCCGCCCGCGTACGAACCGGTGAGGGCATCGACACGCGACACGTCCGGCAGCAACGACAACCTCTCGGCGTACGCCGTCACGTCAGAGGTCGAGCTGGCATCGGCACTCGCTGACACGACGTTGAGAGCGTCGGCCTCGTGGCTGGTGAAGCCGTGCCGGATCTCCTGCTGAACCTGGTGGCTGGACGTCTTCGAGGGCAGCACCCGGTCGTCGGGCAGGCCGAACCTCACGCCCAGGAATGGCGCGCCGAGAAGGAGCAGCAGCGCGATGATTCCGGTGGCGATGCCCACCGGGCGGCGCATCACGGCCGTCGCCACGCGGTGCCAGAAGCCGTTGGGCAAGTCGACCTGAGCCTTCCGGGGCCGCCACAGCCGGCCGGAGTCGACCCGCGGGCCGAGCACGGCAAGCAGTGCCGGGAGTACGACGACCGCGCCGAATGTGGCGAGCGCGACCACGGCGATGCCGGCATAGGCGAAGGAGCGGAGGAAGTACAGCGGGAAGACCAGCAACGCTGCCAGCGAGGCGGCAACCGTCAGCGCGCTGAAAAGGACGGTCCGGCCGGCGGTGCGGACACTCTCGATGACAGCGGCTTCGACCGTGCGGCCGGCCCGCAGTTCCTCCCGGTAGCGGCTCACGACGAACAGGCTGTAGTCGATGGCCAAGCCCATGCCGAGTGCGGTGGTCAGGTTGAGACTGAAGATCGAGACGTCGGTCACGGAAAGCAGCACCCGCAGGACGGCCAAGGTGCCAAGGACCGCGATCGCGCCGATCGCCAGCGGCAGGGATGCCGCCACGAAGGAGCCGAAGACGATCACGAGAAGCACCATGGTGATCGGGATCGCGAACCCCTCGGCGCGCTTGAGGTCGTTCTCGACCGTGGAGCTGACCTGCCTGAACACCTCCGCCTGGCCGCCGACCCGGACGTCGACCTCGGAATCGCTGCGGGTGTACCGCGGCGACAGCCTCTTCATGGCGGCGGCGACGACGTCGTCGGTGCCCGCGATACGCGCGAGCACCAGCGCCTGCCGGCCGTCGTTGCTGCGCAGAGGCGCGGGCCGGCCGAGCGACCAGTAGGAGACCGCGGTCGCCACCCCGGGCTCCTTGCGCAGCGCCTCGGTGAGCGCCGAGCCGGCCATGGTCGCCGCGGTCCCGTCGACTGCGCCGCGCTTGGCGGTGACGAGCAGCACGACGTTGGGCTCGCCCGCCCCGAACCGTTCGGTCAGGAGCGCCCTGGCGGCAACGGATTGGGAGGCCGGGTCGTCGAAGCCACCCGAGGAGAGTTTGGTGGCGACCCCGCCGCCATAGGCGCCGGCGCCCGCGATGGCGACAAGGGCCAGCAGGAGCACCGCAACGCGGCGGCGTACGACGAATCTTGCGAGTCCTTGCAACATCGGAGCCCTCCGGACAAGTTGGTTACCGCCGTAAACTTAACAGCGTTACCTTACTTGTCAAGAATGGGTTCGAAGATCAGCTGCGGCTGCGCATGTGCACGTTCTGCAGCAGGCCGATAGCCAGCATGTTGGCGAACATCGACGAGCCGCCGTAGGAGACGAAGGGCAGCGGCAGCCCGGTGACCGGCATGATGCCGATCGTCATCCCGACGTTGATGAAGATCTGGAAGGCGAACCACGACACGACGCCGGCCGCGACGATCATGCCGAAGGCGTCCCCCGCGTTGGCAGCGATCCGCAGCCCTCGGTACATCACGACAGACAGCAGCAGCAAAATCGTCCCCGACCCGACGAAGCCGAGTTCTTCGCCGGCGACGGTGAACACGAAGTCGGTCTGCTGCTCCGGCACATACGCGCCCTTGGTCGCGACGCCGTGGAAGAGCCCGGTCCCCCACATGCCGCCACTGCCGATCGCAGTCACGCCCTGGTCGACGTGGTAGGCCGCACCCTGCAAGTCCGACTTGTTCGGCTTGCTGACGAAAGTGGTCAGCCGCGCCTTTTGATAGTCGTTGAGCAGGCCGTAGTGCAGGATCCCCCAGCCCCCGAGTACGCCGAGAATCACCAGCCCGACCACCCAGCGGCTGGGCGCCCCGGAGACTGCGAGCACGCCGAGGATCGTGAAGACGAACACCATCGTCGTACCGAAGTCGGGCTGGAGCATGATCAGCCCCATCGGAACAGCGGCGAGCGCGAGCACGAGGATCACGTCGACGTCGCGCGGATCCGACTCGTTGTCCCGCTTCTCACCGAGGATCATCGCCATGCCGACGACGAGGGCGACCTTGGCGAATTCGGCGGGCTGAATCTGGAAGCCCGCAGGCAGCACGATCCACGAGTGCGCGCCGTTGATCGTCGAGCCCAGCGGGGTCAGCACCGCGATCAGGCCAAGGCAGGAAGCGATGTAGACAACCGGTGCGTAGGCCCGCAACATCGAGTAGTCGACCAGCGCAGCGACGGTTGCCAGCGCCAGCCCGATCGCGAAGTTGAGCAGGTGCTTCTTGAGAAAGGCGTCCTGGCTGTGCGTGCGGGTCGCCGACCACACGAGCAGCGAGCCCAGCAGCGAGAGGGCTACGACGGCGAACGCGAGCACCCAATCGAGGCGGCGCAGCGGCGAGTTGCGGGCGAGGGCGCGGGTGCGCAGGGGTTCATGGGTACGCCGCAGCGAGACCGGCGACGAGCGCGGCGTACTCCAGTCGGTCATGTGACCCGCCCCCGCCGGCGCTTCGGATCATCGGCGGCCGGCAACGCGGCCGGGGGCGCCGACGTGGAACTCGAGGCAGGGTTGCCCACTCCCACGAGTGGCCGAATGCGGCCGTCGCGCAGGACTGTCGGCAGCTTTGTGGGCAGCGCGCCGGCTTCCAGCGCAGCCGGCTTGCCCTCGAGGCCGTAGATGCCGTCCCAGATCTCCCGGGCTGCGGGGGCAGCAACGGTGCCGCCGGTGCCGCCCTGCTCGATCATCACCACGACAACGTAGCGGGGGTCGGACACGGGGCCGAACGACGCGAACCACGAGGTGTCCTGCTTGTTCAAGACTTGCGCCGTGCCTGTCTTGCCGCCGATGTCGAGCTTGTCGAAGGGGAACTGCGCGAAATTGACGTCCTTGCAGTCGGTGGTCGCCGGCGCCATGCCGAACGCACACTTGGCGGTGCCTTCCTTCGGCACCGCGGCCAGCGCGTCCTTGATGTAGTTGAGGATCGTAGGGTCAAGCCCCAGTGTCCCGGTCACCTTGGGCACGATCTCCGCTACCTTGATGCCTCCCGGGGACACGATCGCCTTGGCCACCTCAGGTTGCATGAGGTTGCCACCGTTGACCAGCGCGGCGTACGACACGGCGAGCTGCAGCGGGGTCGCGAGCACGTAGCCCTGCCCGACGGCCGCGTTGGCCTGGTCTCCCGGACGGTAGCTCGAGCCGTTCTGGCACAGGTCGGAAAACAACTGTCCCTGCTTGGACTCCTTGGGAACCAGCTTCGCCTGCCGGCAGTACTCGGGGTGCAGCTTGGCGTTGAGCTCCTGCAACCACTGCCGCGTCGGGATGGCTCCGTTCACTTCGTTTGGCAGGTCGATGCCGGTGTTCTTGCCGAAACCGAACCTGGCGGCCCAGCTCTGCACGAACTCGTTCGGCGGTTGCCGGTTCTTGATCCGCTGGTCGTCCGCTGCCCAGTCGTCCTGAGCGATCTGGTAGTAGACGGTGTCGCACGACTGGATCAGCGTCGTACGCCAGCTGATGTTTCCCGGTACGCCGACGCCTTCATAGTTGTTCTTGGGGGTGGACCCGATCTGGACCGATCCCGGGCAGGTGAATGTGTCCTGCAGGCCGTGCCCTTCCATCACCGCGGCCGCTGTGGACACGTGCTTGAACGTCGAGCCGGGCGCGTACTGGCCCTGGTAGGCACGCGAGACCTGCGGTGTCGTCTTCTCGTCGAACAGGTAGCGCTCATCAGGGGAACCCTTGATGATCGGCTTCAGGAACTTCGCAGGGTCGAACGTCGGGTAGCTGGCCATGGCGGCCACCCGGCCGGTCTTGGCCTCGAGCACGATCGCAGCGCCCGCAGACGCCTTCAGCGGCTGACCCGCCGTCGGGCAGGCCTTGCACGGGTCGTTGATGGTGCGGGCCCGCTCCATCGCGTGCTGCAGCGCGTCCTCGGCCACCTTCTGGACGCCGAGATCGACGCTGAGAACGAGGTCCGATCCGGGCACGGGATCATGCGATTCGAGCTCGCGGGTCACCGCACCCCGCGAGTTCAGCTCGAGCGTTTTGGCTCCCGGCACGCCCTTGAGTGCGTCGTCGTACTGCAGCTCCAGGCCGTTGCGGCCGACGAGCTGTCCGGCGGCGTCCGGGTCCGTGCTCGGCTGGATGTAGCCGAGCAGGTGCGCCGCCAGCTGGCCGTTCGGGTAGCTGCGCGCCGGCGCAAGGGTTGCCTCCACGCCGGGGAAGTCCTCAGCGTGCTCGGCAATCAGGAATGCCTGCCGCTCGTCGATGTCGCGGGCGATCGGGATCGGCTGGTATTGCGAGCCGTTCCAGCATTTGCCCTTGAGACTGAGCTGCTTCTCGATCAGCTTGCCGTCCTTGTATTCACACAAAGTGGTGCGGTCGGAGAGTTCCTGCTCGTCCATCTGCAGCAGTCCGGCCAGCTTGTGCAGCACGGTCGCCCGGACCCTTCTGCTCCTCGCCGTCTTCGCGTTGGGGAAATCCTGGATCCGCACCGACACGACGTACGTCGACAGGTTGGTCGCGAGTTCGCGCCCCTGGGCGTCGATGATCCGGCCGCGAGCCGCGGGTGTGCCGATCGTCACCGATCCGGTGGAGCTCTGCTTGGCGACGTACTTGCTGCTGTGCAGGACCTGGAGAAACCACAGCCGGCTCATCAGGCTCACGAACAGGGACAGCACCAGCACCTGCAGGATGAACAGCCGGAGCCGCGACCGGTCACTCACTGCTCGTTCTCCACGCCGGTCACCATTCCCGAACGGCCGGGTCGACGCGGCGGTTGAGTGCCGACACGGCGGCAAACACGAAGGGTGTCAAAACCGCATCGTACAAGGCGATTCTGGGCACATCGGCGGCCATACCCGACCAGGTGACGCGCGCGTCCCCGAGCACCTTGAGTACGGTGCCGAGCACCACCGTGGTCCCGGCGCTTGCTACCGCGACGATCACGATGGGTGTCGTCGCCGAAAAGCGGTCGTAGTAGTCGCGGACCGATCCGGTGGCGTAACCGGCGACGCACAGCACGAGGGCGCCCACGCCGAGGACATGGTCCGAGAGCAGGTCCACCGCGAAGCCGGCGGCGAAGCCGCAGAGGGCGCCGGCCAGCGGGCCGTCGTAGAGCGCGATCGACAGCACCACGACGAGTACCAGGTCCGGGTGCGCCCCGAAGAAGGTGAAGCGCGAAACCAGCGCGCCCTGGACCGCGATGGCGGTCACCAGCCAGAGCCCGGCCAGGGCCATCCGAGGGCCGGTCATGGGCTGGAGCTCGTCGCCGGAGTGGGCGAGGTTGCCGGCGATGAGGCCGCGGCCGCAGCGCCGGACACCGGCGCCGGCATCGAGCCAAGGCAGGGGACCATCGGGACCGTCGGCGTGGCGGCCGGAGTGGACGCGGACGACGAGCCTGTGCTCGATGGTGCGGTGGATACCGGGCACCTCGGGATCGCCGGCGACGAGGGGCTGGGCGCCGGGTTTGCCGGGACCAGCGCATCGAGGTCGGTCTTGCGCTCCTGCTGCACGACGACGCCGACGATGTCGAGATTGGAAAAGTTGACGTAGGGCTTGAGCACCACGCTGCGCGTCGTGTCCCCCGGTGCGGCCCGCGTCGCCATCACCTCGCCGATCGGTACGCCCGGCACGAATGTCGACCCTGCCGTGACGACCGGTTGCCCGGAGCGCACCTCAGTGGTGGCGGGTGTCACGTCGAACTGCATGTCCTTCGGGCCGTTGCCTTTGACCAGGCCTCGTTCGCCCGTATAGGACAGCCTGGCCGCAACGGTCGACTCGACGTCGATGGCCAGCAGCACCGTAGAGGTGAACTTCGACACCTCGATGACCCGCCCTACCAGCCCATCGCCGTTGACGACCGTCTTGTCCTTGCGCACGCCCCGATCGCTGCCCGCGTCGATCGTGACCGTCCAGGTGAAGTTGCTGGGTGCCGCGCCGATCACATGCGCCGCGATGGTCCGGTACTGTCCGCCGTTGACAAGTTTGAGCAGCTTTCCCATGTCGTCGAACTGCCGCTGCTTGTCCTCGTTGGTATGCCGCTGCTGCTCCACGGCAGCACTCGCCGCCCGCAGCTTCCTGACTTCCTTGTTGAGGTTGCCGACGTTGCCGAGAGTGGACAGCGCGTTTCCGACCGGTCGCACAACCCCGGAGACGCCGCGTTCGATCGGACCGAAGAACGTCCCGACTGAGCTGCGCAGCCCCCGGAACGGGGAATTTGCGCCGGCCCGGTAATCGATCGTGATCAGCGTGAACGACGTGAGGATCATCAGCCCGAGGAGCTGGCGCACCCGACGCGTGTCACGGAACATCGGCTGGCCCGTCGGGTACGACGGGCCGCTCGGACGAGGCCCGCAGTGGCGTGAGTATCTCGGTTGTCAGAGTCGGCGGTCAGTGTCGCGGCGAGGAGATGAGGACGCCGCGTAGGGCTTCGAAGTCCTCGACACACTTGCCGGAACCGATCGCGACGCTGTGCAGCGGCGTGTCGGCGATGTGGATCGGCATGCCGGTCTCGTGCTTGAGCCGCTCGTCCAGGCCACGCAGCAACGCGCCGCCTCCGGTGAGCACGATGCCGCGGTCCATGATGTCGCCGGAAAGCTCCGGCGGGCATTTGTCGAGGGTCGTCTTCACGGCGTCGATGATCGCGTTGACCGGCTCCTCGATCGCCTTGCGGATCTCTTCGGCGCTCACGACGATCGTCTTCGGCAGGCCCGAGACCAGGTCGCGCCCGCGGATCTCCGCGTGCGGCTCGTCCGGCATCGGGAACGCTGAGCCGATCGCCATCTTGATCTCTTCAGCCGTCCGCTCGCCGAGCATGAGGCTGTATTCCTTCTTCACGTAGCTGATGATCGCGTTGTCGAGTTCGTCGCCGCCGACGCGGATCGACTGGCTGGTCACGATGCCTCCGAGGGAGATCACCGCGACCTCGGTCGTGCCGCCGCCGATGTCGACGACCATGT
>JBDTYE010000142.1:0-8055 GCA_040005895.1 Actinomycetota bacterium | reverse complement strand
CGTTCGCGCCCGACAAGCAGCACCTGCACCACCGGCTGCTGGAGATCGGGCACTCGCACCGGCGGGCCGTGCTGATCCTCTACCTGTGGTCGGCGCTCGCAGCGTTCGGCGGGGTTGCAGTGTCATTCACCCGGCCGGCGCTGGTCGGCGTAGTGGTCGGCTCGATCGCGATCCTGGCCCTGTTGATGAGCCACTTCCCGCGGCTTCGCGCCCGCTCCGACAACTGACCCGCCGGCGTACGTCGCTTGCCGCGTCGCTGTCATGGGGCGCCCCGACTCGTGGCGGATCTGAGACTTTCTGAGGCATGTTTGAGCGTCGCCGTTTTCTCAGATCCTCTACAAGTCGCTGCGGTACCGGTTCCAGTGCGCCAGGGCTCGTGAAAAGTTTCACAAGATTTGCGGATACCCGTCCAACTACGGCTCTGACCTGCGGAAATGCGTTTCGCGGTGTTTTGACCCTGCTTCCGTCCGGCTGTTAGCGTGCGCCCAACATGACTGACAACCACCGCTCCGAGTGGAGCGACCTGGATTCCGCATGGACAGCAGTCAGTGAGTTCATAGCGGCCGTCGCGTTCTACGGAGTAGCCGGCTACTACGCCGACCGCTGGCTGCACACCGCCTACGTGTTGTTCTTCGGCGGGCTCATCCTCGGCATGGTCCTGGGCATCTACCTGATGGTGAAGCGCGCGGAACAGAGTGAGAACACGCGCAAAGCGATGCGGCAGGCAGCCCGTGCCCAACACTGACGGTGTCGAGATGCTCCTCGACCGCCGGCTGATCCGCTCAGCCGCGTGGGTGCTCCCGGTGTGCGGGGTACCTGCCGTTGCGATCGCTGCTGCAACCTCCGGTCTGGCCGCTGCCGTCGGCGCCTTCTGGGGCGTGGCCTGTGTGGCAGCCAATGGCGCGGCAGCAGCGTGGATCTCGGCGAGCGGTGGACGCTCGCAGCGCGGAATCGCCATCGGCCGCGTCGTCGCGATGCTGCCGCTGCGGCTGGTGTTGTTGGGCGCAGCGATGGCGACAGGCATACTGCTGCTCGACCTGCCGTCCTACGCCGTCGTCCTGGCCGTGTGTGGCAGCGAAGTCTTGTTGATGGTCGCGCAGAGCTGGCTGGTTCTGCGCACTCCGACCTTCGTCGGCCCACTGAGTTGAAGGATGTAGCTGCATGATCGTTGCGGAGGGCGTACCGGAGCTCGGCGAGCTCTTCAACTTCAGGACCGGCCTATGGGGCATTCCCGGATTCAGCTGGTCGGTGCTGTCGATGGCCGTCGCCTTCGTGCTGGTCGCCGTATTCATGCTCACGGTCTTCCGTAAGCAGGCGGTCATCCCAGGTCGATACCAGCTCGTCGGCGAGTCGGTGATCGGGTTCGTCCGCAACGACGTCGCCGCGCAGGTGATCGGCCACGACAGCGAGCGCTTCGTGCCCTACCTCACGACGCTGTTCCTGCTGATCTTCGGGTTCAACATCATGGAGATCACTCCGGGCATTTCCTTCCCGGCGACGTCCAAGATCGCTGTTCCGCTGTTCCTTGCGATCCTCAGCTACCTGGTTTTCAACTTCCAGGGTCTGCGCGTCCAAGGGGTCCTGCACTACTTCAAGAACATCGCGTTCCCGCCCGGCGTGCCGTGGTGGTTGAAGCCGCTTCTGCTCGTGATCGAGCTGCTGTCCATTCTGGTGATCCGGCCCATCACGCTGACTCTGCGTCTGACGTTCAACATGCTGGCCGGCCACCTGATCCTCAGCCTGGTCGGCGTACTCTGCGCAGGCCTGTGGGCGGCGAGCTTCAAGGCGGTGTTCCTGCCGTTCGCCATCGTGATCGGTACGGCGCTCACGGGCTTCGAGCTCTTCGTCGCTTTCCTGCAGGCATTCATCTTCACGATCTTGACCGCGCTCTATATCGGCGGCGCCCTCAACCCCGAGCACTGACCCTCAACCCCGGGCACTAGGCGGCACCGCGCACCAGGCAAGGCTTCAGGCACCGAAAATCGCACTGCCGCTCTCGCGGCTCCGACGGACGAAAGTGAGACAGAGGAAATGGACTTCGCGACCCTCGCTGCGACGACGACCAACCCCAACCAGGTGATCGGTCGTGGTCTGGTCTACGGTCTGGCGGCGATCGGCCCGGGCATCGGCATCGGTTACCTCGTCGGTCAGACGATCACGGCGATCGCCCGGCAGCCCGAAGCTGCCGGCGTGCTGCGCTCGCTGATGTTCGTCGGGATCGGCCTCGTCGAGGCTCTGGCGATCTTCGGCCTGGCCCTCGCATTCATCATCAAGTAGTGCGGCGACTCAAAGAGAAGGACCTACTGTGCTCAACGCCCTCGTAGTCGCCGCGGCGGATGGGGAGGACCCCTTCAGCCCGGTCTCGCCGAAGCTCAACGAACTGATCTGGTCGGCCGTCTTCTTCGTCGTGCTGCTGGTCATCCTCTACCGGGTGGCGTGGCCGAAGCTGCAGGCAGCGCTGGCCGCTCGGGAGCAGGCCATCACCGGCAGCGTCAAGGAGGCGGAGGCGACCAGGGCCGAGGCGGACGGCGTACTCGCCGAGTACCGCGCCAAGCTCGTCGACGCGCAGACCGAGTCGCAGCGCATCATCGATGAGGGCCGGCGCACCGGCGAACAGATAGTCGCCGATGCCCGCGCGCGTGCCGATACCGAGGCGCAGGCGCTCGTCGCCCGCGCCCAGGCCGACATCGCCGGAGAGCGCGACCGGGCCATCACGGCGTTGCGCGCCGAACTGGCGGGCCTGTCGATCGAGCTGGCCAGCCGCGTCGTGGGCAAGTCGCTCGACACTCCCGCGCAGCGCGCGCTGGTCGATTCCTACATCGACGAGCTCGCGACGAGCGCGCGGTAGCGGGCGACCATGACTGATGCCTCCATCGACGGGTACGCCGCCGCTCTGTTCGAGATCGCACGCGCCGAGAAAGTGTTGGGCCGGGTCCAGGACGAGCTGTTCCGGTTCAGCCGGGCGGTCGACTCCGCACCTGAACTCCGCAGCGCGCTGACCGACCCCGCCGCGACCGCGGACGCGAAGGAAGCGCTCGTCGTACAACTGCTCGAAGGCCGTGCGCACCCGGTTTCCGTGCAGTTGGTCAACCTCGTCGTGGGTGGCGGCAAGGCGCGCGAGCTCACCCGCATCGTCGATGCGTTCGTGCTGCGCGCGACCACGGCGGGCGAGGCTGCCGTCGCCGAGGTCCGCGTGGCCGAGGCGATGACCGAAGAGCAGCGGACCCGACTTGCGGCCGTGCTCACCAAAGTCAAGGGCCGGCCGGTCGACGTCAAGGTCATCGTCGACCCCACCGTCCTCGGCGGCGCCGTTACGACGATCGGCGACGAGGTCTACGACGGCACCGTACGCCGCCGCCTGGAGACCCTGCGTGCGAACTTGACCGCCGGCTAGACGATCACCGTGCCAATTCCCGTATCCCTGCGTTGGAGAAATAGATGACTGAGCTCAGCATCAGCCCGGAGGAGATCTCCGCGGCGTTGCGTCAGGCGGCGAGCGACTTCGCCCCGACCCTCCAGCGCGAGGAGGTGGGCCGGGTCCTCGAGGCCGGCGACGGCATCGCCCGCATCTCCGGCCTGCCGCAGTGCATGGCCAACGAGATCCTCGAGATCCACACCAACGAGGGCACCGTCCAGGCGCTGGCGCTCAACCTCGAAGAAGACCAGATCGGCGCCGTTGTGCTCGGCGACTCGGCCATCGTCGAGGAAGGCGCGCAGGTCAAGTTGACGGGGCGCATCCTGGCTATCCCGGTCGGGGACGGCATGCTGGGCCGCGTCATCGACCCGCTCGGCAACCCGATCGACGGCAAGGGCCCCATCCCCTCGACCGAGATGCGCCGTCTCGAAGTGCAGGCCGCCTCAGTCGTCCAGCGGCAGCCGGTGAAGGAACCGCTGCTGACGGGCGTCAAGGCGATCGACGCGATCACTCCGGTAGGCCGCGGACAGCGCCAGCTCATCATCGGCGACCGGCAGACCGGCAAGACCGCGATCGCCATCGACGCGATCATCAACCAGCGACGGTTCTGGGGCACCGACAAGGAAGTCCGCTGCATCTATGTCGCCATCGGCCAGAAGGCGTCGACGGTCGCCGAGATCGTGGCGACGCTGACCGAGGCCGGCGCAATGGACTACACGGTCGTCGTCAGTGCGGCCGCCTCCACGCCCGCACCGTTCCAGTACCTCGCGCCGTACTCCGGTGCCGCTGTCGGCGCGCACTGGATGTACGAGGGCAAGGCCGCACTGATCGTCTACGACGACCTGTCCAAGCAGGCGGTCGCCTACCGGACGCTGTCCCTGTTGCTCCGCCGCCCGCCGGGTCGCGAGGCCTACCCGGGAGACGTCTTCTACCTGCACTCCCGCCTGCTGGAGCGGGCCGCCAAGCTCTCCGACGAACTCGGCGGCGGTTCGATGACGGCGCTGCCGCTGATCGAGACCCGCGGTGGCGACGTCTCGGCGTACATCCCGACCAATGTCATCTCGATCACCGACGGCCAGATCTTCCTGGAGACCGACCTGTTCTTCCAGGGCGTCCGGCCGGCCATCAACGTCGGCATCTCGGTCTCCCGGGTCGGCGGCAATGCCCAGACCAAGGCGATGAAGAAGGTCGCCGGCACGCTGCGTCTCGACCTCGCGCAATTCCGCGAGCTGGAGGCTTTCGCGGCGTTCGGCTCCGACCTCGACAAGTCCTCGCAGGACCAGCTCGACCGGGGCAACCGGCTGGTCGAGGTGCTCAAGCAGCCGCAGTACGAGCCGGTCCGCCTTTCCGAGCAGATCGCGATCATCTGGGCCGCCACCAACGGGTTCACCGACACCATTCCGGTCAACCGGGTGCGCGACTACGGCCGCGCGCTGGTCGAGCACATCACCACCCAGGACTCAGGCCTGCTCGAGGAGCTCGACACCAATGTCGCGCCGGACACGGTGGCGGATCGGCTCAAGGCCGCCGCGGAGGCGACGCTGACCCAGTTCAAGGGCTCGATCGAAGCCGAACGCTCCGAGGTCGCTGCCGACACGTCGACGACTGAGTCGTTCGAGGCGGCCGCGGGTCCGACGAGCGATGCCGACGGCGCGCAGGCACCGGGCTAGTGGTCGAACTCATGACAGGTCTTCGACGCGACAAGGGGGCTGACCTCTAGTGGCGGGCAAGCTGCGCGAAGTACGCCGCCGCATCCGCTCGGTCAAGAGCACGCAGAAGATCACGCGTGCCATGGAGCTGATCGCGGCGTCCCGCATCGTCAAGGCGACTGCGCGCACCCACGCCGCAAAGCCCTACGCCGACGAGATCTCCAAGATCGTGGCGGAACTCGTACGCCGCGGTGGCAGCGGCTCCGAGCTGCTCGTGCCACGCGAAGGCGACCGGGTCGGCGTGATCGCCGTGACTGCTGACCGCGGCCTGGCCGGCGCCTACAACACCAACGTCCTCAAGCTGGTCGAGGCCGAACGCCGCCGGGCCGGCGCCGAGTTCAGTGTCTACGCATACGGCCGCAAATCCTTGTCGTTCTACCGCTTTCGCAAGGTCACGCCGGTGGCTGAATGGCAGGGCTACAGCGACACGCCGCCGTACGAGGTCGCGAAGGAAATCGGCCAAAAGGTCACCGAGGACTACCTGGCCGGCCACCTCGACAAGGTGCTGATCGCCTACACGCAGTTCCAGACGATGCTGACGCAAACTCCGGTGATAGAGCAGCTGCTGCCGGTGCTGCCGCCCGAGTCGTCCGAGTCGGCGGAGCCGGTCGAGGGTGTGCAGGCCGACGTGGAGTTCGAACCGGACGCCGAGTCGATCCTCGCTTCGCTGCTGCCGCGGTACGTCGAGAGCCGGGTGTTCTCAGCCCTGCTCAACGCAGCCGCGTCCGAACACGCGGCCCGTCGCCGTGCGATGAAGGCCGCGACCGACAACGCCGACGACATCATCAAGATCCTGACGCGCGACGCCAACCGGGCGCGGCAGGCCGAAATCACCACCGAGATCTCCGAAATCGTCGGCGGCGCTGAAGCGCTCGCCGCGGAAGGCTAGGAGCCCGCATGACCTCGACACTCACTCCCGAAGCACCGGCCGGCGAAGGCGAACTCTCGCCCGGCCGCGTCGTACAGGTCATCGGCCCGGTCGTCGACGTGGAGTTCCCCGTCGGCTCGCTGCCGGAGATCAACTTCATGCTGACCCTGGTCCGCGAAATCGAGGGCGAAAAGCAGGAGATCGCCCTTGAGGTCGCCCAGCACATCGGCAGCGGCGTCGTCCGGGCGATCGCACTCAAGCCGACTGACGGCGTACGCCGCGGACAGGCGGTCATCAACACCGGCGCACCGATCACAGTGCCCGTCGGCAAGGGCATCCTCGGACACGTCTACAACGTCCTCGGCGAGCCACTCGACTGCGACAAGAGCGAGATCCACGCCAGCGACTACTGGCCGATCCACCGGCCGTCGCCGCGGTTCGAGGACCTCGAGCCGAAGGCCGAGATCTTCGAGACCGGCATCAAAGTCATCGACCTGCTCGAGCCCTACGTCAAGGGCGGCAAGATCGGCATGTTCGGCGGTGCCGGCGTCGGCAAGACCGTCGTCATCCAGGAAATGATCAACCGGGTCGCGCAGCAGCACGGTGGATCGTCGGTGTTCGCCGGTGTCGGTGAACGCACCCGCGAGGGCAACGACCTCTGGCTGGAAATGGCGGAGGCCGGCGTACTCGAGAAGACCGCCCTCGTCTTCGGCCAGATGGACGAGCCGCCGGGCGTGCGCCTGCGGGTCGCGCTGACCGCGCTGACGATGGCCGAGTACTTCCGCGACGTCGAGCGCCAGGACGTGCTGCTGTTCGTCGACAACGTCTTCCGCTTCACCCAGGCAGGTTCCGAGGTGTCCACGCTGCTCGGCCGGATGCCGAGCGCCGTCGGCTACCAGCCCACGCTCGCCGACGAGATGGGCGTCCTCCAGGAGCGCATCACGTCGACTCGTGGCCGCTCGATCACCTCGCTGCAGGCGATCTACGTGCCCGCCGACGACCTGACCGACCCGGCGCCGGCGACGACGTTCGCGCACCTCGACGCCACCACGGTGCTGTCGCGCTCGATCTCCGAGCTCGGCATCTACCCCGCGGTCGACCCGCTCGCGTCGACCTCGCGCATCCTCGACCCGCGGGTCATCGGCCAGGAGCACTACGACACGGCCCGGCAGGTGCAGGGCATCCTGCAGCGCTACAACGACCTGCAGGACATCATCGCGATCCTCGGCATGGACGAGCTGCCCGAGGAGGACAAGGTCATCGTGCAGCGGGCCCGCAAGATCCAGCGCTTCCTGTCGCAGCCGTTCTTCGTGGCCGAGCAGTTCACCAACTCGCCAGGCAAGTTCGTCGAGCTGGCCGACACCATCCGCTCGTTCAAGGCGATCTGCGACGGCGAGTACGACCACCTGCCGGAGCAGGCGTTCTACATGGTCGGCGGCATCGAAGAGGCTGTTTCGAAGGCCAAGGAGATGCAGGACAAGAGCTAGTGGCGAGTCGGAACCGACCCGTGCGCGACTGAAAGGAATCGAGAGTCCGTGGCCGTCATGCAGGTCGATCTGGTTTCGGCCGAGCGCAAGCTCTGGTCCGGCGAGGCGGAGATGGTCATCGCCCGAACGACCGAAGGCGAGATCGGGATCCTGCCCGGCCACGCCCCGATGCTGGGTGAACTCGGCTCGGGTCCGGTGCGCATCATCACCCCCGACGGCACCGAGGTGGTTGCCGCAATCCACGGCGGCTTCCTTTCGGTCAGCGGCGACGGCGTCTCGGTTCTCGCCGACATCGCCGAGCTAGCCGCCGACATCGACGTGGCGCGCGCGCAGGCCGCCGCCGATCGGCTGCGCGACGCCGGCGAGCAGCATGACGAGGGCGCCGAGATGCACGCTCGCGCCGCGTTGGCCCGCGCCATGGCCCGGCTACGCGCTGCCGAGCTGGCCGGCGTACGCCGCTAGCTCCCGCGCGACGCCGCTCTCGGCGTCGCTAAGGGTGTCGCTAGGGTGTCGCTGTGTGCGTCGCTGCGGGCGGCCGCGTGCCGGTCCCGCGCTCACCCCCGCCGCCCGGAAGGT
>JBDTYE010000141.1:0-8097 GCA_040005895.1 Actinomycetota bacterium | reverse complement strand
ACCAATAGACGAACGTTGCCGGCGCCGCGTGCATCTTCCTGAAGTGCCGCACCCGGTTGACCATCATCATGCTGCGCAGGTAGGGCTGGCCGATGCCGCCGCCGCCTTCGTGCCGCACCAGCGCGTTCGGCACGTAGCGGATCCGGAACCCGGCGCCCCGAGCCCGCTCGCAGAAGTCGGTCTCCTCCGAGTAGAGGAAGAAGCTCTCGTCCCATTCGCCTACCGCGTCGCTGCACGCCCGGGTAACCAGCAGCGCTGCGCCAACCGCCCAGTCCACATCCCGGGGGGTCGTGTAGACGCGGCGGTCGGTGACGGTCTCGGAAAAGCCGCCGACGCGGTCCGCGATGCCGGCGCCGAGTAGCGCAGCTCCGATGACCCTCGAGATCGACGGCCGGCGCCGCAGGGTCAGATGCAATTCGCCGTCGAAGCCGCGGGTCTGCGGCGCGGCGATTCCCACGCCGTCGGCGAGTGCGGCGTACAGCAGGCTGACAGAGCCCGGGCTCATGAGCACGTCGGGATTGAGCACGAGAATCGCGCGTGCACCCGGCAGGCAGGCGACGCCACGGTTGATCCCCGCCGCGTATCCCGCGTTGCGACCCATGGATTCAACGCACCATCCGGCTTGCTCGACCCGCGCGACCGTCTCGTCAGCGGAGGCGTTGTCGACCACGACCGCCCGCCAGCTGAGGTCACCGATCGCCAGGGGCAGGGAGCCGAACAGGTCCTTCAGCAGTCGCTCGCTGTTGTAGGTGACGATCACAACACCGATATCGACGTCGTCGTTGAGGGCGGTCACCGCAATTCACTCGATCGCTGATCGGTGCTCGCGAGTATCTCGAGCAGCGTGGATTCGACCCGCATCCTCGCCGCCGGATCGAACATGCTGTGGTCGAGGCCGGGTACTTCGATCAGCGACACGGCTGCGTCATCGAGCACCCGCGCGAATCTTCGGCCACCTCGACGCCGCAGAGCCTTGAGGCCCCACTCCGACTCACCAAAGAGCAGCACGACCTCCACCCTGCCACGGCGGAGCACCATTTCGATGATGCGCGCCGGTGACGCGGCCAATCGCATGCCGTCGAGCGAACGCCAGAGCCACGTGGGTACCGCGTCGAAGAAGGGCCACAGCGGGGCCTTCCGCATCGGAAAGGCAAGCAGCCGCGCGGTCGGCCCAGCGGCGCGTTGCAACCGTTCCCGTCGGCCGCCCGTGAACGGCTTGTGGAACGCGCCGTTTATCGCGAGAAGTACGTCGATCTCCGGCACTGACAGCGCCGCGTCGAAACCGATCAGCGCTCCCGAACAGAGCCCGATCACTGCCACCCGCATGACCCCTTGCGACCGCAGCTGTGCGACGGCTTCGGCTACATCGGCCGCGGCAGCGATGGGATATGCCTCGTTGTCGGGACGACCGGCTCGGGCCGGGCTGTCGCCCAGACCGGACAGATCCAGCCGGACGGCGAGCCAGTTCTTTGCCGCGAAACGCTGGGCGAAGCCGATCCAGGCCCGTCCCGGTCCGACCTGACCGGCTACGCCGTTGTTGATCATGAAGATCGCACGTGACGGCGCGGCGCCGATCCGCGCTGTCTGCACGGCGAACAGCCCGGCCGCGCCGACCCGAACCGCGCGATGCTCGAGCAGAGAGCCGGCGCTGTCCTCGACTGCCTGATCCCGTAACCGCGGCGGCGACGGCTGCTGCTCGAGCGGCAGGGGCGAGCGCCGCCCGGTCCATTCGACAATGCTGCGGACGATGTCGTGCGGCACGACCGCCCGTTCGGCATCGCCATCGAGCAATGCGCTGGTGCCTGCCATCACCGCCGGATCGGACCGGTTCAGGACGAGGGTGTCAGCCGCGCGAAGCGAACCAGGAATGGTGACATCCCGCAGTTCGGCCAGTGCGTCGTCGGTAAACGTGATCCCGGCGACGGTGACCCCGTCAGCGGCCATCGCGTCGGCGCCCGGTCCCGCGGCGGCTCCCAGGAGCCGCAGCTCACGCGCGTACCGGCGCCCCGTCTCGACCGGATCCCACAGCACCAGCGAGGAGATGTCACCAGTTCTCTCGGCAGCCGCACACGCGGCGAGGGTTGCGCCGAAGCGAAGACCGACGAGCGTGACGGGCGGCAGGCCGAGGGCGCGCAGCTCCGTAACTGCATCGTCGACCGAGCCGAGCCAGCTGGACAGCCGGTCAGTATCGGTACTCGCACCGATCGAATTGCCCGTGCCGTCATAGTCGAATCGCAGCGTGACAAAGCCGGCGCGAGCAAACTCTTCTGACAGCTGCCGTAGCGTGCGGTGTGCGCAGACGGCCTCATAGGCAAGTGGCGGGCAGATCGCGACGGCGCCTCGCACCGGTCCCGGCGGCCAGTGCAGGAAACCGAAACGCGAACGCTGTTGTGGCCCGAAATAGAGGGGCGCTGCCAGCATCACCGTCGGAGTGTCAGCGCCCACGGGAGCTGCTGCGAGTCGAGGTATCCGACGAACTCCTTGCGCAGGAAGACGTCGTGTAACGCCGCCATCCGAGCCCGGTAGCCCAGTCGCGCGAGTTCGCCGGCGTACGCAGCGACCGCTTGCTCCTTGGCACGGCGATCTGGCGCTGTCGTTGCCGTCCTGGCCCACTTGAGGTGCCCATGCATCGCATCGGACTGGCGCCCGCGCAGGAGCGACTTCAGGAACGGCACGAACCGGGCGGCGTAGGGCAGTTCGACGTAGTAGGCGACCGCCTTTTCGGGATCCACCCGTTCCTGGACGAGCATGGTCGTCCACAAGTGATCCGGGTGCTTGAGCGGCCAGCCGGGCAGCAGGATCAGATCCGCCGCGGAGAGCGTTGGCTCCAGGCACTTCCAGATCGCATCCGGGTCGCGCATGCTCACGTATGCCGCGTCGTCGAACGGCAGCCACTCCACCGAAACACCGAGGGTTTTGCCCGCGAGCAGATCCTCGTCGCGGCGCTGACAGATCGCCTCGGACGCAGTCGGGACGGCCCGGCGCGCGTCCCAGTAGGACGGCGGCCCCAGCCGGTCGGGATTGCCCGCGAAGACGGTGATGACGCTGACGTCGACGCCGTTGCGGACTTGTGCAGCAATCGTCGCGCCGAGCGACATGACGGCGTCGTCGAGGTGCGGCGAAACGATCACAAGCGTCTTTCGCCGCCCGGCCGGAACGGCAGAGCCGACCACACGGCCCACGACAGCGGAACTCAAACCCCTCATCCCCCTACGATCCCCACGCAATAGTCGCCCTTCCGGTGCAACTGCGTACCCACATTCGAAGAAAATGGATTGCTCGGCGCGCTCGACCGACCTCCGTATCCAGCGGCGGTGCGTCCCACTACCCTGGCCCGATGCTGCCCAGGGGCGCGGACGGCGAACTACCCATCGGCCTGCAGCCGCGATCCTCCGACGAATACTCGCCGCTGCCGCAGACCCCGGTGGTGAAGGAAGCGGAGCGGCTCGCGCGCGCTGAGTGCGATGAAAACGCCACGCGCCTGGGCATCAACCGGCGTGAGTTCCTGCGTACGACGTGTGCCGCCGCGACGACCCTGCTCGCGATCAACGCGTGCACCAAAGCGGCGCACCGCGCCGTTCCGAGCCCTCCACCGTCCACCCCCGCTCCGAAAACCTCGGCTGCCGGCAGCTCCTCCAGTTCGAGCCCGGGTATCGGCGGCTCCTACTCGATCCCGGCCGAGGCGACGACCGACTCGAGCGCAGCGGCAAGCGCCATCGCCGGCGACGAGTTCGTCTTCGACGTGCAGGGGCACCTGCTCGACCACACGCTCGACCCGCTCGCGCTGCAGGAGTTCGACATCATCGCGCGCAATTTCCCGCAGCGCGGGTGCGGCGAGCACGAGCCGCGCGACTGTTTCTCGATCGAGCACTTCCTCGATGAGATGTTCAGGAACAGCGACACCAGCATGCTCGTGCTCTCGGCGCTGCCCCTGCCGAACGAGCATGACCCGCTCTCGCCCGCCGTCATGAAGGAGACGCGTCGGCTCGCGGGTGTGCTCTGCCACGACGACCGGGTTCTGCTGCACGGGAAGGTCAGCCCGACGACGCAGCCGTTGGCGCGCACCCTCGCCGGCATGGAACAGCTCGTCGCGATGCAGCCAATCGTCGGGTGGAAGACCTTCACCCATCTGCTCGGTCCTGGCTGGTGGCTCGACGACCACGACAGCGGGGCGCCGCAGGTCGGCGACGCGGTCATCCGCAAGGCGATCGAACTCGGCGTACCGCGCATCGCGGTGCATAAGGGCCTGGTCAACGCTGCCTACAACACTCCCGAGGACGTCGGCCCGGCCGCGCGACGGCATCCGGACATGCAGTTCCTCATCTACCACTCGGCGTTCGACCTCGCGGCCCGGGAAGGGCCCTATTCAGAGGCGGCGGCGAACGTCGGCTCCAACCGGCTGATCACGTCGCTGCGCAAGAGCGGGATCGGCCCGAACGCCAACGTCTTCGCCGATATCGGTACGACGTGGTGGCAGGTCATGCGCGACCCCACCCAGGCCGCCCACCTGCTCGGCAAGCTGCTCCGGTACGTCGGCGCTGACAACGTGCTCTGGGGTACCGACTGCATCTGGTACGGATCGCCCCAGGACCAGATCCAGGCCTTCCGCGCGTTCGAGATCAGCCCGGAATTCCAGGAGCGGTACGGCTACCCGGCCCTGACCAAGGAACTGAAGGCCAAGGTGCTCGGCCTCAACGCCGCGCGGGTCTACGGCGTCGACCCGATAGCAGGGAATTGCAGGCGGACTTGAGGTGGTAGCCCTAACGGGATTCGAACCCGTGCTACCGCCTTGAGAGGGCGGCGTCCTAGGCCACTAGACGATAGGGCCGTGCGACATGCGAAGAGCACGGTCCTTGCGAGGACCGCTGCTGGGGTACCTGGACTCGAACCAAGACTAACGGAACCAGAAACCGCCGGGCTGCCAATTACCCCATACCCCAATCGACCCGGCCCGCCGCGAACGGCGTACCGGATCGCCGGACACGATACCCGACGGCGCCGCCCCAGGACAAAGCCCGAGGGACCCGCTCAGTAGCCGCGAATGTCCTCGATCGCCGATCGCAAACGGGCCAGCGACCGGTCCCGGCCGAGGAGCTCCATCGACTCGAACAGCGGCGGCGAGACGGTCCGCCCGGTGACCGCGACCCGGACCGGCCCGAAAGCGTTGCGCGGTTTGAGCTGCAACCCCTCGACCAGCGCGACGCGAAGTGCCTCCTCGATCGCGGCTGCAGACCACGGCTCGACCGACTCGATCGCCGATTCAGCGGCGATGAGGGTGTGCAGCGCTTCCCCCACCAGCGTCTTGGCGGCGGCAGCCGGATCGACGACCAACTCGTCGACGAGCAGAAACGCCATCATCTCGGCCGCTTCGGAGAGCAGGGTCACGCGTTCCTGTATCAGCGGCGCAGCCGCACGGACGAGATCACGCTGCTCGTCGGTCGGATCGGGCGGCAGCAGGCCGTCCTGCGCAAGCCGGGAAAGCAACCGGCCGGCGAAGTCGCCGACGTCGAGCCGGCGCATCCAGTCGGCGTTGACGGCCTCGCACTTCTTGACGTCGAACCGCGCCGGGTTGCTGTTGACGTCGCCGACCTCGAACACCTCAGCCATCTCGGTGAGGCTGAACATCTCGCGATCTCCGCCGAAGGACCAGCCGAGCAGGGCCAGATAGTTGACGAGTCCCTCCGGCAGGAAACCCCGCTCGCGGTAGAAGTCCAGTGACGAAGTCGGATCGCGCTTCGACAGCTTCTTGTTGCCTTCGCCGATGACCAGCGGCAGGTGGCCGAACACAGGCGTTCGCCCGGTGCCGACGCCGATCTGGGCCAGCGCCTCGTACAGTGCGATCTGCCGTGGTGTCGAGGAGAGCAGGTCTTCGCCGCGTAGCACGTGCGTGATCTCCATCAGCGCGTCATCGACCGGATTGACCAGCGTGTAGAGCGGCTGGCCGTTGGCGCGCACGATCACGAAGTCGGGCACATTGGCGGCCGCGAAAGTGACCGGCCCGCGCACCAGGTCGTCGAACGTGATGTCGCGAGCGGGCATCCGCAGCCGCAGTAACGGCGTACGCCCCTCGGCGCGATACGCCGCGTCCCGCTCCGGCGTCAGCGACCGGCAGTGGTTGTCGTAGCCCGGCGGGCGGCCGGCCGCCGAGGCACGCGCCGCGGTCTCCTCGGTGGTGCAGTAGCACGCGTAGGCGAGCCCCGCGTCGTGCAGGCGGAAAGCAACGTCTGCGTAGATCGAGGCCCGCTCGGACTGCCGGTACGGCGCGTGCGGCCCGCCGATCTCGGGGCCCTCGTCCCAGTCGAGGCCGAGCCAGCGCAGCGCGTCGAGCAGGGCGTCGTACGACTCCTCGGAGTCACGGGCCGCGTCGGTGTCCTCGATGCGGAAGACGAAAGTGCCGTGGTGGTGACGCGCGAAGGCCCAGTTGAACAGCGCGGTCCGGATCAACCCGACGTGCGGATTGCCGGTCGGCGACGGGCAGAAACGCACCCGCAGCGCATTAGCCGACACTGGGTCAGCCACGGTTGACCACCAGGTTCGTGAGGGTGCCGATTCCCTCGACGGAGACCGAGATCTCGTCGCCGGCGACCATGGGGCCGACGCCCGCCGGGGTGCCGGTCAGGATCACGTCTCCGGGCAGGAGTGTCATAACGCCACTGATGAACGCGATCACGTCGGGCACGGAGTGCACCAGCTCAGAGGTGCGCCCCTTCTGCCGCAGTTCGCCGTTCAGGGAAGTCGTCACCGACAGATCGGACGGGTCGAGGTCGGTCTCGATCCACGGACCCAGCGGGCAGAAGGTGTCATAGCCCTTGGCCCGGGTGAACTGCACGTCGGCACGCTGCTGGTCGCGTGCGGTCACGTCGTTGGCGCAGGTGTAGCCGAGCACCACCTCCAGCGCGCGCTCCGCGGGCACGTTGCGGGCGAGCCGCCCGATGACCACGGCCAGCTCACCCTCGAAGTCGAGTTGCCCGACCGCGGCCGGCCGCAGGATCGCGTCCCGCGGGCCGACGACCGAAGTGGACGGCTTCATGAAGATGATCGGCGACGCGGGCGGCTCCGAGCCCATCTCGCGCGCATGGTCGGCGTAGTTGCGGCCCATCGCGACAATCTTGCTCGGGATGATCGGTGCCAGCAGCCGCACGCCGGCGAGGGGGCGGCGTACGCCGGTGAAGGTCACGTCGCCGAACGGGTGCGTGTCGATCACGGCGATCTCGTCACCTTCGACCACCGCGAAACCGACCTCGCCGTCGGCGCTGAATCGCGCGATACGCATGCGTGCGCAGCCCCAATCGTTCGCCGGCAGGAATGCCCGCAGGCTATCCGACGACGAGCTCCCCGCGGATGCGCTTGCCCCTCCCCGGGACGTGGCAGACGTACGTGTAGTGGCCCGCGGCAGCCGTGAACTCGGTGCGCGCGGCGCGGTGCGCAGGCACATTGAGTACGACGCCGAGGTCGGCGATCTCGAAGGCGCGGCGCGACCCGTCCTCGTTCTTGACGTAGATCGCCACCTGGCCAGGCACCGCCTTCATGGTGCGTGGCGTGCAGTCGTACCACAACGCCCGCAGTCGAACGTCATGCGGGCCGGCCGACGGCTCGTTGTAGGCGATCGAACCGCCGATGG
This sequence comes from Actinomycetota bacterium, assembly GCA_040005895.1. Lineage (GTDB taxonomy): Bacteria > Actinomycetota > Actinomycetes > BP-191 > BP-191 > JBDTYE01. Next base: position 476 of record JBDTYE010000141.1, on the reverse strand, counting down.
CCATGGCGAAAATGGCGACGCCCACCGTCACACCGGTGCCCGCCGTGAGCAGCGCCGACCGGTTCGGCCCCGCACCGCCGTCGGGTGTGCGCAGGCAGCCGACGGCTGCGGCAACGGTCACGGCGAACGCGGTCAGGCCGCCGGCGGAGGAGAGGAACTGGGCGACGCTGGTGGGGTGGAAGACGCCCGTCATGCTGCCGAGGTACAGAGCGTCGGCGGTGACTGAGAACGCCGCGACGAGCATCAGCGCGATGCCTGTCCAGCCCGGCTTGCGCAGCAGGGCCAGCGCAACGACCACGACACCGAGTAACAGGACCCGGACCGGTCCCAGCCCACGTGCCACCGCGAGGCTCACCACGGCGAGGACGAGCAGATGTGCGTAACCACTCGCGGCCAGCAGCGTCCGCCAGCCGAAGCGGTCGGCTATCCCGTCGGGCGACTTGATGACGACCAGATAGTCGTCGTCCACGGCGCCG
>JBDTYE010000140.1:0-8125 GCA_040005895.1 Actinomycetota bacterium | reverse complement strand
GCATGGTCACGACGAACCCTCCGACTGCGGGATCGTGGACCAGCGAGGTGACCGTGGTTTCCGTGTGCCGGAGCTCGCCGTCGACGCGGCGTACGCCCAGGTCCATCGTCGTGGTCGCCTGCGGCTTGTCGCACAGCTGGAAGAGGACATCGGCAACGCGCTGCGCGTCGTCCATCGCGAGCAGTTCGGACAGGTGCCGCCCGGCCAGTCCATCGGGTGCGTAGCCGAAGGCGCGTTCTGCCGAGGGTGTCTGGAAGTCGATGACGCCGGACGGGTCGAGCACCAGGATGACGTCGGTCGAGTTGTGCACGAGCGAGGCGAACCAGCGTTCGCGAGTCGCGAGCCGCTCGGTGCGCTCCCGGACCCGCGACTCGAGGTTCCGGGTCAGCGAGTCGTTCTCGAGCATCGTCAGCACCTGGCGGAACACGACGAGGCAGAGTTCCCCGAGCAGGAGCGCGATGCTGAACGAGTCCGTCGGTGATCCACTGAGGAGCCTGGCGGCTTCCACCACGAGGGTCCCGACCACTGCGACGTACGGAGCGAGCAGACCGAGCCTGCGGGTGCGACCGGATTCGCCGGTCGACGACGAGCTGCCGCTGATAGTCGCGGCGATGGCGATCAGCGTGAAGCCGGCCGCCCAGCCGAGGTCGACCGGCAGGCCGGAGGAGTACTTGTCACCGAGGAGGAGAAAACCGGTATCGCCGACACCGAAGGCAAGCGTTCCGCCCGCAAGCGTCAAGATGGTGAGGAGCCTGACCTCGCTTCCATGTCTGGCGCGCGAGACCAGCACCAGGGCCAGGATGATCGCGACGCAGTCACCGACCGGGTAGGCCACGCTGATGGTGTTGGCGACCCAGCCGGCGTTGGCGGCGTCGATGGTCGCCTTGAGCACCAGCTGCCATGACATCAACAGGATCGCGATGCCGATCACCAGGCCGTCGAGCAGCAGCCGCAGCCGCGTCGCGACCGGAAGCTGTACATAAGGCATCAGCACGAGGCCGCACAACAGCAGCGGGATGGCAGACAGGTAGCCGACGTCCGCGAAGGAAGGCAGCGGTACGTCGCGGTGCAGGAACTGCTCGTACACCGTTCCGACGGTCTGGCCGAGCCCCCAGGACAGAACAGCCAGGCCGATCAGCACCCACGACCGACGGCGACCGCCGCTTTCCAGCTTGGCCCGGACCGCACACGAGAAGAAGGCGGCAACCGGCAGCGCAATGAGCAGTGTGTTGCTGACGAGACCCGCCCCGATCGGCCCGAGCCCACCGAGCACGGTTGCGATCGCGAACACGCCGAGCACCACCACGAGCCCCACCCGTTGAGCTCGGTGGAAGGGGTAATTACCGTTCGTCAAGTCGGCCATGGCCGTGTATCGGCACGACCCTGGGTTCGCATGACACCCGATCGGCTGAAAAGTTTTGCCGTTCGGCCCTACACCTTTTGCGCCCCACCGCCGAAAGAAAAGGCAGCCGCCATCGCGTGTGGATGGCACGAGCGGGTGGGGGGCAGCGTGACTGCATTCGCGGTCAACGGCTATGACACGCGGGTTGCCGACTCAACGCTCCCGCCCGGATGGCCCGTTGCGCTTGCACCCGCTGAGCTCGACCTGCTCACCAACGAGACGCCCTTTCTTGTCACCGACCTCGCGACTGTCAAGTCGCGCTACGAGGAATTCGTGTCGGCATTCGCCGGCCGGGTAGAAGCGCACTACGCGGTCAAATGCAATCCCTCCGCCCCCGTGCTCGCCGCCCTGCACCAGGCGGGCGCTGGCTTCGAGATCGCTTCGGCGTACGAACTGCGGCTGGCCATGAAAGCCGGCGCCAGCGCTGAGACCGTTCTGTACAGCAATCCGGTACGGCCGGCGGCGCACCTTCGCTTCGCCGCCGAGCTCGGGCTGCGTTACTACGTGATCGATGGCCCCGGCGAGCTGCAAAAGGTCGCCCGCGCCGCTCCAGGCAGTGCCGTGATCGCCCGGATCCGGGTCGACGACGGCGGCAGCAGGTTCCCACTCTCGTCGAAGTTCGGCGCCGAGCCCGAAATCGCCTACCGGCTGCTGCGCCAGGCGCCGCGGCTCGGGCTCGTACCCGCCGGACTCACGTTCCACGTCGGATCGCAGTCGACCGACTCCACATCATGGGCACGCGCAGTCGAGCAGTGCGGCGAAGTGATGGTTCTCCTTGCCGAGCAGGGAATCGAGCTCGAACTCCTGGATATCGGCGGCGGTTTCCCGGCGACAGTGGGCAGCGACGTGCCGACGCTGCAAGAGATCGCTGAACCCACCCTGGCCGCGATCGAAGCGCTGCCCGTTCGGGTACGCCGCGTGCTCGCCGAGCCAGGCCGTGCCCTCGTCGCCGACGCGGGGGTCCTCGCGGCAACCGTCATCGGCCGCGAGCGCCGGGCCGGCCGTGTCTGGGTCTACCTCGACGTCGGCGCCTACAACGGCCTCATGGAAGCGGCGCAGACAGGTGGGCGGTGGCCCTTTCCGCTGCGTACGTCGCGGGACGACGACCGGACGGCCGGGCGGCTGCACTGCACGCTGACCGGACCCACCTGCGACTCGAGCGACACCATCCTCGTCAAGGCCGATCTGCCGGACACCATCGAGGAGGGCGACCGCGTCTACATCGGGTCTGCCGGCGCCTACAGCCTGAGCTACACCGCTTCGTTCAACGGTTTCAACGCACCCCGCGACATCATCCTCGGCAGCTAGTCCGGTGCGCGCGTTGCTCTGCCTCCTCGGGGCGGTCCTCGCGTTCGGAACTGCTTCGCTCTTCCAGGCGAAGGGCGCGCGCCGTTCGAGCGGCCACCGAAACGGGCTGCAATTCCTCCTGGGGCTCGTCACCAGCGGCCCCTACGCGTTCGGTACGGCGCTCGACCTCGGCGCAGTGCTGTTGACGGCCTACGCCTTGCGCGACCTGCCGCTGTTCTTCGTGCAGGCCGCGACGTCCTCGAGCCTCGCCGTCACGGCCCTGGGTTCGGCTCTGCTCTATCCGGGCGAACGCCGCCCCGGCACCTGGCGGGCCGTCATCTCTGTCAGCCTGGGGCTGGCTCTGCTGGGATCTTCGGCTGCACAAGGCGAAAGCACGGGCTTGGCGACCGGCCGCATCCTTGTTCTCGCGGCTGGGGTGCCGCTCTTGTTGCTCGCGCACGTCGTTCTCGGGCGATCCCGAGTGCCAGGTCGCACTCGGTACGCCGTTCTGGCCGGCCTGGCCTACGCGGGCATGGGGGTCAGCCTGCGCGCCCTGCACGGCACGGATTCCCTGCTGCTGACGCTGCGGCAGCCGGCCGCGCTCACAGCTGCCGGCTTTCTGTCGATCGCACTCTTCTTCTTCGGCCGGGCCCTGCAGCACGGCTCAGTGACCACCGCCATGGCGATCGTCGTCTGTTTGGACACGCTGCTGCCCGCCGGCGTCGGCCTGTGGTTGCTCGGTGATCACACCCGTCCCGGCTGGGGACCGGCAACCGTGGCTGGGCTCCTGGTGACCGTGACCGGGCTGCTGATGCTGGTACGCGCGACGGCGGACGATTCCGATGAACCCGTTGCGGAACCAAGAGTCGAGGCCTGCGCGCTGGCTTGAACGCGGTGGCGGCCCGACACGGCTCAGGCCGGAATTGCCGGTTCGTCGCGTCGGTTGCGGGTCTGTTCGGCCCGCGCGGCCAGCCGGTTGTCTGCCGGGTACCGCACCTCGACGAGGGTGAGGCCGTGTGCGGGTGCCACGCCTCCGGCCCGTTGCCGGTCGCCGCTGTCGAGCACCTGGCCAACCCACTCGGCGGGCTTGCGCCCGTCGCCCACCGCGAGCAGCGTCGCGATCAGCGCGCGCACCATCTGATGACAGAACGCGTCCGCCACGACGGTGGCGTTGTAAACGCCGTCGCTGCCGCGGCTCCAGGACAACGTGCGCAGGGTCCTGATCGTCGTCGCCCCATCGCGGCGCCGGCAGAAAGCCGCGAAGTCGTGCTCGCCGACCAGCACCTTGGATCCCGCCTGCAGTCGCCGTAGACCCAGTGTGCGCGGGTGCCAGACGGTGTCACCGCGATTGAGCGGCAGTCCGCCGTACTCGGCGTCACTGACGCGGTACACGTACCGGCGCCAGAGGGCGGAAAAGCGTGCGTCGAAGACGTCCGGAACCTTGCGCATGTCGAGGACTCGCACTTCGGGCGGCAGCACCCCGTTGACACGGCGGATGACGTGACCCGCCATTGCGGCCACCCAGGCATCGCGATCCAGGTCGGCGTGGCAGACCTGCCCCGTCGCATGCACCCCGGCGTCGGTCCGGCCCGCGACCGTCAGCGCGAAAGGAACCCCGAAAACGACAGACAGGGCGTCCTCGAGGGCGCCCTGAACGGTCGGTCGGTCGGGTTGTCTGGCCCAGCCGCTGAAAGGCCCGCCGTCGTAGGCGACGTCGAGCCGCAGCCGGATCGTCAGCTCAGGATTTGGTGTCTTCACCCTCGGCCTGCGACGTCTCGTCGGCCGTCTCGGCCTGGTGGCCGGCGCCCGAGTCCTCGTCGGCGGTGCCCTCGTCGAGGGCTGCTCCGTCGGCGCCCTCAGGCGCTGCCTCGCCTACGTCGGTTGCCTCGACCTCGTCGGCTGCCTCGTCTCCATCGGCTGCTTCGTCCAGATCGGCTGCCTCGACCACGGCTTCCCCTCCATCACCCTCGGTCGGGACCGGAGTCTGCTCCGGCTCCTCTTCGGCGAGTGCCGGGGCGGCAGCGGAGGTCTTCGGCGCGGCCTTGCCGGTTGCTCCCGTGGCGGTCGCTTCCGTGTCCACGGCCTTGCGGCGGCGCGGCGCGAACCGGGTGCCACGGGCGCGCTCGCCCTCGCCCACCGCCTGCTGCGCAACGGTCTTGGCCTCGACCAACTCGATCACGGCCATCGGCGCGTTGTCACCCTTGCGCGGACCGATCTTGGTGATCCGGGTGTAGCCGCCCGGACGCTCGGCGAAGCGCGGACCGATCTCGGCGAAGAGCGTGTGTACGACGTCCTTGCGGCGTACGACGCGCAGCACCTGCCGGCGGGCGTGCAGGTCGCCGCGCTTGCCGAAGGTGATCAGCTTCTCCGCCAGCGGGCGCAGCTTCTTCGCCTTGGCCTCGGTGGTGGTGATGCGCCCGTGCTCGAACAGCGCCGTCGCCAGGTTGGACAGCAGGTGCCGCTGGTGCTGCGGGCTGCCGCCGAGGCGGGGACCCTTGGTGGGGGTAGGCATTTCGAGATTCTCCTAGTAAAGCCGTCCACCCGGCGCTGGTCGCGCCGGGTGATCGGGTCGCGTCAGGCCTGGTCTTCGCTGTCGAATCCGTCGAATTCGTCCCCGCCGTAGGCGGCGGCGGCAGTGCCCGGGTCGAATCCGGGCGGCGAGTCCTTGAGTGCCAGACCCATCGAGTGCAGCTTGCCCTTGACCTCGTCGATCGACTTCGCGCCGAAGTTGCGGATGTCGAGCAGGTCGGCCTCGCTGCGCGTGATGAGCTCACCCACGGTGTGGATGCCCTCGCGCTTGAGGCAGTTGTAGGAACGGACCGTGAGGTCCATCTCCTCGATCGGCAGCGCGAGGTCCGCGGCCAGCGCACCTTCGGCGGGCGACGGGCCGATGTCGATGCCCTCGGCGTCGGCGTTGAGCTCCTGCGCCAGGCCGAACAGACCGACGAGCGTCTTGCCTGCGGACGCGATCGCGTCCCGCGGCGAGAGCGAGGACTTGGTCTCGACGTCGACGATCAACTTGTCCCAGTTGGTCATCTGCTCGACGCGGGTGGCCTGCACCTCGTACTTCACCTTGAGCACGGGCGAGTAGATCGAGTCGACCGGGATACGGCCGATCTCCTGGCCGACCTGCTTGTTCTGCACAGCCGACACGTAGCCACGACCGCGCTCGACGGTCAGCTCGATCTCGAGCTTGCCCTTCTTGTTGATCGTGGCGATGTGCAGATCGGGGTTGTGGATCTCGACCCCGGCCGGCGGCGCGATGTCGGCGCCGGTGACGTCGCCCGGGCCCTGCTTGCGCAGGTACATGACAACCGGCTCATCGGACTCGCTGGAGACGACGAGCTCCTTGAGGTTGAGGATGACGTCGGTGACGTCCTCCTTCACCCCCGGAACCGTCGAGAACTCGTGGAGTACGCCGTCGATGCGGATCGACGTGACTGCCGCGCCGGGAATCGACGAGAGCAGGGTGCGGCGCAGGGAGTTGCCGAGGGTGTAGCCGAAACCCGGCTCGAGCGGCTCGATGATGAACCGCGACCTGTTGTCGGCAACCGGTTCCTCGGTCAGGGTCGGACGCTGTGCGATCAGCACTGGGTAGTCCTCCGTCTAGATATGGCGGCCGCTATTTGCCGCCCGGTTGAACCTGCATTTTTCACTTCTATGCCAAGCCGTTCACTTCTCATGCCAAGCGCACGAACGATCCGAACGTGAGTGATACCAATGCCTACTTGCTGTAGAGCTCAACGATCAGTTGTTCCTGGACCGGCGTGTCGATCACCTGGCGCGCCGGCAGCGAGTGCACGAGCACCCGCATCTGCGAGCTGATGACTTCGAGCCACGGCGGGACGGGACGTTCGCCGGCCTCGGCCTTGGCGACGACGAACGGCGTCAGCCCGCGGGACTTCTCGCGGATCTCGACGATGTCGTTGTCACTGACCCGGTAGGACGGGATGTCGACCTTCTTGCCGTTGACGATGACGTGCCCGTGCTTGACGACCTGGCGGGCCATGTCACGGCTCTTGGCAAAGCCGGCGCGGTAGACGACGTTGTCGAGGCGGGACTCGAGGATCCGGAGCAGGTTCTCGCCGGTCTTGCCCTGCCGCTTGTTGGCTTCCTCGTAGTAGCCGCGGAACTGCTTCTCGAGGATCCCGTAGATGCGCGCGCACTTCTGCTTCTCGCGCTTCTGCAGGAGGTACTCGCTCTCCTTCGTGCGACCGCGGCCGTGTTCGCCCGGCGGGTAGGGCCGGATCTCGATCGGGCACTTCGGCGATTCGCACTTGCTGCCCTTGAGGAACAGCTTCATCTTTTCCCGGCGGCAGCGGCGGCAGTCGGGACCGGTGTACCTAGCCATCTTCTATATCTCCTATGTCCCGGGCTCAGACTCGACGGCGCTTGGGAGGCCGGCAGCCGTTGTGCGGGATGGGGGTGACGTCCTGGATCTGGCCGACCTCGAGGCCGGTCGCCTGCAATGACCGGATCGCGGTCTCACGCCCGGAGCCCGGGCCCTTGACGAAGACATCGACCTTGCGTACGCCGTGCTCCTGCGCCTTGCGCGCGGCACTCTCGGCGGCGAGCTGCGCTGCGAACGGCGTGGACTTGCGGGAGCCCTTGAAGCCGACGTGGCCGGCGCTGGCCCAGGCGATGACGTTGCCGGTGGGGTCGGTGATCGACACGATCGTGTTGTTGAACGTGCTCTTGATGTGAGCGTGGGCGTGCGCGATGTTCTTCTTTTCCTTGCGGCGCACCTTCTTGGCGCCGGCCGCTCGGGTCTTTGGGGGCATTGCTCGAAGTCTCCTTGAAGTCGTGTGGGGGTCCCTGCGAAGCCGTGCTTACTTCTTGCCGGCCTTCTTCTTGCCGGCAACGGTCTTCTTGGGCCCCTTGCGGGTGCGGGCGTTGGTGTGCGTCCGCTGCCCACGAACGGGGAGACCCCGGCGGTGCCGGATGCCCTGGTACGAACCGATTTCGATCTTTCGGCGGATGTCCTGCGCCACTTCGCGACGCAGGTCGCCTTCGACCTTGAGGTTTGCGTCGATGTAGTCGCGCAGCTTGATGACGTCATCGTCGGTGAGGTCCTTCGACCTCAGATCGGGGCTGACGCCAGTGGCCGCGAGGGCCTGCCTGGCGCGGGTGCGGCCGATGCCGAAGATGTACGTAAGCGCGATCTCCATCCGCTTGTCGCGGGGGAGGTCGACGCCGGCCAGACGGGCCACGGGTCCACTCCTCGAGTCGTCCGGAGGTCTGCCGCACTTCCGCCCCCGACGACCCACGTCGGGGCCCCGGCCTCCGGCCGGGGGTGAATGCGCCTTGCGGCGCACCTGGAAGGCGTTGAACCGCGAGCCGGTTGGCGGCCCGCGGCGGTGGTGCTAGCCCTGACGCTGTTTGTGCCTCAGGTTGTCGCAGATGACCATGACCCGGCCGTGCCGGCGGATCACCTTG
>JBDTYE010000139.1:0-8126 GCA_040005895.1 Actinomycetota bacterium | reverse complement strand
AAGCTGGGCGGCTGCTGGCCGCGGCCGAGGGATGGCTCCGCAACGCGGCTGCGGACGCGGACGCGCACGCAGCGGCCGCGCCAGGCTCACCCGACATGCACGTGCACGCCGGCGAGGCAAGGAACGACTCGCCCTGCCAGTTCTGCCCCTTCTGCCAAGTGATCTCGGCGGCCCGCAAGGTCCGGCCGGAAGTTGTCGAACACCTGGCGGAGGCCGCAACATCGATTCTGCTGGCGCTGCGCACGCTGGCGGAACCGCAGTCATCCGAACCGCAGTCATCCGGTCAGCGACCAAGATCCTCGGCTCCGCAGGCAACGCACGAGCCGGCCGCGCAACGGAACCCAGTCGCACAGCACATCACCATCAACTGAGGGGCACTTCTGTGGGGCTAGCGATAGGCGTCGACGTCGGAGGCACCAAAGTGGCTGCCGGGGTCGTCGCCGACGATGGCACCGTCGTCGCAGAAGTACGCCGGCCGACGCCCAGTGCGAGCCCGGAGCAGACGGCCGACGTGATCGTCGAGCTGGTCGAAGAGCTGCGCAAGGAGCACGACGTCACCGCGATCGGCGTCGGCGCTGCCGGATTCATCGATTCCGCCCGGTCGACCGTGATGTTCTCTCCCAACCTGGCTTGGCGCGACGAGCCTCTGCGGGAGCGGATCTCCGACCGCATCGGCCTGCCGGTCGTGATCGAGAACGACGCCAACGCGGCCGGCTGGGCCGAGGCGAAGTTCGGCGCGGGACGCGGCGAGGCCCATCTCGTGCTCGTCACGCTCGGAACCGGCATCGGCGGCGCGATCGTGCTCGAGGGCAAGCTCTACCGCGGACGCTGGGGCATCGCGGGCGAGCCCGGCCACATGACGATGGTGCAGGACGGCATCCTCTGCGGCTGCGGGAATCGCGGTTGCTGGGAGCGCTACTGCAGCGGTACGGCGCTGACCCGGGCCGCGCGCGAGCGCGTCACGGCGTCGCCGGTCGCCGGCCACGACCTGCTCGAGTTCGCCGGCGGCGACGTGAAAGGCCTCACCGGGCCGGTCGTCACCGAAGCAGCAAAGGCGGGGGAGCAACTCGCGGTCGAACTGCTTGCCGACGTCTCGCGCTGGCTCGGCCTCGGGCTCGCCAACATCTCCGCGGTACTCGACCCCGGCACTTACATCATCGGCGGGGGTCTCGCGGCCGCCGGCGAGCTCCTTCTCGCCCCGGCCCGTACGTCGTACGCAGGCGCGCTGACAGGCCGCGGGCACCGGCCGCTGGCCGAGATCAGGCTCGCCCAGCTCGGCAACGAGGCAGGAGTGGTCGGCGCTGCTGACCTGGCCCGGCTCGAGTCCTGACGACGGCAGGCCAGACGACGGCAGGCATGACGACGGAGGTCTCATGACAACGGAGGTCTGATGACAACGGAAGGGCCCGAGTTCGGCCTATGCCTGCCGCAGTTCACCACCGACGGCGCGTCGACGGTTCGTGCGGCGCAGTCGGCGCAGGACGACGGCTACGACGCCGTTTCGCTGTTCGACCACCTCCGCCCGCTCGGCGGCTCGCCCGACCGGCCGATCCTCGAATGCCTGACGATGCTGACCGCGGTGGCGGCCGGCACCTCGCGGATCAGGCTGCTGCCACTGGTGCTGCGGGCACCGATGCGTCCGCCCGCCACAGTCTGCGCGGTCTTCCGCACCCTCGAGCAGCTCGCACCAGGCCGCCTGGTCTGCGCAGTGGGGGGCGGGGACAAGCTCAACGAAGCGGAGGACCTGTCCGTCGGACTGCCGGCGCTGACGGGCGAACAACGGCGCGCCGCGATCAGGGAACTGGTCGGCGTGCTGCGCGCGTCGATGCCCGAAGTTCCGGTCTGGATCGGCGGCACAGGTCCGGCGATGAAGGCGCTGGCCGGTGAGATAGCCGACGGCTGGAACGTCTGGGGCGCTACGCCCGAGCAGGTTCGCATGGGGTCGGCCGAAGTCCTTTCGGCAGCCGGTCAGCACGGCCGGCCAGGGCCGCGCATCACCTGGGGTGGCCAGGTCGTGCTGGCCGACACGACGGCGCAGGCGGAGGAAGGGGTCCACTCGTGGGGCGCGGGGCGTTCCGCTGCGGAACTCGCCGGTGTCGTCCGCGGTGACGCAGGCGCCGTCGCCAGTCAATTGCGGGAGCTGGTGCATGCCGGAGCGCAGACCTTGATGTTGTCCTTCGTCGGCCCCGGCGCCGCGAGTGCGCGCCGGACGTTCGCACGCGACGTGCTGCCCGTCGTACGCCGCCCTGGTCCCGCGATCTGACAGCATGATCGCCTGACTCTTTGGTTGGGAGGTCGGTGTGCTAGTCGTCGCAGCGCTGGGCGGCAATGCGCTGAGCCCGCCGGGCGGCACCGGCTCGGTGGCCGAGATCCAGTCGGCGCTCGCGACGACCGCCGAGCATCTCGCGAGACTCGTCGCTTCCGGCGCCCGGCTCGTCGTCACCCACGGCAACGGGCCGCAGATCGGGCGCATCCTGCTGCAGCAGGAGGCAGCTTCGCCAGCGGTGCCGCCGATGCCGATGGACGTCTGCGGCGCGCAGAGCCAGGGACAGATCGGCTACCTGCTGGCGCAGGCTCTGGAGAACGCATTCCGGCAGCATGCGATCGACACGCCGGTGCTCTGCGTCGTGACGCAGGTCGTCGTCGACGGCCACGACCCGGCGTTCCGCAGGCCCACCAAACCGGTCGGGCCGACGTACGACGAGTCCGATGCGAGACGGATCGCGACCGAGACCGGCTACGTGATGCGCCAGATCACGCCAGGGCAGTGGCGCCGCGTCGTACCCTCGCCGCAGCCGGTGCGGTTCGTCGCCGAGCGGGCGCTGCTCGCCATGCTCGGGACCGGCCCCGTCGTGATCGCCGCGGGCGGCGGCGGCGTGCTCGTCGTCGACGACGGGCAGACGTTGCGGGGCGTCGAAGCGGTAGTCGACAAGGACCTGACTTCCAGTCGGCTGGCGCGCCTCGTCGAGGCTGACGTGCTGCTGATCCTCACCGGAGTCCCCGTCGTGCAGCAGGGATTCGGTACGCCGGCAGCCCGCACGCTCGACACGCTGACCACGACTGAAGCACGCCGGCTGCTGGCGTCAGGGGAGTTCCCGGCCGGCAGCATGGGACCGAAGATCGAGGCAGCCTGCCAGTTCGTCCTGTCGGGCGGCGGCCGGGCCGTCATCACAGACATGGAGAGCGCCACCGCAGCGCTGGCCGGAACCGCGGGCACCCAGGTTGTCGTGTGACGGGCGACGAGTCTGCGCAGATCCGGGTGCTGTCCTACAACGTCCTGTCCCTGCGGATGTCCGAGCAGGCCGTCGCGGCGATCATCAAGGCCTGCGATCCCGACATCGTCTGCGTGCAGGAGGCGCCACGATTTCTGTTCTGGCGGCGCCGCATCGAGCGACTGGCCGCGGCCAGCGGCCTGCGGTTCGTAGCCGGTCACCGGCGGGCGGGAGCGGTGGCGGTCCTCGTCGGTCCGCGGATCGAATTGGTCGAAGCCGGCGTGACGCGGCTGCCGTGGCGGGTGGGCCGGCACCGCCGCGGGGTCGCCTGCGCGCTGGTCGGCGTACTTGGTCGGCGCTTGGTCGTGGCATCGGTGCACCTGAGCCTGCACGCGGACGAACGCCTGGCGCACCTGCCGCTGATCGTGGCGGCGGTCGAGCGCTACGCCGTGCCCGTCGTCATCGCAGGCGACATCAACGAGGAGGACATCGGCGCCGCGTGGCTCGAACTCGGACGCCGCTACCAGGATGCGTACGCCGTCGCACCGGTCGGCCACGGGGAGACGTTCAGCGCGCTGCACCCGCGCCGGCGTATCGACGCGATCTTCGTGGACCGGTCCGTCACGGTGCTCAGCTGCCAGGTGCCGGACCTGCCGGAAGTCGCGGCGGCCAGCGACCATTGCCCGCTGCTGGCGACGCTCGCTTTCTGAGCGCTCAGCGGTCGTGGAACGCAGGCACCAGGTAGCCCGCGAGCTGCTCGAGGAACAGCCCGATGTCGGTGACGATGCCGACCGCCTGGGCGGAACCGCGATCCGCGAGCTTGGTGACGGTTGCGGGGTTGATGTCGACGCAGACCAGCGGCACCGACGCCGGCAGGATGTTGCCGGTCGCGATGCTGTGCAGCATGGTCGCCACCATGATGGCGAAGCCGACTCCGGGCAGCGCGCCCCGCATCGCCCGCTGACCTTCGATGACGTCCGTGAAGACATCCGGGAGCGGGCCGTCGTCGCGCACACTGCCGACGAGCACGAACTGGTAGCCGCCGATGACCATCGCGTGCATCACGCCGCCGGTCAGCACCCCGGAGTCGACGGCCGCGGCGATCGAGCCGCTGCGGCGAATCGTGTTGATGGCCCGGATGTGATGTTCGTGGCCGTGCTCCACCCCCTTGCCGCGGGCCAGGTCGACGCCGAGGCTCGTGCCGTAGAGCGCCGATTCGATGTCGTGGGTCGCCAGGGCATTGCCGGCGAAGAGGATGTCTACGTAGCCCGCCTCGACCAGTGCAACCATCGCCGGCGATGCACCCGTGTGTACGACGGCGGGTCCGGCCACCCACAGCACCTTCAGGCCGGCGGCCTTGACGTCGCGTAGCTGCTGGGCGATCTGCCGGACGAGTAGCGCCTGCGGCTTCTCCGACGAGACACCCGAACTCATGAATTCGAAGCTGTTGCCGGGCGCGGCACTGCGGGGCGGCAACACCACTTGTACGCCCGAGGCGCCGCAGACGACCTGATCGCCGGACTTCACATCGGAGACGGGCACCGTCGTGATCGTGCCGTCCGCTCGCACCAGTAGACCGCAGTCCATCTCCGGTCGTTCGACGACGGTCCACTTGCCGCCGAGCCGGACCCGGGTCTCGAGATTGGTGGTCGAGTAGAAGTCGTCGGGGAAGACGCCGTCCACCTCGACCACCCGGACCACGGCTTCGCCAGGATCGACGGGGTTGACACCGTGCGTCTGCAGCCGCATCAGCAACCTCTGCAGCAGGTCCTCGTCGTCGCTGGAAACGCTGATGCGCGCGTAGGACTCGTCGGTGTGGACGCGACCTACATCGAGCTTCTCGATCACATAGTCGCCGCCGTACTCGAGTACGTCGTCAAGCACGCGCGCGAGCGTGCCGCTGTCCATCAGGTGTCCCGTTATTTCGACGCTTTCGGATATCTGCACGCCGTCACTTCCTGTGCGCTTTCACGGTGTCGCGGGCCTGGGGATTCAGACGATCGCACCGTCATCGGGATCGGAGTCTGAGGGAGCATCCCGCATCGCCCACACCAAAGTCGCGGCCCCGGCGACGGTCGTGCCGATGCCGATGATCATCGCGTCGTCGGGGTCGAAGCCCAAGTGCGGCAAGCCGGCCATCAACACGAAGCCGCCGATCAGCATGACGACGCCCCACAACTTGCCGCCGGAGAGGCGGGGCAGCGGCGGCGGTGGGGGTGGCACGAAGTGGTACTCGTCCTCCGGGTCCGCAGCGACCGTTGTGGCGTACCACTCGTCGTCGTGATCTCCGAGGTCGCTCGCGGCCGCCGTCGTGTTTTCTATCGCGGGCCAGGGCGCCGAGTCCTCGAGGTCGCCGTCGTGGAAGGTGGCGACGATCGAGGCGAAGGCCTCGTCCGGGTCGACGGGTTCGAGTTCGGCGAGCATCCCCGGCAACTCGGCGTCCACCACCCCAGCGGCGACGTCGCGTCTGGTGGCGTCGACGTACAACTCGTCGGAGGGTCCGCTCGGTGAACGCACATCGCGGTAGGCGCCGACCTCACCCACGTATGGTTCGGCGTACGCCGCCACACCCGCATCCTCGAGCACGTCGAGCAGTGCCTCGGAGACCCGCGCATCGACGACCCGCAACCGGGAAAACGTGCCGGCCGGGATCGCGTTGGCACGGACACCAGGGCGACCGCCTGGCTGGAAACTTTCAGGCCCGCTCATCTGCCATGTCCCGTCTTCGGCATCCTGCTCACGCCTCGATGTGGGCGTGCTTGCGCACGAACTCGAGGCTGCCCTCGAAGATTGTCTGCGCATCGTGGTCGAGGGTCGCCACGTGGAAGCTGTCGGGCAGGACGACTTCCTGGACGTCGCGGCTGCCCAGGCGGGACTGGATCGCCGGATGATTGGACGCCTCGACGACGTGGTCGACGGCGCTGCGGTAATAGAGGACCGGCACCGTCACCTTGCCGAGGTCGGCGAGAGTGACCCGCCACAATTGCACCAGCGCCGACACACCGCGCAGCGGCGTGCGCTGGTAGGCGATCTCGTCGCCGCCGTCCTTGCGGATGTCGTTGGAGATCGACTTCACCGAGGGCACCAGCCACTTGACGATGGGGAGCGCCCGGATCAGCTTGTTCTCGGTCAGGATCGACGGGTTGACCAGCACGATTCCGGCGATGTCGCTGTTGTGAGTCTCGGCGATCCGCAGAGTCAACGTGCCGCCCATGGACAGGCCCATGACGAAGATGCGCTCGGTACGCCGCCGCAGGTCGTCGTAACCCCGCTCGATCTCGCCGACCCAGTCCTGCCACGTCGTCCGGTTCATATCCTGCCAGCGGGTCCCGTGCCCGGGCAGCCGAGGGCAGGAGACCGTGAGGCCCTGTGCGGCGAGGTATTCGCCCCATGGCCGCATGCTGGCAGGCGAGCCGGTGAACCCGTGCACCAGCAGTACGCCGACCGGACCGCCGTCGAAGCTGAACGCCTCGGCGCCCGTGACAACCGCCACTGCGACCTCGCAATCCGACAGATGCCGGCGCTGCGCCGGGTAAGCCATCGTCGCACGCGCCAAGGACCGCGGGGCAGACGTACCGGCGCTCGGATGGACGCCGGCTTTCCAGGTCCATAGGGTCGAGCACTACGGGTAGGTGCCCAAGCGCAGTCGGTGAGGAGTCAGGGGTGGTGTACTGGCTCGTCAAGGCGATCCTCACCCCCTTCCTGCGGCTGGTCTTCCGGCCCTACATCGAGGGCCTGGACAACGTCCCGGAAGAGGGCCCGGCGATCTTCGCCTCCAACCATCTGAGCTTCTCCGACTCGATCTTTCTGCCACTCGTCGTACCGCGGCGGATCACTTTTCTGGCCAAGAGCGACTACTTCACCAACCGCTCACTGCGTGGCCGGCTGATCGCCAAGTTCCTCGCCGCGGCTGGCCAGGTGTCCGTCGACCGGACCGGCGGCCGGGCCTCGCACGCGGCCCTCTCGACGGCGAAGCGAATCCTTGCTGAAGGAACCTTGCTCGGCATCTATCCCGAGGGCACCCGCTCGCCTGACGGCCGGCTCTACCGTGGCAAGACCGGGGTCGCCAGGATGGCGCTGGAGTCCGGGGTACCCGTGATCCCGGTGGCGATGATCGGCACCGACGTGATCCAGCCGATCGGCAAGCTGATGCCGAAGATCAAGCGGGTCGGCATCCGGATCGGCAAGCCGCTGGACTTCTCCCGCTACGAGGGCATGGAGGGCGACCGGTTCGTCCTGCGGTCCATCACCGACGAGATCATGTACGAGCTGATGCAGCTCTCGGGCCAGGAGTACGTCGACAAGTACGCCGTCAGCGCCAAGCGCGAAATCGAGGACGCGAGAGCGGCGGCCGCGGCGACGGCTGCTGCGCAATCAGCCGGCAAGCCGGACGCGACCCCGACCCGCCGGGCCGGCTGAGCCGATGTCGATCACCGAGTCCTTCTTCGGCACCCTGCCCGATGGGACGAAAGTCGTTGCCTACACGCTGACCAACACCGCCGGCATGAGTGTCTGCGTCCTCGACTACGGCGCGCTCTTCCAGCAGATCAACGTGCCGGGCAGCGACGGCTCCGTCGCCAACGTGACGCTCGGTTTCGACAGCCTGGCGGGCTACCTGGCCGACAGCCCGTACTTCGGCTGCGTCGTCGGGCGCTACGCCAACCGCATCAAGGGCGGCCGATTCTCCCTCGACGGAGTCGACTACGAGGCCCCGGTCAACAACGGCGCCAACAGCCTGCACGGCGGTCTCGAGGGATTCGACAAGAAGGTCTGGCAGGTCGAGCCGATCGACTCCGGTGGCGTACTCGGTCTGGATCTCAGCTACGTCAGCCCGGACGGCGAACAGGGCTATCCCGGCACTCTGTCCGTGCAACTGACCTACCTGCTCACCGATGACAACTGCATCGACATCCG
>JBDTYE010000138.1:0-8209 GCA_040005895.1 Actinomycetota bacterium | reverse complement strand
GGAGCGCAAGCTCACCAACGAGAGCCGCAAGATCCTCGGGCTGCCCGACCTGAAGGTTTCGGGTACGTGCGTGCGTGTTCCGGTGTTCACGGGGCACTCGTTGTCGCTGAACCTGGAGTTCGCGCGTCCGTTGAGCCCCGAGCGGGCCCGCGAGGTTCTCAAGCATGCGCCGGGCGTGAAGCTGGTGGAGGTGCCGACCCCGTTGCAGGCGGCCGGCATCGATCCCAGCCTGGTCGGGCGGATCCGCGTCGACCGCACCGTCGACGACGGCCGCGGCCTGGTGCTGTTCGTCAGCAACGACAACCTGCGCAAGGGCGCGGCCCTCAACGCCGTGCAGATCGCCGAACTGGTAGCCGCGTTACCGCGGTAACGCCTCGGCCCGGCGCTCGAAGCGGTACCACGTGTTGCTTTCGTGCAGGAGCCGCCAGTTCGGATTGAGGAGTTCGTCGAGCTCGGCCGCATCGATCCCGGCCGGGCCGATGCCGCGCCGAGCCGCTGGTACCGCGTGAATCAGCAGCGTCGCTGCTGGTGCGGACAGGTGCAGGACGGTATCCGCCCAGCCGTGTCGCTGCGATGGAGTCAGACCGTGCAGGCAGCCAGCATCGAGCAGCAGCTGTACGCCGCCCGCGAGAGTTCCGCCGGGGTCCACGGCTCGCGGCTTGGTCACGTCAGCAGTCCGCCAGTCGACGAGTCCGGGCACGTCCCGGCGCCGCGCCGTCGCCACCGCTCGCGGCACGAAGTCGACCCCGGTGACGGACCAGCCGAGGGCGGCGGTGTACCGGGCATGCTCACCGGTGCCACAGCCGAGGTCCACCGCGCGGCCGGGCGGCAGCGCGGAAGGTCCGGCGACGACCGCCGATAGCTCAGCCGGCACCGCGGGCCGGACCCAAGGGGTCAGGCCCAGCCGGTACATCAGCCCGTAGGTGCCGCGCATCGACGTCACGCGTGGTCCACGGCCGGACGGGCACCGTAACCGCTGTGTTCCGGATGGAAAATGAGCAACGCGGCGATGAACAGCGGCGGTGCGATCGCGGCCGTCGTGACCTGACTGAGGCTCAGTTCGCCGGCGACCAGGTACCCGAGTGTCGCCAGCCAGTCGACTGCCTGGATCCCGATCATCGTGTCGATCCACGCGACATTCCCGACCGGGTCTCGGGAGGCGGCCAGCATTCCGAACCCGTAGCCGACGAAGCGGGCGCCCATCATGGCGAAGAGCCAGTTGGCCCACGACGGGGCCGCCGGTTCGAGCTTGAGCAACGAAGCTGTGGGCCCGGGCGCCAGCAGGAACAGGGCACCGAAGAAGAACTGGAAGATGCCGATCACGATCAGGGTGTTCCGCAGTCGCCGCATGATTGAGCCTCCGAAGCAGATCCGAATTGGGAGCGCACCGTACGGCTGGCGGCAGGTCGGTTGTCAAAGGGGGAACTAGTTTCCGATATTGAACTAATGGGCTCTACCTGCGACGATGCGCGACATGACTGATCCGTGTGACAACGAGACCTGCCCAGTCGCTCGCGCGATGCAGATCCTCGACGGCAAGTGGACAGTCCTCGTTGTCCGCGATCTGCTGCAAGGAACTCGACGCTTCTCAGAGCTGCGCACCTCGCTGCAGGGGGTCAGCCCGAAGACTCTGACCGACCGGCTGCGAGTGCTCGAGGCGCATGGACTTGTACGCCGCACGGTCTTCGCCGAGGTGCCGCCGCGGGTGGAGTACCAGCTCACGGACCGCGGCCGGGGCCTAGAGCCCGTGCTCGACGCCCTGTCTCGCTGGTCGGCCGAATCGATCCCGCAACCCCGCGCGCGACGCACCCGGAGCGTTACCGCGGTAACGCCCAAGGCCACTTCCTGAGTTCAGGACATAGTTCGCAGGTGTGTCGGGACATAGTTCGCACCTCTACCTGTGGGGTGCGCGATGTCGTTGGTCCGCCTGGTCGTTGCTGCTGTCGTGCTCGAGGGGCGTTCGAAGAGCGAGGGTTGCGGCGGACTACCGGGTGTCGCGGCGGTGGGTTCAGAAGGTGTGCGCTCGTCCTCGTCCTCGACCTGCACATCCGAGTGATCACCCAAGACGGCGAACTGCTCCGCGAACTCACCCTCGACCCCACCCGGGACTACGGCGACAGCCGAAAACGTGAACGATGTCCCGAGACACCTGCGAACGATGTCTCGAGACATCACATGGTCGGGGTGACAGGATTTGAACCTGCGGCCTCTACGTCCCGAACGTAGCGCGCTACCAAGCTGCGCCACACCCCGATTCGTGCGGACGGGAGTCTACAAGAGGACCAGGGACAGCCCTATTCGGTTCGCGGCAGGCGGCTAGCCGCTCGGATGATCAGGTCGGTTGCAACCAGGACCACGATCGCTGGTCCGGCATGCCACCAACCTGATCGGTTCGGAGGGACAGCCCTACGAGGGCCGCGCGACCAGGGTGAGCAGCGACGCTTCCGGCCGGCAGGAGAAGCGGATCGGGGCGTAGGGCGATGTCCCCAGTCCAGCGGAAACGTTCAGCCACGCGTCGCCGTACGGATGCAGACCACGCGCGCGCGGCCGGTCGATCCCGCAGTTGGTCACCAGAGCGCCGTAGAAGGGCACTCGTAGCTGGCCGCCGTGCGTGTGCCCAGCGGTGATCAGGTCGTATCCCGAGGCGGAGTAGGCATCGAGCACCCGCGGCTCCGGTGCGTGCACCAGCGCGACGCGCAAGTCAGCGGCCGTGTCTGCCGCCTCGGCGGGGACGCAAGGATCGTTGCGCTTGAGGTGCGGGTCGTCGACACCGGCGAACGCGATCGTGCGGCCCCGGACCGACAGCGTCGTACGCCGATTGGTCAGGTCGACCCAACCGCGCTCGACCATCCCGTCCACCAGCGCACGCCACGGGTTGGGGTTGCCGACAACGCGCTTGTGCCGCGGGAAGAAGTACTTGAGGGGGTTCTTCGCCCGCGGCGCGTAGTAGTCGTTCGAGCCGAGGACGAAGAACCCAGGAATCCCGGCGAAGGCGTCAAAAGTCGCGAGCATCGCCGGGACCGCCTGCGCCGACCCGAGGTTGTCGCCGGTGTTGATGACGAAGTCGGGCTGCAGGTCGGCCAGGTCGCGGATCCACCGCTGCTTGCGGCGTTGATCGGGACGCATGTGTACGTCGCTGATGTGCAGCACACGCAGTGACTTGCTGCCGGGAGCCAGTACCGGCACGTCGAACCGGCGCAACACGAAGGCATTGCGCTCGATGAGCCCGGCGTAGGCGAGCATCGCCGCACCGAGGCCGCCGGCCGAAGCGGCGACTACCACGGACCGGCGCATCAGGGTTTCCCACTGGCACTAGCGGCGCCACCTGCACCGGCAGACGCGTTAGGCGCCGCCGGCGGGGGAGGGGGCGCGAGCGAGGATTTCGGCGGAGCCGAGGAAGGCGGCGCCGTGACAGTAGGCGGCGGCGCCGACGAGCCGGGCGCCGACGAACCTGCAGGCACGGTCGGGCATGGGGCCGTGGGCGTTGCCACACAGGCTGGCGGCGGCGGGATCGTGCAGGGCACCGTAGGCGTCCCTGATGGAGTCGGGGACGGCGGCGGCACAGAACCGGAGGCCGAAACAGTCGCGCACGGCGGTGGCGCAGGCGGCTTGCCGTTCGAGACGTAAACGGTGACTGACGAGCCGATTGCGATCTTGCCGCCCTTGGGCGGGTTGGTGGAGGCGACTGTGCCCGCGGGGAAGAGGCTGTTGACCTGGAGGGGGGCGAAGACGGGGCTGATGTTCAACGCTGCCAGGATCGTCTGCGCCTCGGCGATGGTCTTGCCACCGAGATCCGGTACGTCGATCTCGGTGCCGACGAAGACATCCGGCGGCGGGTCGACGAACGTCTTCACCGGCTTGCCTGCCTCGATGGCGGTCATGGTCTTCGCCCAGATGACGGCAGGGAAGGTGCCGCCGAAGACCTTCTCGACCGGGGCACCATCGACGGCTGGGACGTTGAGGAGTTTTCCTTCCTCGGATCCGGGGGCGAGGCTGTTGCCCATCCAGACCGCGGCCGCGTAGTCGGGTGTGAAGCCGGCGAAGAACGCTGACCTGTACTCCTGTGCGGTGCCCGTCTTGCCGGCAGCCGGCCGGCCGATGGTGGCCCGAAAACCGGTACGCGTGTGATCGCCGTCGATCACGCCTTGGAGGACGAAGGCGAGAGTGTCAGCAACCTTCTCGGGGATGGCACGGGCGCAATTCGGCGTGGGCAGGTTGAGCTTCTCGCGCCGCGCGTTGGTGATCTCGGCTACCCCGGTCGCCTGGCACGCGATGCCGCGGGCGGCGATGGTCGCGTAGGCGTTCGCCACGTCGAGAACGCTCGTCTGCGTAGTACCGAGTACGAACGACGGCTGGGTGTCGACCGCTTTACCGATCGGCCGGGCCGGGTGCGGGCCCATCATCTTGCGCGCGATGTCGACCGCGGGCTTGATCTGGGTCTTCTCCTCGAGTTGCAGGTAGAACGTGTTGACCGAGTCCCAGGTGCCGGTCAGCAGATTGAAGACGCCGCTCTCGCTGTCGGCCGCGTTGCTGATCTTGTAGGGCACGCCGTGCGACTTCTCGAAGACGGTCGAGGTGTATTGCGCCGGCGAGTCGAAGCTGGTGCCGAGCGGCATGCCCTGTTGCAGCGCCGCCGCCAGCACGAACATCTTGAAGGTGGACCCCGCCTGCATGCCGAACTGGCCGCCGGTTGCCAGGTTGAGTGACCGGTTGCCCTTGGGCGTGGTGTTGACCGCCATCGCTCTGATCGCGCCGGTTCCCGGCTCGATGACGACGATCGCGGTGCTCGGCTCCGTGTCCTTGAAGTCGGTGGACTCCAGCGCCGCTTGGGCTGCTGCTTGCACCTTCCGGTCGAGCGTCGTACGGATCGTGATGCCCCCGCGGAAGTAGGCCGCCTCCCGCTCCTCCTTGGTCTTTCCGAGGACCGTGCTGTCCTCGAGCAGGTAGTCCTGGACGTAGTCCAGGAAGTACGGCGCCACCGACGTCACGTTGCCTGGCTGCTTGCGGATGTTGAGGCCGAGGTCCTGCTGCGCGGCCGCGGCGGCCTGATCGGTGTAGCAGACGGGCGCCGCATCCGCCGGTGCACTGCTCGACTGGGGGACCGGCGGTGCCGATCCGCCCGAGGAGGTGCAGGGGAAGAGCTCGGCCATCTTCGCGAGTACGACGTTGCGGCGCCGCTTGGCGGCCTCGGGGTGCCGGACCGGATCCCAGCGGGTGGGCGATTGCACCAGCCCGGCGAGCAACGCGGCCTGCACGAGAGTCACTCGCTCGATCGGGAGCTTGAAGTAGAACTGCGCGGCGGTCCGTACGCCGTAAGCCCCGTTCCCGAAGTAGGCGATGTTGAGGTAGCGCTCGAGGATTTCGTTCTTGCTGAACCGGCGTTCCATTTCCAGCGCCAGCCGCACCTCCCGGAGCTTGCGGCCGGGGGTCTGCTCGATCGCCGCCTTCCGTTCCTCCGGGGTCTGCGCGATCGTGAGCAGGGCGTTCTTCACGTACTGCTGCGTCAGTGTCGAAGCCCCCTGCTGCACCTGCCCCGACTGCTGGTTCTTCAGAGCTGCCCGGGCGACACCCTTCAAGTCGACGCCATGGTGCTGGTAGAACCGGCTGTCCTCGATCGCGACCAGCGCGTGCACCATGACATCGGGCACCTGCTCGATCTTGGCCAGGGTGCGGTCCTCGGCGGTCTGGACCTCGGCGAGCAGCTGACCGCCGACGTCGACGATGCGGGAGCGCTGACCGAGGTTCAGATTCACCAACTGGTCTAGAACCGTGTCGAGGTCCTTGCTGTCGTCGAACGCCTGAATGCCCTTGCGCGCCATCAACCCGGTGCCGCCGACCACCGGCAGCGCGACGCCGGCGACGAGAAGCCCGGCAATCAGGCACACGAGCAAGGCCAAGAGGGCGCGCGCCAGCAACGCACCGGAGCGTTGCAAGATCAGCATGTCAGCAAGTGTCGCGCAGTCGTGCGCGGGCGGTAGGGGTCAGCGGTCAAATCGCCGCAACGGATGGCAACAGGTTACTTGAGGCCAAACGGCGTACGGCGAAGGCGGTATCAATCCCCCGTTTGCAGTCTCGTTACTCCGAACGTCGCGCCCTATGGCCATTCGGGACCATGCGGAAAACCATCCCGGCAGGCGGTGTTGCCGAACTCAAGACCTTCGTACGGTGACACAGAGCCACAAGACGGACACCAGATCCACACAGCAGGGGGATATTCCATGGAGTGGACCGCGAAGGCCGCCTGTCGCAACACCGACCCTGACGAACTCTTCGTCCAGGGTGCGGCGCAGAACCGCGTCAAGAACACCTGCCTGGGCTGCGTCGTACGCATGGAGTGCCTCTCGGACGCGCTGGACAACCGCACCGAGTTCGGTGTGTGGGGCGGGATGACGGAGCGTGAGCGTCGCGCCCTCCTGCGCCGTCGGCCCAACGTGAAGTCCTGGCGCGCGCTGCTCGAGGCCGCACGCGACGAGCACCAGCTCCAGCGCACCGGCTGAGCTCAGGCGTCCTTCGCGGCACCGCCCGCCAGCGCCGCGCCGATCACCCGCAGACCCGCAAGATCGTGGACGTCGGTCGGCAGCGCCTCGACCTCGGCAACAGGCACGCGCGGCGCGGTTCCCACGAATCCGACGATCTCCTGCCGTTCCCGCGCGGCGATCCGCACGCGTTCGGCGTGGATCAGGAGGGCCGCCCGCGCGATCGGCTCGATACCGCGCTCTTCCAGCATCTCGGCCGCTGCGATGCATCTCTCGGCGGTGAGCTTCGGCTCGTCGGTGCGATGCACCCGGTTGACGACGAGTCCGGCCAGCGGCATCCGCTCGCTGGTCAGTCGTTCCACGAAGTACGCCGCCTCGCGCAGTGCCGCCGCCTCCGGAGTGGCGACCACCACGAACGCCGTCTGCTCGTCCTTGAGGAGTTCGTAGGTCTGTTGCGCCCGCTCCCGGAAGCCGCCGAACGTCGATTCGCTCGCCGCCAGAAAATTGCTGACGTCGCGCAGCAGCTCGGCGCCGGTGATCTTCGTGAGGATCGTGGTGAAGATGCCGATGCCGGCGCTGAACACCTTCAGATAGGCGCGCCCGCTCATCTTCGCGGGCGCCAGCAGCATCCGCATCATGCGTCCCTCGAGGAAGCTCGACACCCGCTCGGGCGCATCGAGGAAGTCGAGCGCGCTGCGTGTCGGCGGAGTGTCCACGACGATGAGGTCCCAGTCGCCGGAGGCGTGCAGCTGCCCCAGCTTTTCCATCGCCATGTATTCCTGCGTGCCCGCGAGACTGCCAGAAAGGCTTTGGTAGAAAGGGTTTTCCAGGATCTGCTTGGCCTTGTCGGGCGTTGTGTGCGTCACGACGATCTCGTCGAACGTGCGCTTCATGTCGAGCATCATGGCGTGCAGTTCGCCGCGCGCGCCGGCCACTTGGCGCGGCACGTTGTCGAGTTCCTGTAACCCGAGCGACTGGGCAAGCCGCCGTGCCGGGTCGATTGTCAGCGTGACGACTCGCCGCCCGTTCTCAGCGGCTCGGACGCCGAGGGCTGCCGCCAACGTTGTCTTGCCGACCCCACCAGAACCGCAACACACGATGATCTTCGTGGCGGGATCGGCCAGCAACGTCTCGATGTCAAGATATTTCATGTGGCGCCCTGCTCGACGAGCTCGGCAGCGAGTGCGTAGAGCCGTCCAACGTCGGTGGAGTCGAGATCGTGCAGCTGGTAGGTCGGGCGACCCGCCGAACGCAAGCGGGTGCGCAACTTGCGTTCGATCGCGAGTTGTCGAGCGTGCTCGTTCGCCTCGACCGCAAGGCCGTTGGTGATGAGATCGGAGGCCGGCATCCCTGCGCGCTTCAGCCCGCGTGCGATCGCGCTGCCGTCGATCGTGCCCTTGCCTGCCGACTTCAGACCAGCGGTCGGCAGGAGAGGCTCATGCACCCGGTTCACGAAGATGCCGCCGACCGGTAGCTCGAAGGCGTGCAATTCCGCAATGCCGTCAAGGGTCTCCTGCACGGGCATGTCTTCGAGCGTCGTCACGAGGTGCACCACGGTTTGTGGAGAACGGATCAATCGCATGATCGATTCGGCCTGCCGGTTCACCGGGCCGACGCGTGCCAAGCTTGCGACTTCACTGTTGACGTTGAGAAAACGCGCGATGCGGCCGGTCGGCGGTGCATCCATGACGACAGCGTCATAGACGAACTCGTCGGTTGCTTGTGGTTGGTGG
>JBDTYE010000137.1:0-8221 GCA_040005895.1 Actinomycetota bacterium | reverse complement strand
AGCGACGACGTCATTGCGCGGACCGACGGCGTGACAGCGTCATTCCTGAAGGAGCTGCTGCGTAAGGCCGCGGTAGTGGCAGCGGAATCGGACGCTGGAGGCAGCGGGGCCATCACCGTGACCAGCACACACCTGTCGACAGCCCTCGACGGACTGCTCGGCGAGCGGAACGCGCTCACCCGCGCGCTGCTCGGAGGTCCGGGCGGCCCCGCCGCCGCGAGTCCGGTCATGAGCGTCGCGAGTCCAGCCCCGTTCCCCGGAGTCAGCCGCTAGACCAGCCGCACACCCGCGCAACTGCATCGATGAGGAAACACTCTGGATGCGTATCCTGGGGTAATGACCCAGCTGTCAGGGCTGCCAGCGGTGAGTGGGCTCGCCGACGTCGCTGCGAGCGAGTCGTCCTTGCGCCAATTCCTGCATGGATTGCCCGGCGTCGACCAGGTCGGCGCCGAATCCCGCGCCGCGGCGCTCGGCACCCGCTCGATCAAGAAGGACGCCAAGCTCTGGGCGCTCGACATGGCGATCCGCATGATCGACCTGACGACACTCGAGGGTGCCGATACGCACGGCAAGGTGCGTGCGCTGTGCGCCAAAGCGATGCGCCCCGATCCAACCGACCGCACCGTCCCGCCGGTCGCGGCCATCTGCGTGTACGGCGATCTGGTCGCCACCGCGGTCACGGCCCTGGCCGGTTCCGGCGTGCATGTCGCCAGCGTCGCGACGGCTTTCCCGTCGGGCCGCGCCGCGCTGCCGGTCAAGCTTTCCGACGTGCGGGCAGCCGTCGGCGACGGCGCCGACGAGATCGACATGGTGATAGACCGCGGCGCGTTCTTGTCCGGCCACTACCAGCAGGTCCACGACGAGATCGTGGCGGTGAAGGCGGCCTGCGGCACCGCTCATCTGAAGGTGATCCTCGAGACAGGCGAGCTGGTCACCTACGACAACGTGCGCCGCGCTTCCTGGCTCGCGATGCTCGCCGGGGCGGACTTCATCAAGACCTCGACGGGCAAGGTGCAGCCGGCCTCGACGCTCCCGGTGATCCTCGTAATGCTCGAAGCCGTAAGGGATTTCTACGATGCCTCCGACGGCCGGCGGATCGGCGTCAAGGCGGCCGGCGGCATCCGCAGCGCGAAGGACGCCATCAAATACCTGGTGATCGTCAAAGAGACGGTCGGTGACGAGTGGCTGACCCCGAACCTGTTCAGGATCGGCGCCTCGACACTCCTCAACGACCTTCTCATGCAGCGGGCCAAGCAACGGACCGGCGCCTACTCCGGCCCCGACTACTTCACCCTGGACTGAGAACATGACCTGGATCGAGAACATGACCTGGACTGTGCAATGACCTGGACTGTGCAATGACTTGGGACTACGCACCGGCGCCGGAGTCGCGCGACATCGTCTCGCTGCGGTCTTCGTACGGCCTCTTCATCAATGGCGAGTGGACCGATCCGCTCGACGGCGACGCGTTCAAGACGGTCAACCCGGCGACCGAGGAAGTGCTCGCCGAGGTCTCGTCAGCAGGTGAGCGCGACGTCGACCGTGCGGTCGCTGCCGCGCGGGCGGCGTACACCAAGGTCTGGGGCCCGATGCCGGGCGCCGAACGGGCGAAGTACATCTACCGCATCGCGCGCATCATGGCCGAGCGCAGCCGCGAGCTAGCGGTCCTGGAAACACTCGACAACGGCAAGCCGATCCGCGAGTCGCGCGACGTCGACGTGCCCTTGTCCTCGGCCCACTTCTTCTACTACGCCGGCTGGGCGGACAAGCTCGGGTACGCCGGCCACGGACCGGATCCGCGGCCGCTCGGCGTTGCGGCGCAGGTGATTCCGTGGAACTTCCCGCTGCTGATGCTCGCCTGGAAGATCGCGCCGGCGCTGGCGGGCGGCAACACCGTCGTACTCAAGCCGGCCGAGACGACACCACTGACTGCGCTGCTCTTTGCCGAGATCTGCCAGCAGGCCGACCTGCCTCCTGGGGTCGTCAACATCCTCACCGGCGCGGGTGCGACCGGCGCCGCTTTGGTCGGTCACGGCGATGTCGACAAGGTCGCGTTCACCGGTTCGACCGAGGTCGGCAAGGCGATCGCGCGGACCGTCGCCGGCACGCGCAAGAAAGTGACACTCGAGCTCGGTGGCAAGGCTGCCAATGTCGTCTTCGATGACGCGCCCCTCGACCAGGCCGTCGAGGGCATCGTCAATGGCATCTTCTTCAACCAGGGTCACGTGTGCTGCGCCGGTTCGCGGCTGCTGGTGCAGGAGTCGATCGCCGACGCGTTGCTCGAGCGCCTGAAGCGGCGACTCGGCACGCTGCGGCTCGGCGATCCGCTCGACAAGAACACCGACATCGGCGCGATCAACTCGCCGGAGCAGCTGGCGCGCATCCGCGCGCTGGCCGAGGTCGGCGACGCGGAAGGCGCCGAGCGGTGGTCGCCCGCCTGCGAACTTCCCGCCCAGGGCTACTGGTTCCCGCCCACGATCTTCACCGGGGTTTCGCAGTCGCACCGGATCGCGCGCGAGGAGATCTTCGGCCCGGTGCTGTCGGTGCTGACCTTCCGCACGCCGCAGGAGGCGGTCGAAAAGGCCAACAACACGCCGTACGGCCTGTCCGCGGGCGTATGGACCGAGAAGGGATCGCGCATCCTGTGGATGGCGGACCAACTACGCGCCGGCGTCGTGTGGGCCAACACGTTCAATAGATTCGACCCGTCGTCGCCGTTCGGTGGATTCAAGGAGTCGGGTTACGGCCGCGAAGGCGGCCGGCACGGGCTGGAGGCCTACCTAGATGTCTGATAGCCACCCCCGCTCGGCGTCGGGACGGATCGACGTGCGGAAGACCTACAAGCTCTACATCGGCGGCGCTTTCCCGCGCTCGGAGTCGGGCCGCTCGTACGAGGTTCGCGACACCACGGGCGCGTTCCTCGCCAACGCCGCACTAGGTTCGCGCAAGGACGCGCGGGACGCCGTTGTTGCTGCGCGCAAGGCATTTCCCGGCTGGTCGGGAGCAACGGCGTACAACCGCGGTCAGGTGCTCTACCGCGTCGCCGAACTTCTCGAGGGACGCCGGGCGCAGTTCGTCGACGAGGTGCGCGCGAGTGAGGGTCTGTCGGCGAAGGACGCCGAGGCGACCGTCTCGGCCGCCATCGACCGCTGGGTCTGGTACGCCGGGTGGTCCGACAAGATCTCGCAGATCTCGGGCTCGGTTAACTCCGTCGCCGGTCCGTACTTCGACTTCTCGCTGCCGGTGCCCACCGGTGTTGTCGCGGTGCTCTCGCCGCAGGACTCGTCGTTGCTCGGCCTGGTGAGCGTGCTCGCGCCGGTGATCGTCAGTGGCAACACCGCGGTTGTGCTTGCCAGCGAAACGTCGCCGCTGCCCGCGATCACTCTTTCCGAAGTGCTCGCCACATCCGACGTGCCCGGCGGCGTCGTCAACATCCTGACCGGCCGGACCGCCGAGATCGCTTCGCACCTCGCCGCCCACATGGACGTCAACGCCATCGACCTGACGGGCGCTCCCGAAGCCGGCGCCAACGGAGCCCTTGAGGCGGCGACCGAGCTCGAAAACGCAGCCGCGGGCAACCTCAAGCGTGTCATCCGCAAGCCGCTATCTCCCCCGGACTGGTACGCGGCTCCGTCCCCGAAACGGCTGCTGTCCTATCTCGAAACCAAGACGGTGTGGCACCCGATCGGCGTCTAGCGCGCGTCGACTTCTCAGAACTGCGGCGGGTCGTCATCGGCCACCGCTTCAGCAGCCGGCGGGATTGCCGATTCGGCTGTCTGGTCGTGCTGTGGTGCTGGTTCGCCGGGTGGGTGCAGCATCCATTGATAGTTGGGCGGCCGGACGGTGTGTTTCTGCGCGAACGGGCTGGTCCAGGTCACGGTGCCGTCGGGTGCTCGGGTGATGTGCCAGTCGGTTTCGTGTTTGAGCCGATGATGGCGTCGGCAGAAGCAGCCGCAGTTGGCGGGGTCGGTGCAGCCACCGGCGTGGTGCGGTGTTGCGTGGTCGATGTCGCAGCGCCAGGCGGGCCGGGCGCAGCCGGGATGCCGGCAGGTCTGGTCGCGGGCCTCGATGTAGTCGCGAAGGCGGCGGTTGGGGCGATAGCGCTGGGTGCCGAGTCCGGTGAGGGTGCTGGTGGCGGCGTCGACGAGCCAAACCTGCCAGTCGGCGTCGGCGGCGTATTGGCGGGCGGTGGCGGCGGGAACCGGGCCGTAGCCGGGGATCTCGCCGGGCTGATCGGCGAGGCCGAGCGCGGTGGGGAGGTCCATCAAGATTCCGACTTGGCGCCGTGCTCCGGGTGGGCCGCACCGAGGTGGCCCGGCAGCGGTGCTCGCGCTCGATGGATCGCTAATCTCTGATGGCCTGCCGGTGTCCGGGTTCTGTGCCCTGGCGTCGGGGTCGGTGATGCGCAGGAACGCGTCGAAGCGGCGTTCACCGATGAGGGAGCCGTCCGGCACTGGTGGGGTCGCGCCGGCCGCGTTGGCGGCGCGGGTCTCGTTGGCGCTGATCGCGGCCGACGCGGCCTGCCAGCACACCCGGTCGTAGAGCTCGTAGATCGCTGGTGCGGGTCCGCGGGCCAACAGGCTGGCCATCCCGTCCGGTTCGACCCAGACCTGCACGTCGCTGCCGCGCAGGGCCTCGGCGTGCCGGTCCTCGAGTGCGGCCGGGTCGGCAGCGGCGATCGCTTTCGCGACCGCGCGGCGGAACTGCCCGCACGTCTGCCCGCCGGCGTCAGGGAGCACCTGCGTTTCGACGGTGGTCGCAGTGGCGTCGGGGTGTCCATCCAGTTGTTCGGCGAGGTGCGCGGCGTGCCAGTAGGGGATCGCGCCGGCGGCGAGAGCGGTCCCGGTTGCGCCCAATCGGCCGGTGAGCTGGCGAGCGGTGTTGACCCGCCGCCCGGCGGTGCTGGGCGCCAGGTGCAGCACGGCGGCGATCTCCTCGACGATCCAGTCGTCCACGCTCTGCGGTCGTGGGCGGGCGACCGCGACGATGGCGCGTTGTTCCTGCGCGCTGACCCAGCTGCCGACCCGGTGCCACAGCCGCAACGCAACCAACTGGGAGAACGGGTCGAGCGCGTCGACGTCCAAGCCCGCCAGCAGGCGGACATGTTCGGCGGTGACGTCCGTCGCGTCGAGCAGAGCCAGCAGCCCGGCCGCGGGCAGCCGCTTGTTAGCGACGTCGAGCCGGTACACACCGGGAAGTGAATCGAACATGTGTTCGACTCTAGTCCACAGCACCGACAGCGCAAAGGCGCAGGGCAAATCTGTTGATAAGAGAAATGCCTTACGGCACAAGGGAATTCTGGTCGGCTGCCGCGACCCTACTTGAGGAGCCAAGCCTGGCCTACGGCGAGACCCGAGCTCAGGCGCCTGCGGAGTCGTAGCGTCGCAGCCCGCGGCGGAAGATCGCGGTCGCCACGAACAGGCAGTACGCCGCGACCGCAGGCGTCAGCAGTCCAATCCACCACGTCGGTCCGCGATGCAGGATCGCCGCCGCCGGGAAGAAGGAGATGAACGCGAACGGGATCGCAGCAGTGATGAGCGCGCGGATACCGAGGCTGTAGATCGTGATCGGGTAGCGCGCCAGATCCCCGAGTGAGTGCATCGCGAATGCGAAGGTCGAGAACGGGCTGGCCAGCCAGAACGCCGACGCGTTGGTAGCAAGGTTGATCGAGAGCTTGATCACAACGGCACTAGCAAGGAGCACGGCGGCCAGGAGCACGCGCCCGAGAGTCCAGCGCACGTCGACGTGGCCGGCCGCGGTTGCGATGAGGATCGTGCCCAGCACGATGTTGCCGAGGCCGTTGACGCCCACCTCGCCACTCATCACCTGCAGTACAGGTGAAAACGGCCGCACCAGGTAGCGATCGAGTTCACCCTGGTTGACCAGCCAGGCCAGCCGCCAGGTGCCCTCGAAGAAAAGCGAGCCGATGCCCTCGGCGAAGAAGACCATCGCGTAGATCATCACGATGTCCCAGTACGCCCACCCGTTGATGTCAGGGATCCGCCGGAAAACCGCCCACAGGAACACGAGTCCGACCACCTGCATCAGCACGGACGCGAAGATCAGCACCCAGAAGTCTGCTTCGTACTCCATCGTCGAACGGATGTGCGCGCCGAGGCCGCGCCGGTAGAGGAACACGTTGCGGCGCAGGTGCCGCACCCAATCCATCTCAGCCCCCGTGCACGGTCAGCCGACGGGACGCGGCCCGCCAGGCCGCTGCCGCACCAAACCAGAGAGCGATGCTCCACGCCAGCTGCACGAGCACCGCGAGCACCGCGTCACGATTGGAGAAACGGTCGAGATAGAGCATCGCCGGTGTATAGGCCATCCCCTGGAACGGGAGCGCCTTGCCGAGCAGCTGCAGCCAGCCGGGGAAGAATGGCAGCGGGACCAACGCCCCTGACATCAGATTGGTGATCGCGAGCCGAGCCCAGTTGATGCCCATGTAATTCTGTGTCCAGAAGCACAGCAGCGCCGTGGCATAGACGAGGGAGAACCGCAGCGGCAGAACGAGCACGATGCTGACCGCGAACAGCAACAGATGCAGACCATGCGGGACGGGTACGCCGCCGAACACCAGCAGCGCAATCAGCACAAGCACGGTTCCGGTGAAGTATTCGAACGCCGCGAATCCCACCGCCTCGGCGAACCGGGCGCGCTGGTAGTCGATCGGCTTCGTCAGGTCGATCGCGACCATGCCGTCGCGGATGCGTGCGGCCATCCGCCACTCGGTGAGACCGCTCACGATGGTGTTGGCGACGAAAGAGACGAGCAGGTAGGCCTTCATCTGCGGCCAGCTGAAGCCGGCTTGCGCACCCGAAGCGAGGATCGTCCGCCACAGGTAGAGCATCGTCAGGACAAGAAACGTGTTGCCCATGAGCGCCATGAAGAACTGGAAACGGTAGGCGAGCACGCTCTTGAGGGCCGTCGACGATAATGCCCGGTAGGCGCGCCACGGTGGCCGGTAGGCGTTCGAGCCCGGCGCGTTCGAGCCCGGCGCGTTCGAGCCCGTCGCGCGCAGACCGGTCACAGGGACGTGCACAGAGCCGTGCGCCGGCACCGGCGTGCGGTCGCCCGTCATGGCTGCAATCCGACGGGAGGGAGTTCGAGCTCGCCGGCGTAGACCTTGCGAATCACGTCCTCGATGGCCGGCTCGTCGATCTCGATGTCGATGACGTCGACCACTGCGAGCACCTCGGTGAGCACCTCGCCGGCAGCCAGCGCGAACCTGTCGAACTGCACCGCGAAGTCCCGTGGGCCGTCACCGGCGAGCACCCTGACGGCAGGCAGCCTGGCCTGAATAGCAGCGAGTGGCGCGGAGGCCCGGCTGGTGAAGCGGATCGTTCGGTCGCGCGCGAAGGTGTCCTTCACGGTGTCGAGGCCGCCGTCGTAGATCATCCGGCCCTCGTCGATGATGACGATGCGCCGGCAGATGTCCTCGATGTCGCCGAGGTCGTGCGTTGTGAGCATGACGGTCACGCCGTCGTCGACCAGGCTACGTACGAAGCCGCGCACTTTGTCCTTGACGGCGATGTCCAGGCCGATTGTCGGTTCGTCGAGATAGACGATTCGTGGTGCGTGCAACAGCGCTGCTGCCAGGTCGGCGCGCATCCGCTGTCCGAGCGAGAGCTTGCGCGCCATGATCGGCATCAGCTCGCCGATGCCGAGTACGTCGTCGAACCGCTCGAGGGTCGCGGCGAACTGCGTAGCTCCGATCCCGTAGATGTCTCGGATCAGACCGAGCGACTCGCGGACCGGCAGGTCCCACCACAGCTGTGTGCGCTGCCCGAACACCACACCGATCTGGCGCGCGTTGTCGATCCTTCGCGCGGACGGCACCAGGCCGCCGACGTGCACGGTGCCCGAGGTCGGAACGAGGATGCCGGTGAGCATCTTGATGGTCGTCGACTTGCCGGCGCCGTTCGGCCCGACATAGGCGACCGCCTCGCCCGCCTCGATCGAGAGATCCACGTGATCAACGGCCACGTGCGTGGTGAAGTTGCGGGTGAAAAGGTGCTTCACGGCGCCGCGCAGGCCTGGATCCTTGACGGGTCGCCGGAACTCCTTCGTCAATCCGGCAACCTCGATGAGCGGCATGATCCCGAGTCTCTCAGCAAGCACCGACAGCAGTCGCCGGAGTTTCGCGCCAGCAGGACCGGAGTCAGCGCTGCATTGCGGGCCGTGACGGAAAGGCCTGACAGCCGCGAGCGCGCCGATCATC
>JBDTYE010000136.1:0-8248 GCA_040005895.1 Actinomycetota bacterium | reverse complement strand
GGCCGGCCGCCAGGCGCGCGCCCACCAGGAGTGATGCGTTTCGTGGCGGAGCGAACCGGGGGCGGTCGTCGTACCCCCGTCGTACTCCATGCCGCCGATGTTGAGGAAGGCGACGAAGCGGGATCCGTGCTGGTAGGGCCCGATCGTGCTCTCGTTCTCAGTGAGGTAGGTGCCGACGTTGGCGATCTGCGCGGCGAGGTCGATGGTGCTGCCCGTCAGCTTCCATGCCTCGATCGTCACGGTGCGGCCGGAGACCGGCAGGACGACGGTGCCGGTCGAGCCGGTGACGGCGTCGGTGGCCCGGAGCTCGACCAGCGTCGACATCGCAGTGCTCGATGCCGGCCACTGCAGCTGCCAGTGGTTGGTCCCGACGACCGTTGCCGAGGCGTTCGTGATCACGGTGTGCGTGACGGTGGTGCCGATCACGAGCAATTCGAGGCTGATCGCGTATGCGTCGTAGATGAGATTCGCAGGCATCCAGGCTTCGAGGTAGCGCGCAGGTGCAAGGTCGGTGAAGCCGAAGGAGAGCCGGACCCGCGGGCCGGCCGAATAGGTCAATGCGGGGGCGTAGGAACCGCCGGCCGGCGACTGCGGTGCGCCCACGTCGTACGAGAGCGTGAGGGTGTGCGAAGTGCCGGCCGCCACGACGGAATCAAGCACGCGCATCTCTGCTCCCGCACCGCCGCCCAGGTCGTGGTGCGCGAAAGAGGCCACGGGCAGCGCAGCGCCGTCGAGGGCGACCGCGGTGACCGTCTGGCGCAGGTCGAGCACCGGGTTTCCCGACACGGCACCCGAGGTGAAATTGACGGTGGCCGAGCCGGATGCGGTGCCGGCCGCCGCGTCGATTGTGATCTGCGCGGCAATCGAGGTGATGTCGATCGGTACGGCGAGCATGCCGTCGACAGGCGTCGGCTGCGGTGCATCCCGGAGCGCACGAGTGAGCATGGCGATCCCTTTCGTCATGGTGTCCAAAGCCGATCCGCGGGTGGGTGCGGACCAGCACCCACCCGCGGATTTGGCGTCAGCGTCGGCGGCCCGCCGGTGTGGCCGCCTTGGTCGCCGCCCTCGGCTTCGGCGTACTCGCCACCCGCTCGCGGCGTGGCTGGTCGAGCTCGATCTGGCTCGGCGGGAGCAGGCCCTCGAAACCACGCAGCGCCTTCACCCGGCCCTTGCGGCCGTTGGAGTCGCCGGCAGCCGTACCGGTCAGAGAATCCAGCCGGGAAACGGCCTCGGTCAGGTGCGTCGCGCCGCCACCCAGCGCTACGTACTGGCCTACCTGCGGGTGCAGCAGGATGTTCGCAGCCTGGTCGTCCGCTTCACTGATCGGCGCGCTCACCGCGACCGATGCCTGGCCACGGACGATGCAGGGCACGCCATCGGCGGTCCACAGCACCTTCACGTCGATCACGTGGGTGCCGGGCCCCGTGAACGCGAACCCCTGCGTGGACCAGAACACCCGCGTCTCCGCGGAGAGCGACTCCCCGGGTGCGAGGGTCGGCGTGCCGTCGGTGTCGGGCTGGATGACGTACGAAGGCATCTCCTTGCTGCGCCCCTTGGGATCGATGACCGTGATCCTGGTGTACGCGGCTTCCATCGAGATGTCGCCAGGCACCGGAATCGAGTCGGTGCCGGTATTGGTCAGCTGGTAGCGGATCCGCACCGGCTCGCCGATGGCAACGTCCTGCTGAAGAACCTCGACCGTCAGCATCAGCTCGTCGATCGGGAAGTGGTAGCGGTCGCGTTCCGGCACGAAACCCCCGCCATGGCCGCTGCCGAAGGTCATCCCACCCGGGCGTACGGCGATGTCCGGCATGTGGATCAGGTGGTGCCGAACGTGATCGTTGACCTCGAGCCTGATGTCGTCGGGGAAGACCCCTGCCTCGCCGGTGGCCGGCCCGCCCAGAACGTCGGCGACGCTCGGCGTCGTTGTCATGATCGAGTTGTCGCCGCCACCTTCCTGCTCCTGGTGGATCTGGTTGAAGCCGTGGATCATTTCGTGACTGCAGCTGCGCATGAAGGCACGCGGCGTGTTGCGCTGCTGTTGATTGGCCGCCGTGCCGAAGTTGGCCGACTGGGATGTCGGATAGCCGTCGTTGCAGAAGCTCGCTACACCTTCGCGCGGCACCTGGATGGTGTCGTACATCACGCCGCGACCGCAGCCCATCGCGGCCGGCACGACGAGGCAGTGCAGTCGCCATTCGGTGTCGAGGTTCGTCGTCGCCTTCCGGATATTCAGCATCAAGGCATGCAGGTCGGCGCTCGACCAGCACGTGTTCGCATTCACACCGGCGGGCACGGGCACCGCGGTCTGGTCGTACTCGATCCGCGCATCCCAGCCCGCACTGGCGAAGACCGACCGGAAGTCCTCGTTTGCCAAGCCGGCGGCTGCGGCGCGCGACCCGGCATGCGCCGGAACCGCCTGCGGCGAAACGGCACCCGTCAGGGTGTCGATCTCAATCGTGCACTTGCGGAAGTACTTCGAGACCCAGTGCATTTCCACGGTTCCCGAGTCGACCCCGCCGACGTACAACGTGCCTTCCAGGCGTGGTCCGCCCAGGCCCTTGGGGGCAGCCGTTTGGTGGAGGGAGAAAGTAACCGTCCGGAAGCCCGGCGCAGGGCTGAACGTGCCGTCGAACGATCCAGCGGGTGGCTGCGTGTAGAGGTACTGCTCGGCTGTAATGGCCGCGGTACAGGTGCTGCCCCGCGGCACGAACGAC
The DNA here is from genome assembly GCA_040005895.1 of Actinomycetota bacterium. Taxonomy (GTDB): domain Bacteria; phylum Actinomycetota; class Actinomycetes; order BP-191; family BP-191; genus JBDTYE01. The sequence goes on along the minus strand of JBDTYE010000136.1, from coordinate 5,531 downwards.
CACAGCCGGACGCTGGTCACCTTGAGGTAGGAGTGGTAGCGGTTGATCGGGTAGATCGGGATGGTCGACCTGCGGTAGCGGGAGTGGGCCTGGTGTGCCAGTCCTGCGATGCCCGCCAGCCCGGCGAAGTTCGTTCGTGCGATCGTCGCGGTCGTCGCGAGTTCGCCGGTCGTCAACTCGCCGAAGAATCGGCTGTACCGGTAGAGGTCGCCGCTCGCGGTGAGTGGACCGTCTTCGGTGTCCACGCGGAGCGTGCCCCGGTACTCGGCGAGCTCGTTGTTGGGGCGGACCGTCAGGGCGTAACAGCCCTGCGGCAATGAGACCGAACAGAAGCTGTAGCGCTCGGCGATCTCCGGGTGCTCCAGCTGCCAGTGGCGGATGTTGAGGGGGTCGATCGGGAGCTGCGGAACCGTTCCCTCCGGGTCAGGGAACGGAGTGAGCCCGAGCGGCTGCTGCGGATCGATCGGCTCGGCGACCGGGATTTCCGCCGAAGCTGCCGGCAGGACGGGAGCACCCGCACCGATCGGCCCAGTGACGAGTGGTATGCCGCCGCGATCGACGCCGGTCTTCCTATTCCGGGGGGTCGGCTCACGATTCGACGAACGTGCCATTTGGTGCCCCTCTCAGGATGGCCGCTCGCAGCGGCCCATGGATTTCGGGCCGGCTAGTCGTCCGGTCCGTTGGTGCGGCGGTAGGTGAGCACGCAGTCCGCCACCTGAATCTGCATCTCGTCGCCCGAGATGGTGACCGGCCACGATTCCAAGGCATCTGTGGCGGTGCTGATTTCGATCTTGCCGTCGGCCGTGAGGCGCCAATTACCAGCGTCCCACAGGAGAAAACCCTGTTCTGGACGGCCTTTTCGGCCCAAGTACCGGCCGGCGCCGGGAACGAGCATGGTCATCTCGAGAACGTCCGGATAGGCCAGCTCGCCCTCGGTGCCCGCGCTCTTCGTCCAACTGCCCGTCAGATCGACGATGGAGGAATCCGCATCGCCTGCTGCCCCGTTAACAGACATAGCCGCCCCTGCGCCCTAAGTCATGTGCAGAGACGAGTCAAGTCTTTCGGAAGTAATACTTCAAGAGCTCGGCGTAACTCTCTGCATAAACCTTTTCACTCAGCGCTGTCAGTTTCCGGGCGCCGGCCGATGGCACTGAACAGCGGCGCAAACAATGTCGGCCTGTCGGCTGCGGCGTCCATGCGGGTGAAGGCGGCATCCCAGCGCGACACATCGGAGTCGGTGGCGATGCCGGCGTCGACCATGGCCTCGCGGGCCGCCCAGGCCGGTGGCCGCATCCCCGGTGGCGCATTGACGATGTTGTAGAAGCCTCGATGCTCGACCATTTCCAGGCCGGCGGTCGTCATGAGCCTCGCGAGCCGCAGGCCGATCAGCAGGTCGTTGCCCCTGGCGTTGTGGAACGCGACGTACCGGTCCATCAGATCGTCCAGATCCGGTTCGCTCGGGAAGAGCCGTATGGCGGTTCCGTCGATGTCGACGAGGTACAGGCAGCCGCCGGGCCGGAGAAGAGTCGCCAGGTGGTCGACGATCCGCTGTTCGGTCGGGCCGTTGTGCGCGAGGACATGGCGCATGACAACGACGTCGTACGTCGCCGGGTCGAGTCCCGTGTCGTCGGCCTGCCCGACGTGCACGCGCGCGTTGCTCCAGCCGGATTGGGCGATCATCGCGGTGGCCGCTGTCACTGCCGCCTCGTCGGCGTCGACGCCTGTCACTTCACCGGATTCCCCTACCACCTCGGCCATCGCGACCAGCACCGCGCCTGGGCCGCATCCGACATCGGCGACCTTGGCGCCAGGCACGATGCCCGCCGCTCGCCATTGCTCAGCCTCCTGGCGGCGGGCGGCTTCCGCCATCATCCGGTAGCGCCCGATCTCGGCTTCGGACAGCGTCAACGAGTAGCCGGTCACCGGTGTCCGCCAATCGGTTCGAGGAACTCCAGTCGATTGCCAACGGGATCGCTCGCGTAGAACCGCTTGTGGCCAGGGAATTCGCCGTCCCACGTCGCTTCGAGTCCGTTTTGGGACAACCGCTGGGCCAGGGCGTCGAGATCGGCCACCAGGATGCCCGGATGGGCCTTGCGCGCCGGCGCGAAATCCGCGTCGACCCCGAGATGCAATTCGAGGCCGCCGCCGCGGAACCAGCAGCCGCCGCGAGCGGCCAGCACCGGGGGTTTCTCGACCTCGGCCATGCCAAGAATGCCGCCCCAGAAGCCGCGGCACGCGTCCTCGCTGCCCGGTGGAATTGCCAGCTGTACATGGTGAAGCCCGGTGAATTCATACGCCACCCGGTCGGTCAATCTGTCAGCTTCGGTCGTCATCGCGTTCCCCTCGATCGTGTGCCGGTAGACGTTGGTCGACCGTAGTCGCCCCCACTGCGCGACATCGGTCAGCTCGGTGATCTCGATGCCGGTCGCAATGACGGCCAATCTAGGAGAGGGATGCTCACCGAGTCGACGCGCGACTTCGCTCAGAGACGTCAGTCGTGACTTCAGATGGGCGGGAGCTCCAGGGGGGGCTCGGGTGAGGACTCTGCCTGCGGTACGCCGTCCCGTTGCGCCACTTTCTGCCGCCGGCTCCACTCGCGCATCCGCTGCGGATATCCCACTATCTGGACGTCGTAGACCGGAATCGTCATCCGCTTGCCGAAGTCGGCGGCCGCGCGCTCGTCCTCGATACGCCGGCGGGTCCACTCGCCGTCATGAGCGACCAGTGCCATGGTCGTCGACGTCATCGTCGTACGCGGCTCGACGAAGCCCTCGACTCCGCGCCTGGTCCGCACGAACTCCTCGAGATGCCGCAGGTCGTCCGAGCCGGCCTCACGCGTGACGCCGGCGCGCTTGCGTCGGAACAGGGCCACATCTCTCCCTCAGCCAGGCCGGCCACCCCGGCTTGCGGTGGACAACGATGGCAGACCAGGTGTCGTTCCGCACTGACCTTGCTCGGGCCGCCTTTGGCGCGCGTGGCACGGCGTATACGGTTATCGGCGCAGCGCCGCCACAAGCCGCGCCCACATAGACCCGAGGGAGCAGCCGTGCCGACATCCGAAGGCACCGTAGACGTCGTCATTCTCGGAGGCGGCAGCGGCGGCTACGCGTGTGCAATCCGAGCAGCTGAGCTCGGTATGTCGGTGGTGATCGTCGAACGCTCGAAGCTCGGCGGCACCTGCCTGCACTGGGGCTGCATACCGACCAAGGCGCTGCTGCACTCCGCCGAGATCGTCGACCAGACGAAGGAAGCCGACAAGTTCGGCGTCCGGGCGACGTTCGAGGGCGTCGACATGGACGGGGTGCACGCCTACAAGGACCGCGTCGTCAGCCGGATGTTCAAGGGCCTGACCGGTCTGATCAAGAGCAAGGGCATCGAGGTCGTCGCCGGGGACGGCCGCCTCAGCTCAGCGACGAGCGTCACGGTCGCGCTCGAAGGCGGCGGCGAACGAGTCATCGAGGCGCAGCACGTCGTGCTCGCGACAGGTTCCCAGCCGAAGTCCCTGCCCGGTCTCGACATCGACCACCACCGCGTCATCACCAGCGACGACGCCCTCGGCTGGCAGAGCGTCCCGGGTTCCGTCGCGATCCTCGGCGCGGGCGCGATCGGCTGCGAGTTCGCCAGTGTGTGGCGCAGTTTCGGCGCCGAAGTCACGATCATCGAAGCGCTGCCGCACCTGGTGCCGCTCGAGGAGGAGTCGAGTTCCAAGCTGCTGGAGCGGGCATTCCGCCGCAGGGGCATCGCATTCGAGCTCGGGGCGCGCTTCGAAAGCGTGAAGTCCACCGACTCGGGCGTGACCATCTCGCTCGAAGGTGGCAAGACGATCGACGCGGACATCCTCCTGGTTGCCGTCGGTCGCGGCCCTGTCAGCGAGGGTCTCGGGTACGCCGAAGCGGGCGTCGAGCTGCAGCGCGGCTTCGCAATCGTCGACGAGTACTGCCGGACCGCGGTCCCGACGATCAGCGCGATCGGCGATCTCATCCCGACACTGCAGCTGGCTCATGTCGGTTTCGCGGAAGGCATCCTCGTTGCCGAACGGCTCGCGGGTCTCAACCCGGCGCCCATCGACTACGACGGCGTACCGCGCATCACCTACTGCGACCCGGAGGTCGCAAGCGTCGGGATCACCAGCGTGGTAGCGGCCGAACGCGGACACGACATCGTCGCAACGACCTACGACTTCGCCGGCAACGGCCGGGCCGTGATCCTGGGCGGCGCCGGCGCAGTGACCGTCATCGCGCAGAAGGACGGTCCGGTCCTCGGCGTGCACATGGTCGGACCTCGGGTCGGCGACCTCATCGCCGAGGCGCAATTGATCACCAACTGGGAAGCGTTGCCCAGCGAAGTCGCTGAGCTGGTCCATCCGCATCCGACATTGTCCGAGGCTCTCGGCGAGGCCCACCTCGCCCTGGCCGGGAAGCCCTTGCACGCGCACTCTTAACCGTCAGCAACCTAGTCAGGCACCCCGTTCGGCACTTCCCCACTCACCATGAACTCTGATCACGAAAGAAGGTTTGTCCCCATGCCGGTCTCGGTGACGATGCCCCGCCTCGGCGAGAGCGTGACGGAAGGCACTGTCACGCGCTGGTTGAAGAAGGAGGGTGACCAGGTCGTCGCGGACGAGCCGCTTCTGGAGGTCTCCACCGACAAGGTAGACACCGAGATCCCCGCGCCCGCATCCGGCGTACTGCAGTCCATCAAGGTGGCCGAGGACGAGACTGTCGAGGTCGGCGCCGAACTCGCCGTGATCGGCGATGCCGCTGACTCGGCGCCGGCAGCACCCGAAGCGGGCGCAGCACCCGCCGCGGACACCGCCGGCGAACGGGTCGAGCCCGCCGCCCAAGTCGCGACCGTATCCGCCGCTCAAGCGGAGTCGGCGCCCGTCACCGACGCGCCCGCCCAAGCTGACGCTGCACCACCAGCCGCTGCTCCTGCTGTCTCGGCCAATTCCACGCCTGCCCCTGCCCCTGCCCCTGCCCCGCCTGCGCAGGCCACGGCACCTGCCGCGCCTGTGCAGGCCACGGCAGACGAGGACGGTGACGCCGAAGGTGCCGCCTACGTGACCCCGCTGGTACGCCGGCTCGCCGCCGACAACGGCGTCGACCTCTCCGCAGTGCGGGGCACCGGCCTCGGCGGCCGGGTCCGCAAGCAGGACGTTCTCGACGCAGCCCAGGCATCGGGCGCGCCCGCCCAGGCGGCAACAGCTCCCTCAGCTCCCGCAGCTGCCGCCGTCGCCCCGGCAGCTCCTGCAGCTCCACCTGCTGCAGCTGCGGCGGCCGCGGCCGCGCCGGCGGGCCAGCCGCTGGTGACTTCGTCGCCGGCGCCGACGCGCAGCGCCCCGGTTGTCTCTCTGAAGGGCCGGACCGAGAAGCTGTCCCGGCTGCGCCAGGTGATCGCGGCGCGGATGGTCGAGTCGCTCCAGACCAGTGCGCAGCTGACCACCGTCGTCGAGGTCGACGTCACCAAGATCGCGCGGCTGCGGCAGCAGGCCAAGGCCGCGTTCGAAGGCAGGGAGGGCGTCAAGCTGTCGT